>JAHFFI010000012.1:18474-24713 GCA_023248025.1 Candidatus Omnitrophota bacterium
CGTACACCGCGTTGGCTTGAAGCGCCGGCCAAATATAATCCGTAATGAATTTCTTCTTAAGGTCCTTCACAACGACTTTTGAGGCTCCCGCTTTTTTTGCGCGCGCGATGGCCGCCGTCGTGGTTTTTTCCTGCCCGACGTCGGCCATGTAAGCCACTACCTCATATCCCTTGTCGCGAAGCCACTTGATCATGACGGAAGTATCCAATCCACCGGAATACGCCAACACCACTTTTTTCACTTTTTTCTTCTCCCTGTCTGCCGTCTACTGACTATTTTTTTCTTTTTCTCGTCAATAAATGAAACAACAACGCTTTCTGCGTATGAAGTCTATTTTCAGCCTGATCAAAGATGGCCGAACGCGGGCTCTCAATCACCTCGTCCGTGATCTCTTCGCCGCGATGCGCTGGCAGACAATGCATCACAACCGAGTCCTTTGGCGCTTTGCTTAAAACTGCCATATTGATCTGGAACGGCTGAAAATCGCGCAGGCGCTGGTCACGCTGCTTTTCCTGGCCCATGCTCACCCATACGTCGGTATAGATCACATGCGCATTCTTGATGGCCGTGAATGGATTGTTGGAGAGTGTAATCTTTGAGCCGCTGTCTTTCGAGAGCAACTTGATACTCTTCAATATTTCCTCGCTCGGTTCATAACCGCGCGGCGTCGCGATGGACAGATTGCCGCCCAACTTAGCCACACCGAACAAAAGCGAATTCAGCACATTGTTGCCGTCACCAATGTAGCCAATGTTCATTCCTTCGATGGCGTGGAATTTTTCACGCACCGTAAAAAGATCCGCCAACGTTTGGCAGGGATGAAACCAGTCGCTAAGACCATTGATCACCGGCACGCTGGCATAATGCGACAGTTCTTCCACGTCCGAATGATGATAGGTACGCGCGACGATGGCATCGCAGTAGCGCGAAAGCACCCTAGCGATATCCTTGATGGATTCGCGTTCGCCGAGCGGCATTTCCTGCGGATCCATGTAAACGCAGCTTCCGCCAAGCTCGCTCATTCCGACCTGAAATGAAACACGAGTGCGCATGGACGGCTTTTGGAACAGAAGCGCCGCGGAGCGACCCTTGAGCTTAGTTAGGAACGACTCCGGGAATTTTTTCATTTTTTCAGCGGTTTTAAAAAGCGTCTCAAGGTCTTCACGCGTAAATTCTTTCAGCGATAAAAAATCCTTGTCGGCAAAAGGCACGACTTTCGAAGCGCGTTGCCTCCGAATTTTCCCCTTTTTTACTTTTTTGGACGCTTTCTTCTTTTTTGATTTACTCATGCCGCCTTACCCCTTTCTTTTGTCAAAACGATTTCTTTCTCAAGAGAGAACACTTCGTCGAGAATCTGCACGGCCCGATCGATTTCTTTTTCTTTCACAACCAGCGCCGGCATCAGTCTCAACACATTTCCCTGCGTACAATTGATCAGTAGTTTTCTTTTGAGACATTCCTCGTAGATATTTTTTCCTTCGATGGTGAGCTCCAACCCAGCCATGAGGCCCAGCCCTCGCACTTCCTTCACGATAACGTGCTGGCGCTTGAGTTCGTTCAAACGTTTAAATAAATACGAACCTGCGATCACTGCGTTATTGATAAGTTTTTCTTTTTCGATCGCCTCAAAGGTAGCCAGCGACGCGGCGCAGGCCAAGGGAGATCCTCCAAACGTCGTTGCGTGCGTACCGGGCGTCAACACATCCGCGATCTCTTTTTTTGCAACCATGGCTCCAATCGGAAAACCGCCGCCCAGTGATTTGGCCAGCGTCATGACATCCGGTTCAATGCCAAAATTTTTATAACAGAACATTCGGCCGGTGCGACCCATGCCGGTCTGAACTTCGTCCAGAATAAGGATAATTTTTTTATCATGGCATAGGCGCCTGACCGAAGCCATATACGGGTGATCCGCCACGCGCACGCCGCCCTCGCCCTGTATCGGCTCCATCATGATGGCAATGGTCTTCGGGGTCACGGCTCGCTCCAGAGCCTCAAAGTCATTGAATGGAACGTTCACAAAACCGCCGGGAAGCGGCTCAAAACCCTCCTGGTATTTTTTTTGTCCTGTGGCCGTAACTGCAGCCAGAGTCCTACCGTGGAATGAGCGATCCATTGTGATTATTTCGTTTCTTGAAGGATTGCCGATTTTACGTACGAGCTTAAAGGCTGCTTCATTGGCCTCAGCGCCGCTATTACAGAAAAAAACTTTTCCGGGAAAAGAATGATGAATGATTTTTTCGGCTAATAGCCCTTGCGACTCATGGTAATAATTGTTGGAAACGTGCAGCAACTCCTCTGCCTGACGCTTAATAGCCTCGACAACACGGCGATGGCAATGTCCGATGCCGCTGACCGCCCATCCGGGAAAAAAATCCAGATATTCCACGCCTTGGGCATCCCAAACGCGCGTACCTTTTCCTCTCTCCAACACGAGCGGAACACGCGTGTAGCAGTTGATGACGTAATCGTAATAAAGTCTTATCGTTTTTCTGTAGTCCATTATCTTTTCACAATTTCTGTGCCAATACCGCTGTCCGTAAAGATTTCGAGCAATAACCCATGCGGGATTTTACCATCAATGATATGGGTCTTTTTTACGCCCCGTTCAAGCGCACGCACACAGGCTTTTACTTTGGGAATCATTCCGCCCACGATCACTTTTTTTTCGATGAGTCCGTTGATGTCGGACGTTTCCACGTGCGGCAGGAGAGATTCGGGGTCGTTCAAATCCTTTAAAATACCCCGCACATTCGTCAAAAGCATGAGCTTGTGCGCACGCAAAGACCTCGAAATCTCGGCCGCGGCGTTGTCCGCATTTACATTGTAAGTAAAACTATCCTTGCCGATACCGATCGGTGATATCACCGGAATAATGTCGCTCGTGATCATTTTCTGTATCACATCCCCGTTGATCTTGGTGATGTCACCCACAAATCCAATATCAACACCCTCCTCGGGGATATATTTCTTCACTTCTATGAGATGATCCTCTTTTCCGGAAAGCGATATGGCGCTGCCGCCGAGAGAAATGATCTCGCGCACGATGTCACGGTTCACTTTTCCCAGCACGTCTTCTACGACTTCCATGGTTTCTTCGTCCGTGACACGGAAACCTTTTTCAAATTTAACTTCTTTGCCGATCTCCTCAAGGCGCTGGTTGATGAACGGCCCGCCTCCGTGCACGAGAATAGGGCGCATTCCGACATAGCTCAAAAAAACGATGTCTTCCAGCACGTCGCGTCGAATCACAGGGTCCGTCATTGCGGCACCGCCGTATTTAATAACAATGGTCTTGTCGTAGAAGCTCTGTATATAAGGAAGCGCTTCTATCAACACATCCGCTTTGCGGATAATGTCTTCCATTTTCGCGAACGGTTCTTTTGATGATTTATCCAACGTTTTGTCCAAGGCAGCCTCTTTTGGTGTTTAAGTGCGGTACGCGGAATTGATGCGCACGTAACTGGTAGAAAAATCGCAGGTCCATGCCGTGGCGCTGTATTTCCCGAGTCCCAGATCCACCGCGATCTTGATGTTTTTCTGAGCGAACACACGGTTTAGTAGCACCGTTTTCTTTTTTACGCGTCCGCCGTTCTTGAGCACAAGCTCTTTTCCCAGATAGATCTGGATTTTCCAGGGATCCACGTGAGCACCCGAGTAACCAACGGCCGCCGCGATGCGGCCCCAGTTGGGGTCCGATCCAAACAGCGCGCACTTGACGAGATTTGAGGACGCGATGGCCTTTGCCACAAGGCGCGCGTCTTCACGGCTCTGCGCTTTGCGAACATTCACTTCCACAAATTTGGTTGCGCCTTCTGCGTCCCGTATCATCGCTTTTGCGATATTGAGAAATATAGTTTCAAGGGCACGTCCAAACTCCCTGGCTTCTTCAGTTTTTTCGACGATCTTCTCGTTCTGCGCCGTGCCGTTGGCGAGCACGATAACCATATCGTTCGTAGACATATCGCCGTCTATCGTAATCATATTAAACGTCTTTTGGACTGCTCGATCGAGCGAGTCCCTCAATGCGCCGTGTGAAATAACGGCATCCGTGGTGACATAGCAAAGCATGGTCGCGTGTTTTGGCGGATTAAGCGCCATCTGCGGATGGATCATGCCGGCACCTTTCGCGATGGCACCGATTCGCACGCGTCTTTTGCCTATGGGAAATTCCACGGCCATCTGCTTGGCGGCGCGGTCCGTTGTGAGAATAGCAGAAGCAGCCAGCTCACTGCCGTCTCGATCCAGACCTTTTACCAGCTCAGGCACTGCATCCAGTATTTTTTTTATGGGCAACGGTTTTCCGATCACCCCGGTGGAACCGACCAGCACGTCTTTGGAATGTATTCTCAAAAGTTTTGCGGTCAGAGAAATCATCGAACGAGAATTGTCAAAACCGCTTTCCCCCGTCATGCAGTTGGCGTTGCCGGAATTGGCGATAATCGCCTGCGCCCGTCCATCACGCAGATGTTCTTTATTGATGACGACACAGGAGGCCTGAACTTTGTTGGTTGTAAAAACGCCCACCGCATCACACATGCGTTCTGAAAAAATAAGCGCCAAGTCTTTTTTCTTGGACTTTTTAATGCCACAGTAAAGGCCGTTGGCTTTAAAACCGATGGGCGCGGTCACGCCGCCTGGAATGATCTTCATTTATCGAAGTCCGCTCGTTTCTTTAAAACCGCACATAATATTCATGTTTTGGACAGCTTGACCGGCGGCGCCTTTTTGCAGGTTGTCGATGGCGCTCACAATAACGGCCAGCTTCTTCTCTTCATTGACACGCATACCGATGTCACAGAAATTTGTGTGAGCCACGTGCTTAAGCTCCGGAAGGGCGCCGTTCTCATAAACCTTAACGAACGGCTCATTCGCATAAAATTTCCGGTAGACTGCGATCAGCTCATGGGTCGTCGTCTTTTTCAAAAGCGGCACATACATCGTGCTCAGTATGCCCCTGTTCACGGGTAAAAGATGCGGAACGAATGTCACGCGCACCTCTTTTTTGGAGGCGCGGGACAATTCCTGGTCAATCTCAGGCACATGCTGATGTTCAAAGAGTTTGTAAGCCTTAAAATTTTCATTCACTTCAGAAAAATTAAGCGATTTTTCAGCTTTTCGACCGGCACCCGTAACACCGCTTTTCGCATCAATAATAATGGAGCTGGGATCCAGCCATGCACCGCGCACACCGGCTATAAGTCCTAAAATAGCGCCTGTCGGATAGCAACCGGGATTGGCTATTAAATGGGCAGTCTTGATTTTCTCACGGTTAATCTCGGGAAGCCCATAAACCGCACCCTTTAAATAGACCGCATCTTTATGCGGGACCTTGTAAAATTTTTCATACACCGTTTTGTCTTTTAAACGGTAATCCGCGCTGACGTCGATGACTTTCTTTTTTGCCCCCAGAAACAGCGGCGCCACCGTCATCGAAACGGTGTGCGGCAGACAAAGAAAAACGAGGTCGGACTTTTCAATTGCTTCTTCTACGGAAAAAGCCTTGCACTCGAGGTTCACCCTATTTTTGAGATAAGGGAAAATTTCTTGAATTTTAATATCGCGGTCTTCTTTTCCGGAGACGTACGATAGCTCCGCATCCTCGTGGTCCGCAAGAATGCGAACCAGCTCTTCGCCTGTGTAACCCGTTGCACCCACTACAGCTACGCGAATTTTTTTCATAAGTTATTCATTATAAAGGTCTAAAGATTAGAATTCAATAAATAAAAAAGAAGGCCGAGCGTAACGCCCGGCCAATTCACAACTTACGTTAATTTTTAAAACTAGGGTAAACCTGCAAAAACTCCGTTTTAACGTTTTGAGAATTGGAACCGGCGACGCGCACCCTTGCGACCGTACTTTTTACGTTCCTTCATGCGAGGGTTACGTGTCAGGTAGTCGCCGCGGCGGAGAAGCGGTTTCAATGTCTCATCAAATGCTACAAGCGCCCGTGAAATGGCGTGACGCACCGCACCGGCCTGGCCGGCAAGCCCGCCACCCCGCACGTTTGCAGTCACGTCTATCTGTCCGTTCAGGCGTACCGCTTCCAAAGGCTGCTTCACAATCATCTGAAGCGTGGGTCTTCCAAAATATTTTGCGATCTCACGGCCATTGACCTTGATCACGCCTGTTCCTTTTAATATATGAACACGCGCGCTGGCTTCTTTGCGGCGGCCTGTGGCTCCAAATTTTTCCGTCATTTGGCTACTTTCTTTTTATGTTCCGAAGAATAAAGTTTT
>JAHFFI010000075.1 GCA_023248025.1 Candidatus Omnitrophota bacterium
GTAGGCGGCGGCGCCGACAAGCCCAAAGCGCTCGTGATTGTAGAATCCCCCGCCAAATGTAAAACCATTAATAAATATCTGGGAGCAAATTTCGAAGTCGCGGCCTCAATGGGACACGTGATAGATCTTCCCAAAAGCAAAATGGGCATCGACATCGAAAATAATTTTGAGCCCAAATACATCGTCGTGAAAGACCGAAAGAAAACGCTTTCGGAGCTTAAGAAAAAAGCTAAATCCAAAAAAGAGATTTATCTGGCCTGCGATCCCGATCGTGAGGGGGAAGCGATCAGTTGGCATTTGAAGAATGCGCTGGGAGAAGGCAAAACGGTCGTACGCGTGGTTTTCAATGAAATTACGAAGGATGCGGTCCTGGCGGCGTTCAAGCATCCGTTGGAGATCAACATGAACCTTGTTGGCGCCCAACAGGCACGTCGTGTTCTCGATCGGCTTGTTGGCTATTCGCTCAGTCCGCTTTTGTGGCAGAAAGTAGGGCGGGGTCTTTCTGCGGGACGCGTTCAATCCGTGGCGCTCAGACTGATCGTAGACCAGGAACGCAGGATACGAGCGTTCACTCCGGAAGAATACTGGAGTATTGAAGCTGAGCTTGCCAAAGTAAAAGAATCTTCGCAGACGTTTATCGCCAAGTTGGAAAAAGTGGGCGGCGCTAAAATAGATTTGAAGAACAAGACCCAGGCGGATGCTATTTTAGGGAAATTAAAGAACGCCTCGTTCACGGTGCATGAAGTCAAGCATCAGAAGAAAAAGCGCAACCCATCAGCGCCGTTTACTACGAGTAAAATTCAACAGCAGGCTTACAATCGTCTGCGTTTTCCCGCGGCAAAGACGATGAAGATAGCGCAGATGCTTTATGAGGGAGTGGAGTTGGGCCCAGAGGGCTCAATCGGTCTCATCACTTATATGAGGACGGATTCGGTGCGTCTGTCCGAAACCGCTCTCAAAGAAACGCGTGAACAGATCTTGAAACAATACGGCAAGGAGTATTTACCGGCCACACCCAATATTTATAAATCTAAAAGGCAGGCCCAGGAAGCGCATGAAGCGATCCGTCCGTCGTCCGTCGCGCGCAGGCCCCAGGATATTGAATCTTATCTCACGCCGGATCAGTTCAAATTATATTCGCTGATATGGGAACAAACGATGGCGAGCCAAATGATGCCGGCGCAGGTGGCGCAGGAAGTCGTGGATATTCAGGCCGCGGATTGTATTTTCCGTGCGACGGGCAGCCGTATTGAGTTTCAAGGTTTTCTCATCGTGCACCCACAGGACGCAGAAGAGGAGACACAATTACCTCCGCTTGAAGCCAAAGAAGCACTGAAGGTTCTCAAGATCGAGGGCTTGCAACATTTCACCAAGCCTCCGGCCCGTTTTACGGACGCTTCGCTGGTCAAAGCGCTCGAAGAGCAGGGAATCGGCCGCCCATCCACTTATGCGCCGATTATCGCGACCCTGACAGCCAGGGACTATATCCGCCGCGAAGGCGGAAGCCTTGTTCCGACCGAACTCGGCATACTCGTCATTGATCTTCTAGTGAAGCATTTTGAAAAGATTATGGACGTGCACTTCACCGCCAATCTGGAAGCGGAGCTTGACCGGGTTGAGGATGGGGAAATCGAATGGGTAAAGGTGATAAAAGATTTTTATCAAGTTTTTGGAGGGCAGGTTGATCTTGCCAAGACCCAAATGCAGACGGTCAAGCGAGAGGCTGAACCCACCGATGAAATTTGTGAGAAGTGCGGCAAACCGATGGTGATCAAATGGGGTCGGCGCGGCCGCTTCATGAGCTGTTCCGCGTGGCCGGATTGCAAGAACGCAAAATCTATTTCAACGGAAGTCGCTTGCCCACAGTGCGGACAGGGTAAACTCGTCGCCCGCCGCGCAAAATCAGGTCGCGGCCGGCCATTTTACGGATGCACGCGTTATCCAGAATGCACGTTTATCGTAAATCGCCTGCCTTCTGAGGCTAAAAGTGAAACGCCTAACCCGGCATCCCGTGAAAGTTCCGACGAGACCGCAGAGGACGAGAGTGGATAGACATACGGATAAATTCCTAACTTTCCTTAAGGCCGAGAAAAATTATTCACGGCATACGCTTTCGAGCTACGCAACCGACCTGCGTGAATTTTATGCGTTCATGGATAAAATTAGTATTGAAGATGCCGATGTGCCTATTTTAAGGAAATATCTCGCGGTATTAAAAGACAAGGGTTACTCGAAAAGAACGGTCGCGCGCCGTATGGCGTCGCTTAGGTCATTCTTTAAATTTCTGAATCGCGAAGGAGATCTTCCCAAGAATCCAGCGATGCTTTTAAAAAGCCCGAAGCTCGAAAAAAAACTCCCCATTGTTTTGGACGAGAGCGAAGTGGCCAGCCTTCTCGAAGCGCCGGACCAGGACCTCTCAGGAAAACGTGATCGCGCGATTCTCGAAACGCTGTATTCGACCGGCATACGGGTATCAGAACTCGTCGGCCTCGACATCGAGCGGGTGGATTTTTTGAGCGGCGTCTGCCGTGTTTACGGAAAAGGCGCTAAAGAAAGACTTTGTCCCGTGGGTGACCGCGCGCTGCGCAGCATCAGGGACTATCTTGATATTCGAGAAAGACAACCGCATAAGAACAAAAAATCGACGCGGGCTTTGTTTTTAAGTCATTCGCCCAATGACAAAGGTGGGCGTTTGACGGACCGAAGCGTCAGACGTATTTTACATCGCTATATTCAGATGACATGCCGTCGTGAGAATATTTCTCCGCATACGCTCCGGCATTCATTTGCGACTCATCTTTTGAACCGCGGCGCAGATCTGCGTTCGGTTCAGGAGCTATTGGGGCACGAAAATCTTTCAACAACACAGATCTATACACATGTTTCTTCCCAGCGACTCAAGGAAGCGTATGATAAAGCGCATCCGAGAGCGCACTAAAGGTTTCACTCAATAATGATGCGGTTCTTTTATAGAGTAGCGTTCTGGACCTTTGCTTTTTGCTATCTGCCGTTCTTTTTTCTGAAAAAAAAACACAAGGACAATTGGAAAGAGCGTTTCGGCCAGGTGCCTGTAAAAATGGCGAAGGAGCTGGAAGGAAAAAAAATTATATGGGTGCATGCGGTTTCGGTCGGTGAGGTGTCGCTTGCGATACGGCTTATCGGTGCGATTAAAGAGAAATATTCCGGACTGTCTTTTGTTTTGACGGTTACGACATCGGCCGGGCGGGAAGCGGCGCTGAAGCTAAAGGACGACGAGGATAAAGTACTGTATTTCCCGGCGGATTTTGGATTTTCAGTCCGCGCATTTATTAAGGCTGTTTGTCCGAAAGCGCTGGTTATTCTTGAAACAGAAATATGGCCAAATCTCATCGATGAACTTTCGCGGCTTGCGATACCGATTTTCATCGTGAACGCGCGTATTTCGGACAAGGCGATCGCAAAATATCGCTGGGCACGCGTTTTTATGCGACGGGTATTGGGGCGTGTGACGGCCATCGGAGCTCAGGATGCACGTATGAAAGAGCGTTTCACGGCAGTCGGCGCCGATTCGGGCCGAATTCAAGTCACCGGAAACATGAAATTTGACTGGCAACCGCAAGGCGGACGTTCTGAAGTTGTGGACGCTGTCGGGCGTTATTACGGATCAAAGCCTTTTTTGCTCATTGGCGGCAGTACGCACGCGGGAGAAGAGACGATTCTATTAAGGATCGTTCAATCGCTCAAAAAGGATCATCCGTCGTTCAAGCTTTTATTGGCACCCAGACATTTGGACCGGTTAGACAAAATCATAAAAGAAACTCTGGAAGCGGGGTTTACGCCGGTGCGCGCCTCCTCGCTTTTGGAAGGTGCCTCGCATCCAGTTTGGGATAGCGGTCAAGTGCTTATTTTAGATAAAATAGGAATCTTATCCGCTTTGTATGCGATCGCAGATGCGGTGTTTGTGGGGGGGAGCTTAGTAAATGTGGGTGGCCACAATCTTGTCGAGCCTGCGTACTTTGAAAAGCCGATCTTACACGGTCCTTTGATGAGTAATTTTTTGGAAATGGTTGAACAGTTCCGGGATGAGCGCGCGGCGATGGAAGTAGGTTCCGCCGCGGATTTGGAATTGAAGCTTCGCGGGTTCCTGCAGAACTCCGAAGAAGCTCGGGCCATGGGGCAGCGGGCAAAAACACTGGTATTGAAGCATCAGGGTGCAACACAAAAAAATATCGTGCTCTTAAAAGGAGTGTTGACGTGAAAAAGTTTTTCGGTAAAGTTTTATCCGCAATATATCGATTCGGGCTTGATGTTTGTCAGGGCAGTTACAAGATTTTCCCGTTCCGAATCCGTAAAGTGAACGCACGCGTCATTAGTGTGGGCAATATCACCTGGGGCGGCACCGGGAAAACGCCGCTTGTGATTAAACTCGCTCATGATCTGGCGTATTACGGAAAGCGCGTGGTTGTCCTCACGCGCGGTTACAGTACGGATGAGGTTGAGGAATTGAGGGCGCGGCTCGGGAGTATTCCGGTGATTGTAGGACGCGATCGCGTCAAATCGGCCGAGGAGGCTGTTAAAAAACACAATGCCGAATACATTCTCCTGGATGACGGCTTCCAACATCTGAGGCTTCACCGCGACCTTGACGTGGTCGCTATCAATACCACACTTCCATTTGGTCCCGGAGGACTTATTCCTGCGGGGACTTTGAGAGAGCCGGTGGAATATTTATCACGGGGAGATATTTTTGTACTGACAAAAAGCAATCTCGGTTCAAAAAATCTGCATTGGATCCGTCAGCGCCTTGGCGCGCTAAAGCCGAACCCTATTATTTTTGAAGCGTTTCACCGGCCGTCAAGGCTCTGGGACCCCGTGGCTAATCGCACGGTTTCTTTGGATGAATTAAGGGGTAAACGCATTTCGACGCTCTCCGGCATCGCAGATCCGTACTCTTTTGAAAAAACAGCCGAACTCCTGGGCTCACACATCGCATTTGCGGCACGATTTGATGACCATCATGCCTATAGTGTGAATGAAATAAGCGAATTCGCGCGTCGTTCGAAAGAATCGGGCGTAAATTACATTGTAACGACGCAAAAAGATTATTACCGTCTGGGGCCTGTCTTAAAACGTAAGGATGTCTTTGCCGCGTGCGGTTTTTCACTGCGCGTGCTGCAGATAGAATTCAAGATTGCGGATGATGAAGAAAATTTTATTCGAAGATGCCTTAATTCTTAGCGCGATCAAGACCGCGCGCTTTCTGGTTCGCTATCTTCCGCTGGGTGCAGCGCTTTTTCTCGGGCGCTGTCTCGGAAACATCGCGTACGCGGTTTCCAAACGCAGAAAGGTGGCCTACCGGAACCTGAGGGCGGTGTTCGCGGCGGAGAAGTCGCGTCCTGAGCTAAAAAAAATAGCAAAAGCCTCGTTCCAGAATGTGGCGCTCTCGGCGATTGAACTTATGCGTGCTCCGGAAATGGATTCAGCTTTCGTTGACAGGTATGTGCGCATCGATGGCGAAGAAAAACTGGACGGATTGAGAAAAGACAACCAGGGCCTAATTTTACTCACGGGGCATTTTGGCAATTGGGAAATGCTCAATATCGTGAGCGGGCTTAAAAATTACCGTCTCGTGGCTCTGGCACGCCATCAGAAGCATCCGCGTTCGGACGCCTATCTTAACGCGCTTCGCACCTGCAAGGGAAGTCAGATCATTATTAAAGGCATAGCGGTGCGTGAAATTTTACGTTCGCTTAAAAGCGGCCACATTGTCGGTATTTTAAGCGATCAGGATGGCGGAAAAACAGGAACATTTGTAAATTTCTTCGGGCGCCGCTCGTCTTACCCGTCGGGTGTTGCGACATTCGCGCTGCGCACCGGCGCTCCCATCGTCCCCGTATTTGACTCCCGACTAACGCCTTACGGCCACTGCATAGAGGTCTGTGATCCTTTAAAAGCCCCCGACGGGCTGCTCTCGGATGAAGAAGCGGAGAAGTACATACTCCAGCAGTTTGCAGGTGCGTTGGAATCGCGCGTCCGCCGAGAGCCGGGACAGTGGCTATGGGCGCATCGCCGCTGGAAATCCACACCCAATCGCTCTGTGCTGGTTTTAAGCGACGGAAAAGCAGGGCATTTGCATCAGTCGATGGCCGCACTCGAGGCTATTCGCCAGGAGCGAGCGGCGCAAGGCTGCGCACCCGAGACCCTCCGTTCCCATGTTGTCGAAATTAACTACAAAAACAATTTTATGCGGATATTATTTACATTCATTGGTTTTCTAACGGCCGGTCACATTCCGTGTAAGCATTTCTGGTTAAAGGCTGCACTGGGGTCTTCGTGTTATGAAGCTATCATGAAAAACTACGCGGATGTCGTGATCTCTTCCGGCTCATCGATTGCAGGCATCAATTTATTGGTTAAAAACGAAAATAGCGCTAAGTCGCTTGTGGTCATGCGGCCGCCATTTGGAATGGGGCGTTTTGACGCGGTCATCGTGCCTCGCCACGATCGTATCCGCGAAGCATCTAATATTTTTGTGACAGAAAGAGTTTTGTCCAGCACGAGCAGCCGTTCTATAGAGGGTTGGGCGGAGGTTTTTTCAAAGGAGCTAGAACTCGGAGCGGCCAAGCGTATAGGATTTTTGGTGGGAGGGGACACGCGCGAAGTACGTTTTAGCGAAGAACATTTTAGTAAAATGATCCTAAACTTGAAACAATACGCCCATGAAAAAGGATGTCAGATTCTCGCCACAACTTCACGTCGTACACCGGCTTGGGCGGATGAGAACCTCAAAAAGAATTTCGATGAAAAAAAGTTCTGCCCATTGCTCGTGGTTGCGAATGAAGCAAACCGGCCGGGTGTCGTTGACGCCATTCTGGGTTTGTCGGATGTCGTGATAGTGACTGGCGAGTCGCTCTCAATGATTTCGGAAGCATTGCTATCCGGGAAGCCGGTGTTTGTCTTCACACCTTC
>JAHFFI010000076.1 GCA_023248025.1 Candidatus Omnitrophota bacterium
ACGATATTGGAAAGATTAAAAACATGGACGCCCTTCTGTTTTAAAAATTCGCGTACGATCAATGTTCCATAAACATAAGAATCGTAGTTGCGCTCTTTTTTATAAAATCCCTTCGGTGCTTCGTCCGCGCTGAAACCGTCCTTGTCAAAATCCGCATAATGCTTCCCTCCCAGCACGCGGCTGTCGCAGCCGATCACGAAAATATTTTTCGCACCGAGTATCCACGCCAATTGCAGCGCTTCATGCAGAATACAACCCTCGGGCGATGAATATAAATAATCCGTGTCTTTTGTCATCGTCCAAATATCGGTGTCGATATTGTGTGACCAGTCGTAACAATAATAATACGGATGGTCCCAATCAATATTCTTCGACGACCGGTGACGGCCCGTCATTTTCACGACGGGGTATTGCATATTTTTAAAATATTCATGAAACGGCGCCTCGATGTGGCCCGCGTGAGCATAAGCCGGGTTGTTCATGATCACGACCGGTTTCACGTCAGGATGCATTTTGTAGGTGTCGTTAAGCGACAGACATATTTTATCGCGGAGGAATTCCTTCGGAAAAAGATTCACCGAAGGGCCGGCGCCGACAATGTAAATGTCGCGACCGAGATAAATATCTTTTAGTTCACGAAGACGCATGGAGTGCTTTTAGGATAGCACTTGTGATATATTGAAGCAATGCATATCCTTTTTTACACGCATCCGCTTAATTACGGTTCAAAACGTGTCATCCAGGCGATGAGTGAAGGTTTAAAACGCCATGGTGAAACATCCCAAGTCCTTTCGCAGGAAGAGGTTAACGCAGACGATATACAGAGAGCGGACGCGGTGTTCGTTCATAATGTGATTTACTGCAAGGAATCCATCGAAACCTGCCGCCGGCTGGGCGTTCATTTTATCTATTACGACAAAGGCTATTTCGGCCGTGCTTGGAATACCACCGACCGTCCGGACGCCACTGTCCGTTTCTGCGTCAATGGCTTCCATCCCCATGAATATCTACAGGAAATCAAGCGCCCGGCGGACCGGTGGAACGCCCTGGAAATCGAGCTCAAACCCAGGCATCACGGGGACGCTGTCGTATTTGCAGGTTGCTCGCAGGGCTTTGCGGACTGGTATCATTTCAATATCCATGACTACGCGGTAAAAACAGCAGCCGAAATCAGGCGCTTTTCCGATCGCCCGATCGTGTATAGACCCAAAAAATCATTTGTGGTGCCGCAGCCGATCACAGGGACGACGTTTTCGCACATGAAATATAAAATTGAAGAAGAACTGCAAAACGCGCACGCGCTCGTGACTTTCGCAAGCAATGCCTCTGTCGACGCGATCCTGCACGGCGTTCCTGCTTTTGTGCTAGGCCCCGCAGCGGCACTGCCGGTCAGCAACACCTATCTTTCTCAGCTTGAGTCCCCCTATTTTCCAACGGACGCGGAGCGCTACCAATGGGCCTGCAATCTTGCATACTGCCAGTGGCAGTATTCGGAAATGTCAAACGGCCTCGCATGGCAGAACCTTAAAGAAATTCTAGGACGTTTTCATGAAGCTTCCAGAACTTAGTTTTTTAGCACTCATGCTCGGCATACTGGTCGTCGCTGCGGCCAGCCAGTTTTACTTGTTCTATGAACTGAGGAAAATAAAAAAAACACTTGCTGAAGACTCACGAAAAACCGCCAAATACCTCCTACGTCTAGGCAAATGGGTGGAAAAAACCCAGCAGCAGCTGGATATTACCCTGCTCGCCTTGTCACAGGATTCAAAAAATCTGGAAAGCGCTTTGCGCAAAGCCATGCGCCTTCGCCCGCTGCGCATCATCCCTCCCAATCTTCTGAACGACTATACACTTGGCGGCCGCATCCCGATTGAAAATAAGTACCGTGATAGCATGTATCCGCCGGAAAGGCCGCTCGTATACACGCGCGAGATTATTGACGGGTATGTGATACAGATCCGAGAGAGAAAATATCGTTTTCCACGTTACGGTCAAACCAACCTGTGGCTTTTCGACGCGCTCACGCGTCACCCTATTCAAGGCAAGGAAGTTGCTGTCATGGGCTCCAACAAACCCTGGTATGAAAGCGTTGTGTTGTCTTACGGGGGCCGATGCACAACCATTGAATACAACCCCATCCGGTCACTCCATCCCGGAGTCCGGACCATGACACCTGCCGAATACGACCGCAACCCTGAACAATTTGACGCGGCTCTCTCCATTTCTTCTTTCGAACATGACGGGCTCGGACGCTACGGGGATCCGCTTAATCCCAAAGGTGATTTTGAAGCCATGAAAAAAATGAAGTCCATTCTGAAGCCCGGCGGCCTCTTATTCCTGGCAGTACCGGTAGGACTTGACTCGCTGCAATGGAACGCACACCGCGTTTACGGCAGGCTCCGCTTACCGCTTTTACTGGAAGGCTGGCAGCTCGTGGAGTCCTTCGGATTTGACGAAAAAATACTGGACCGGGCCAAAAATACGTTTGAACCGGTTTTTGTTCTAAAGAACACCCCGTGAAAGCCGGACACATTTTACTCTTCGAGGGTTCTAACCAAGGCGAATGCGCCTTGATCACGGCGTTTGCCGAAGGCCTGAAGTGCTATGGACTTTCCAGTGATACGGTTTCCAAAACTGCTTACTCGCCGGACCTGCTCAAAGGTGCTGGACTTCTTGTCACCGGTCGCCTTGCTTCAAGCGAACAAATATTAAAAGACGCGCAGGCACAAAACGTGAATTTTGTCTATTTCGACAAAGGCTACACGCATCGCGGCTGGAAAACTAAAAACCCTGAAGTGTATTTCCGTTTCTCGGTGAACGGTTTCCATCCGCTCGATTACTTTCAGGACATTCCCAGGCGCGCGAACCGCTGGGATAAACTGGGGATTCTGCTGAAACCTCGGCGTAAAAATGGAGAAAATATAGTTTTTGCGGGATGCACGCACAAGTTCGCGCGCTTCAGCGGTTTTGAACCACAAAGCTATGCCGAGAACATCGTACACGAGATACGCTCATTTACGAAACGACCCATTGTCTATCGGCCCAAACCCTCCGACCACGATCCCGTACCGATACCCGACACGAGGCTATCCTACGAAGACAAAACCATCGAGGAGGAATTAAAAAATTGCCACGCGCTTGTCACGTACTCAAGCAATGCCGCAATGGACGCGGTGCTTGCCGGCGTACCCGCGTTCGTTCTCGGGCCGAGCATCGCCAAGCCCGTGGCCAACACGGACCTGGCGCAGATCGAGTCGCCTTTTTTCCCTTCGGACTCTCAGCGCAGGCAATGGGCCTACGATCTCGCCTACTGCCAGTGGAATTTTGAGGAAATAAAAAACGGCGCTCTCTGGAAGGATTTAAATGGAGTGCTTTCCCGGGTCAGACCTGAGAAATCTTCTTTTTCTTTTTCTTCTTAAGCGGGTCGGGGTCGGGATAAAAGTAAAGCTGCACGCGCTGAAAGATCCGCGCGATCCCTTTTTTGGGAGGAATAAAAAGACTGTCCGGTTTTTTATGGGAGATATGCCGGTAGCCCAGTGATTTTAAAAATTCCGTCGCGGCCCGCGGCGAAATTCCAAAACGCGAATCATGGCCTTTTTCTTCCACTAAAATCACAGGCATAAATTTACGTATCGTTTTTTCAGCGCCCTTCAGGCCGTAATATTCGTAGCCCTCGAGGTCCAGCTTCAAAAAACCCAGCGACGGCAGTTTTTGGTCATCGAGCGTAACACGCTCCACGCTGTCGCCCTCTCCTACGCAACGGCCCAGTGTGTGACCGGCGCCCGCCACGCCGACGCGTCCGGGTTCATGCCCCAGAGCCGCGTGTATGACCTGGACATTTTTGAGGTCTTGCATATTTTTTTTTAGGCAATAAAACGTATCGGGCGCCAACTCATAGGACACCACGCTTGAAAAACGGCCGGCGAGGAATTTCGACCATGAACCGACATGCGCGCCCCCATCCACCGCCACCGACCAGTCGGTGACGTGTTTTAGAGCTTCCTCCAGATGGTCCATCTGGAACCCAATTTCGTCGAAATGCGCGCGGCATTTAGAATCGTCAAATGGGAACCACCAACCGTGAATCTGTATGAGGTTCTCGGGGGCCTGCTGTGTGGGAATCATAATTCGGATTGTAACCCAGCAGCTTTAGAATTTCTAGGGAATAATGTTTCCAGCTCAGGCTTTCGGCAGTAAAACGTACATTTGTCTTCAGGATAAATGCGCGCTCGATCCATTCGCAAATCTGTGAAACTGAGGTATCCACCGGGAATATGAATCCGTTCTCGCCGTGCCTGATCACGTCGGCGGTAAAACCGGTATCACTCGCCACGGGAACAATGTTAGACATCATCGCTTCGATAAGCGGAATAGGCCCTCCCTCCAAATAGGAAGCCGATACAAATACATCCATGCGAGCATAATATTCTGGGTACTCGGCATAATCCGCTTCAACGTACAAAAAATTAGGCTGCGCGAGTAGCTCCGTAAACCGCTCATAGCGGTCCCATTTGCGGTGGCGCGAGCCAACCTCGGATGACTTGGGGGCTAAGAGGATAAAGTTCCGTTGAGGCATTGATTGGATGATCTCGAGAATGCGGTCCGGCGCTTTGCGCGGGTAGTAAGCCGTGCAGAAGCCTACGAGCCCTTTTCCACTGCGCTCGCGCGCCGCAAAAAGATCGGGATCCGCTCCCCCCAACACATAGGCTGTCTTTTCGGCGGGCACTCCCTGCAAAACCAGTTTTTTGGCGCTCGCCGAACTCTGGCACACCACTTTTGTGCATTGACCAAACGCATAAATTAATTCTTTTATATCCTGATCACGCGTTTCTTTGGCATGCGTATAAAAAACGAGTGTGGGCCTTCCCCACAGTTTAGGATTGCGTTTCAGGCACTTCGGAAAAAGCGAATAATGGGAGAAAAAATAAGCGCGCGCATCCGGTAGGCGTTTGGAGACAGACAAATGATGAAACGCCGTTCGTCCGGGAAAATAGTTTGCGATCTCTTTGCAAATGCCTTCAAGTATCCACCCCGCGCTTTCTCGTTTCAGTACAAATACCAGATCGGGGGCATCGGCTGACACCGGATGCGGAGCGCGAAGACGGAAAACTGCATAAGATAAAAAATAATCCCACTGAAATGGAAAAACATGTCTAAAAGAACGTTTCAGATATTGTTTAAACACATAATACACGTACGGTGGGCGACGTTCGCGAACGCAAGCAGAGAAGCCTTTAAAGAACCAGCGGATCATCCTCGGTTGGAAGAAAGAGTCGAGGCGGTTGAAAGCCACAGGTCCGCATAATCGACATGTTGCCACTGATCAAACCAAGGGCCGCCCCGTGTAAAGTGTATTCCTTTAGGAAGACCTTGCGCGGGACGGGCGTTCCAGCCCTCCAGCCAGTTCCAGGTACCCGGCAACTCACCGATCAGCTCATCAGGCAACCACATGAAACGGTGCAGAAATGCGGCGGTTTGGCTGTTGACCGCATCGGCATCCAAAATACGATTCGCCGGGTGCGCGCAGTTCCATAGAATGAGGCTTGACCAATTCTTCCTGGGATAAACTGTCTGAACCGCACCGTCCATTTTTTTTGTTTCGGTGGGTTTGTAATCATGGTGCACGCACATCACCGCATAGCGCTCATCCACCAACGAAAAAAGCTCCGCAATGTCTGCGGTAAAAAGAAAATCGCAGTCGACGAACATCGCCCATCCGCGAAAATCGGTGAGCGTAGGAACGAGGAAACGCGTGTAGGTGAATTCAGTCGAGGCCAAGGGGTCTTTCGGACGCCTGTAAAGACCACGCTCCGAAAGCTCTTTTTGTTTCAGCGCATAAATCTCTAGCGGGAGACTCGAATGAGCGGCCAGCGATCTCGAGCAGACCTGATAAGCGATGTCCTCGCGACTGTCCCAACCAATGAATATTCTGGCGTTCATGCTTTTATTTTAGCACAGCTTGAAAAAAACTGCGCTCTTTTGCGCGCTGCATCTCCCAATACTCATGAAACTTTCCTTTTCTCTCCAAGAGCTCTGTAAAACCCCCCTGTTCGGCTACAGAACCCGCCTCGATCACAACTACGTTATCAGCATTGACGATGGTAGAAAGCCGATGTGCGATGACGATCGTGGTGCGATCCTTTCGACCCTCATCAATGGCCTGTTGAATGGATTTTTCCGTCTTGGTATCGAGAGCGCTCGTCGCTTCGTCCAAAATGAGTATCTCGGGATTCTTTAAAAAAGCCCTGGCGATGGAAACACGCTGCCGTTCTCCACCCGAGAGCTGTACGCCCCGGTCACCGATCTGTGTTTCGAGTCCATCCGGCAATTTGCCCAGTAGGTCGTCTAGCTTCGCTTTATGAAGTGCTTCATGCAGAGATGCGTCGGAAACGCCTTCGAGCCCATAACCTACATTCGCGCGAAGCGTATCATTAAAAAGCATCGGCTCCTGGCTCACGTAGCCCACGTACCTGGTCAGTGAAGCGACCGCAAAATCACGGATGTCGCTGCCGTCGAGAAAAATACTCCCCGGCTCACATTCATAAAGGCGTATCAGCACATTGACAAGTGTTGTTTTGCCCGCTCCGGTGGGGCCGACAATCGCGCACATCTGCCCTTTGGGGATAGTGAATGAAATATCCTTGAGAATGGGATGCTTACCCCGATATGAAAAATTTAAGTGCCGGAATTCGATCGCGTCTTTCAATCCCGCGAATACTCGCGCGCCGGAGCGTACGATAAATTTCTCCTCATCGCTTTGAAGCACATCTTTAAGACGTGTGATCTGCGCCTCGGCCGTTGCGATTGCCAGACGGAACTGCGACAATGCATTCAGATTGGGAATAGCGCTTCTTA
>JAHFFI010000077.1 GCA_023248025.1 Candidatus Omnitrophota bacterium
TAGGACCCCGGAAGTGGTCCTTGGGGGCGCGTTTGTCGTTTGCGAGCCACGGAAACCTACTTTTACACACGAGCAAACGACAATCGAGCGACAGATTTCCTCGGAGGGGAAATCCGAGCGCTGACCCCAAGGGCCACTTCCGGGGTCCGGGAGCTGGCAATGAGTGTTCTTCGGGAGCGGGCGGGGCTATGCGACGGTTATTGAGTTATGGGATTTTTTCGGATTTGGGGGATTTGAGGGGACCGGTCAGTTTGTACTGAGAGATCATTCCTTCGGCTTTTTGCACCATAAAAGGCGCTAAGCCACCGGCATCAGCCGCACCGCGGAAGACATCGTTGGAGTAGTGGACATCCATCAGCATGTCGAGAGTTTGATCGAAGCCGATCGTGCCATGCAGCGATAGATTGACCGTGTCGCTTCTGAGCTGCAAATTGTCTGTCCAAATTTTCCTGTCGCGGGTGGAGAAGACAGAGCTCAAGCTCGTGAATGTCACTGAATCCAGGCCCTCCACACGCACGAACGGCAATTCTCCCATTTTCTTGAATTCAGCCGTCTTAAATATCATGCCGTTCTGGATATCCATTGAGCCTGAGCCGCGCACGGTCTCGGGGGCACCGACGACGCCTCTTAAAACGACGTTGAACAAGGCTGTGCCGGCCAGATCTTTATTCTGGACGTCAAGATCGCGCGCGAGAAGTTTGATGTCCAGATTGGATGATCCCAACTTCGCATCGAATGTCGGCTTGGCGGGTTTCAAGTCAAAAAGGATGCTGCCGGTGGTTTTACCCCCGTAGCTTTCGGTGTGCACGTAGGGAATATTGAGAATGCGGTTTTTCATTCTGACCTGCATTGAAAAATCACCCAATCTTAAATTCTTATTTATAAATACAGAGTCACTCGAGGCATCCATTTTCAGGTCCCAATCCAACGGATGGCTGAGTTGACCTTTTAGTTGATAGTAGCCTTGCAGGGTTCCTTTGACCCCGGCGTTTTTAAGCCAAGGGGATTGCGGTGTCAGCGCAGCGGCCAATGTTTCAAGCAGAACCGTTGCATCTCCGTCGATATCGAGATAAGGATCAAAAATATTGATGAGCTTGCCTTTAAATTTCGCGTGCACTCCCGCGTAGTCAACGTTACCGTCTTCAATTTGCGCGTTTTGACCGTCGGACAAATAATTTGCCCAGAGGCTCATGTCTTTCGACGATAGTTTCAGTGTACCGGTTGTTTTAGGGTCTTTCGGAAGAAAACCATCCAGTGAATAGGGGATGCGGTCCTTGACAAAGTCCGAGCGGATAACACGAAGGCCCGAGGCATCCATAAAAATCTCGGCAAATAAATCGCTGATATTTATTTTTCTTTCTTCATTACGGATAAAACCCTTATTCACAACAATCTTGTAATCCATCGTCAACGGCACCCCCGGTTTTAGGGCGCCCTGGACGGCGGTGACGGTGTGACAAGTGCCCCCCAGTTCAAACGAGCGCATGAATTTTTTTTGCTCCGCAGCAAGCGCTCCCACGATCTCTTCGATGGAAGAATCGACTTCGATGCGAGCGGTGACGTGCGGTTCTTTGAAGGATTTTATCTGGCCGGCTAAGAGGAAGGGAACTTTTTCATATTCGCCTGATGCCTGTTCAATGGTCAAGAGATCAGGTTGAAATCGTGTTGAGGCGCTGACGTTATAGAGATTATCGATGCGAGCGGAAAGGTTTCGGACGTTCACGCGCGTGAGCTTGAGCCTACCCTGGTAGCGGTCAAATGAATGCGTATCGAAATTGAAAAGTCCTTTGGCGTCTACGGAGAAAAGTCCGTCAAAAAAAGTTTTCTGAAGGCGCAAGGTCGATTCCTGAAGATCTGCGTCAAGATCGAATACCGCAAGCGTTTCCCCAACACTGCGGAGTTTTACGCGTACGTGGCTGCGGCCTTTTTCCAGAGAAAGCAGATGCTTTTTTTGGTATTCGGCAAGCCATTCAGGTATGCGGCGCGAATTCATGTCCAGTAGAAATTCATACGATGCGCTGTCCAGGTTCCAGCCGCCGTTAAGGCGTACGGTTGTATAAGCATCGCGTCCAAGATCAAAAGAGCCTTCAAAGGAAATGATGGGTGGCCGGCGAAAAGTCATTTTAATATTAATAGAGCGGATCTCTTCGATGGGTTGCGCCCAATCCGGTCTTTGGACGCGCACGCGGCCGTCAACAATGTGTATCTGCTCGATATACACGTTTTCGGGCAGGAAAGCATCCGGGCCCTCGTTTAGGTTCTCAAGCACATTTTTTCTTGCGTTCGAGGCCACCGGCACCGTAATCTGCCCGGACATGCGAGTCATCACGGGCGCGGCGCCGGGCTCCGGAGGAGACTGTATACCCATGACGAAGTCATATTGAGGGTGATCGAGAAAAAGCTTTCGGATCACTATTTTTTTGTTGCGGATAAATTGAAAGATCTTTGCATCAACGGCGAGCTGCTTAGCGGAAAAGAGTGTCCGGCCGTCCGCGTCACCGACGGAAAGGTCGTCAAATGCAAGGCCGCGGAAGGGCAAATAAAGCATTTTCTTAAAAAAGATGCGTTTATGAGTGGCCTGCCCCATTTTTTCAGAGACGATATTTTTTAATTTTCCGGGACAAAGGCCAAAATGCAAATAGGCTGCTAGAAGAGGTGTTGCGATACCCGCGCACAGGATAAGTTTTTTGGATAAGCGTCGTCGAGCTTTCATGAATTAAAGTATAGCAGAAAGTAGCCGGTAGCCGGTAACCGGTAGCCGGTTACGCTGCTGGCTACTTGCCACAGGCTACCGGGTGCTTGAATATACTTGCTACATGGTCATTCAATAAACTATAATTTTAAAATGACTGAGAAAATTTCCCGCGGAGTATATCCGGGTACTTTTGACCCTGTTACTTACGGCCACATCGATCTCATCAAACGCGCGCTACGTATTTTTGATGAAGTGATCGTAGCGGTGCCACATCAGTCCTCGGGCAAGGAAGCCTTGTTCTCGGTTGAGGAGCGTTTATCGATGCTCCGGCGCGCACTGAAAGGCGTCAAGCGGGTGAAGGTCGAGGAATTTGACGGCTTAGTAGTAGAATACGCCAAAAAAAAATCAGCGGTGATGATACGCGGCGTAAGAATGCTCACGGATTTTGAGTATGAGTTTCAGATGGCGCTGACGAATCGCAAGCTTTCGCGAGACGTGGAAACTATTTTTTTAATGCCGGACGAAAGGTTTGCCTACGTTTCAAGTCGCCACGTTAAAGAAGTGGCCCGCTTAAGAGGAGATATACACGCTTTTGTCCCATCGTTCATTGTAAGTGCCCTACGGAAGAAGTATGAAAATTGCTACTAAGCACTTAGAGAATGATAAAACGGTTTCCATGTCTGAAAAGATGGACCCTGAAGAAATGGACCTTGATATAGGGGTGATGCATTTTCCGGGGTCTCTGGTTTTGACGGTGGATGCGACGCGCTCGGGGCATGATCTGACGGTGGGAGTTCATGTCGAGGGTCCTTGCGAATTGACCTGTTCTCTGTGCCTCGAAGAGTTTAATAATGTATTTGAAAAAGACTTCACGCTTCATTATGATATCAAGGGTCTTGAGTCGGTCGTTATCGACCCGGACGTGCGGGATGAAATCATCATGGAGAATCCCGTGCGTATTTTGTGCCGCCAGGACTGCAGAGGACTTTGCCCGTTCTGCGGTGCGAATCTAAACCATGAAAAATGTAATTGTAAGGAAACCGAATAATGCCTAATCCAAAACGTCGTCATTCCAATACACGCACACGCAAACGCCGTACACACGACAAGATGACCGTAGGTCAAAGATCCGTCGATCCCAATTGTCCGCTCGGCGCAGACAACTGCGTTCCTCACACGTCTCATCGCGTATGTCCCAAATGCGGATACTACAAGGGCAAGCCGGTGATGCAGATCAAGACTCGGGAAAAGAAGAAACCCAATAGATGAGAATCGCTTTAGATGGAATGGGCGGGGATTACGCGCCCGGAGCCATCGTTGCGGGAGCCGTAGAGGCCGCCAAGCAGTACCATGACGTCAAAATTGTGCTGGTCGGCGACCAGGCGCTTTTGCGTACGGAATTAGAAAAATATCCGAATGCCGAAAAAAGCATCACGGTGCATCATGCGGGCAGTTTCGTGCGCATGGATGAATCGGCGGCCCTTGCGATCCGAAAGAAAAAAGACGCTTCCGTGGCTGTGTGCGCGGACCTGGCCAAGGAAGGCGTAGTCGATGCCATTGTTACGGCAGGCCATACCGGAGCCGCGGTTGTCGCGTCCACGCTTAAATTAAGGATGCTCGAAGGTATCGAACGTCCGGGCATCGGTATTCTTCTTCCGACGCTGGGTACGCCGACGCTTCTCATTGACGTAGGCGCCACCATCGACACAAAACCGATTCATCTTTACCAGTACGCGATCATGGGGGATGTTTACTTCCGCTATATATTAAGGAAGAACCGTCCCTCTATAGGTATTCTTAACATTGGTGAAGAGGCGACCAAGGGCACCGAGTACGTTAAGGAAGCCCACCAGCTTCTCAACAACTCAAAACTTCATTTTATCGGCAACGTGGAAGGGCGCGATATTTTCAACGGCCGGGTGGACATCGTGGTCTGCGACGGTTTTGTGGGTAATGTGGTGTTGAAAGTTTCCGAATCCATAGCGGATGTGATCAGCAAGCTGCTCAAACGCGAATTGAAAAGAAATCCTATGACGATACTGGGCGCTATGCTGGCGCGACCCGCATTCAACGCGCTTAAAAAAGAAGTCGACTACTCCGAATACGGCGGGGCGCCGCTTTTAGGCATCGACGGTACCTGTATCATCAGCCACGGCTCTTCCAACGCACGCGCGATTAAGAATGCGATCCGCGTTGCCTCCGAATTTGTGAAGTACGAGATCAATAACCACATTCTCGAAGCCGTCCGGGCATCCAAGGAATAACCATTCTCTTATGAGTGTTAAAAAAGTCGGCATTGCGGGACTTGGTTTTTATGTACCAGAAAAAGTGGTGACGAACCACGACCTGGAAAAGATGGTAGAAACTACGGATGAATGGATACGCACCCGGACAGGCATCCATGAGCGCCGAATCGCCGAAAAAGGCACGGGCACAAGTGCCCTTGCTGCAAAAGCCGCCGTCCAAGCCATCGGGAACGCGCATTTAAAGCCTGAAGATATCGAACTCATTATTGCGGGGACTACGACACCCGATATGCCACTCCCATCGTGCGCCTGCTTTATTCAACAAAAGATCGGTGCGAAGAACGCAGCTGCTTTCGATCTGGGAGCCGCTTGTGCGGGATTTGTTTATGCGCTGGCCGCGGGAGAGCAGTTCATTAAAGGCGGAATGTATAAAAACGTTCTTGTTATAGGAGCTGACCTAATTTCTTCGTATATCGATTGGACGGACCGCTCAACCTGCGTTCTTTTTGGTGATGGTGCAGGAGCCGCGGTTCTGACAGAAACCAAGAGCGGCGGAATACTCTCAAGTGTTCTAGGCTCCGACGGCAAATATGCGGAACTTTTAAAGATAGGTGCCGGCGGGTCAAAATCCCCGGCCACGAACGAAACGGTCAACGCAAAAGACCATTGCCTCAAGATGAGCGGCGGTGAAGTTTTTAAGCTGGCGGTTCGCGGCATGAGCGACGCGGTGAAAAAATGCTGTGAAATGGCCGGAGTTAGACTCGAAGATATTAAGTGTTTTATCCCGCATCAGGCCAATCAGCGCATTATTGACGCAGTGGGCGAGCGATTAGGTTTGCCCGCCGAGAAAGTTTTTGTGAATCTCCAAAAGTACGGTAATACTTCGGCCGCTTCCTGTGCCATCGGGCTTTATGAAGCAGTGGAGCAAGGCAGGATCAAGCGCGGCGACAAGATATGTCTTGCAACCTTTGGCAGTGGCCTTGTGTGGGGCGCTATGGTGATCGAATGGTGAGTGCAGCGCTGCTTTTTCCGGGACAGGGTTCGCAGTATGTCGGGATGGGCAAAGACCTATACGATCATTTTCCTGTGGCAAAAAATTTATTCGACCGGGCAGCGTCTGTTGTAACGGATTTTGATGTGCGCGCCATCTGTTTTGACGGTCCTGCTGAAAAATTGACGCAAACGCGTTATAGCCAGCCGGCGATATTCGCGGCAAGTATGGCTGCATACGAAGTTTTCAAGACCTATCCAAAATCGAAGAGCTATACGCCGCTTTTTACCGCAGGCTTAAGTCTCGGTGAAGCCACAGCGCTTTGCGCGGCTGACGCTATTTCATTCGACGAGGGCATTCGTTTTGTATGCACACGCGGTCAGTACATGGACGAAGCGGCACTGGATCGTCCGGGACTCATGGCGGCGGTTCTGGGCCTTGATCTTGCCATAGTAGAAAAAGTCTGCAGGGAAACGGGCGCAGAGGTCGGAAACCTGAATGCGCCGGGTCAGATCGTCATTTCCGGATATAAAGAAAAAGTGGAAGCCGCCATTGAAAAGCTCCGTGAAGCGGGCGCCCGTAAAGTATTGCCTTTGGATGTGAGCGGAGGGTTTCATTCGAGTTGCATGGATTCGGCCTGCAAACGCATTGAAAAAGCGCTGGGGAATGTGACTATTCGGCCCCCCAAAATCCCGGTAGTCAGTAATCTTACCGCCAACATCGAAGAAGATCCCGCTAAAATTAAACACAATCTGGTGCTTCAAATGAATCATAGAACGCTTTGGGAAGACTCTATGCGCATCATGATTGCGGGAGGCGTTAAAACATTTATCGAATTGGGCCCCGGTAAGGTTTTAAAAGGACTGCTTAAGAAAATAGATTCTACGGTTGAAACTATTTCGTTGGGAACGGTGGAGGAT
>JAHFFI010000078.1 GCA_023248025.1 Candidatus Omnitrophota bacterium
CTATTAAAACAAAGAGAACCCGACGGGTGGCAAAGGGAATGCTCTATTTGCCCGGAGCCGCTAATAGACGGCGAGGACAAATAGAGCATTCCCTTTGACAGGCCCCGGCGGTTACCTGGATTAATAGATCCGAAGGAACCACTTATGTTATATTAAGCAGTCTATGGAAGCCTTTCACGCGCTTTGGACGTTTCCCGCCATTATTCTTGCGGCTATGCTGATAGCCTGGGGGGCGGAATGCGGACAATTCTATATATCCCAAGGACTTGCGCTCGCCGTTTTGGCTTGGCTTCAAACGCTGCCTGAATTCGCCGTAGAAGCCGTTATTGCCCTCGAAGCGGCGAAGAACCCGGAGCAAATGCATCTGGTCACGGCCAATTTTACGGGCTCATTACGCTTGTTCGTTGGTTTGGGATGGCCGATGGTTTATTTCGTGGCCATTTTTTTCTCGCGACGCAGGAAATTTGAAAAAAAAGGTTTTTGGACCATCCAAATGGAAGACGAGCATTCCATCGGAGTTCTGGCACTTTTACCGGCGCTGGCTTATTTTCTTTATATTTATTTAAAGGCAACCCTGACACTGTGGGATGCCATGGCGCTGACTTTGATCTACAGCGTTTATCTTTTTCTTTTATCCAAACTTCCGCCACAGGACGCGGAAGGCGTGGAAGACCTCGGCCGTATTCCGAGATTTGTAATGAAACTGCCGAAGCGTCAAAGCATCGTGGCGGTGGTCCTGCTGTTTGTGGCGGGGGGAGTTATCTTGTGGGTGGGAGCGCACCCGTTCCTCGAATCGATGCTGACTTTGGCGGTGACGCTTGGTATCTCGCAATTTGTTTTTGTGCAATGGATAGCGCCTTTTTTGAGCGAATTTCCGGAAAAACTTTCTGCGTTCCATTGGGCGAGAACCGTGCAGAAAGCGCCGATGGCGCTGGCCAATTTTGTTTCATCGTCCATCAATCAGTGGACGATACTCGTTGCGACGGTGCCGGTTATTTACTCCATTGGAGTGGGACACCCTGCGCATATCACTTTCGACGAGCATCAGCGAGTAGAAATTCTTTTGACGATTGTGCAGTCGTATCTGGGATTTTTATTTTTGGCGAGTATGGATTTTGGTGCAAGCGAGGCACTGGGTCTTTTTGCGCTGTGGGTCGTGCAGTTTTTTGTGCCGCATGTCCGCGAGGAGATCACCGTGGTCTATGCGGTGTGGGCGGGCATTGAAACTCTCCGTCTAGCGATCAATTTCCGCAGGCGCAACGCGTTCACGAGTTTTTGGAGACTGTTCAAAACGCGCTCCGCAAGACCCGGCTAAAGCCATGTTATCATTCGCCAAAAAATGGTTCCGAAATCTGATTGTACTTATTATTCTTTTTTTTATTTTTGTGGGCTATTTTAAATTCCGCGAGTTTTTGACTTTCCGCGGGATCATTCATAATTTAAAGGCTGATTCCCGTATCGCAGAAGTACTGGTCACGGATTCGCGCGTCGATGAATTTACACGTATTTATACGACGACGATAAAATTCCTGGAATACGATGTAAAAGGGAAGCCGCTTGAACCAAAATTTTTTACCTTCGACGGCAACTTAATACAGTTTCAAACTTTGGTTGTCCGCTTTGACGATAAATACATCGAAGAGGGGCACCGGATGAAAGGCAAAAGCATCTTTCTTTTCCTTAAATGTTTTGTGTTGAAAGGTAAAGACACTCAGGAGCGCGTGATTACGCCGGTGGAAGAAGTCCCGGAGGGTTATCGTGTGGGGGATCCGCCGTCGGCGTTCGAAAAACAAGTTTGGAGGCGGTTCTGGCAATACGCGCTTGACCCGCAAAAACGCAGCCGTGTGGGCATCAAGAACGCCCAAGTCGAAGCGCCGGGGTCGGTTTTCGTTCCGGGGACGATCTATACTTTGATGATAGAAAATGACGGAGGGATACGGATCGATACGCGGCCTATTCCGGAAATATTGAAAAATTAAAAACATGAAAGACAGTATATTCGTCAAGAACGCAAGAGAACATAATTTGCAGGGAGTGGATCTCCGTATCCCGCGAAACGCCCTGGTCGTATTCACGGGCTTAAGCGGCTCCGGAAAATCCTCGCTTGCATTCGACACTATCTACGCCGAAGGCCAGCGCCGTTACGTAGAAAGCCTTTCGGCCTATGCGCGTCAATTCCTCGATCAGATGCAGAAACCCAATGTGGATTATATCGAGGGCCTCTCACCGGCCATCAGCATCGAGCAGCGCGTATCCGGATCCAATCCGCGGTCCACCGTGGGCACCACCACGGAGATTTATGATTACTTGAGACTTTTATTCGCCAAGATCGGCGCAGCACACTGCTATGAATGCGGTCGTAAGATTACCCGGCAAAGTTCCCAGGAGATCGTTGATCAGATACTTAAAAATTCCAGTTATTCAAAAGTCGAGATACTGGCCCCGGCCATCGAGGGCCGCAAAGGCGAGTACCATAAAATATTTAAGGATATCCAAAAGGATGGGTTCGTGCGCGTGCGGGTGGACGGAGTTGAGCGGGAGCTAGGGTCGCCACTTGTGCTCGACAAGAAGAAAAAACACGTGATCGATATCGTTGTGGACCGCATTTTATTAAAACAAGGCGGGTCCGCCGAAGGCGCTTCCACCTCCGCCGGAAAAAAGCGTCTGGCCGATTCGGTGGAGCAGGCACTCCGCGCAGGCAAAGGAACTCTGAAAGTGCTTTTTGACGGTAAGAATGAAGTGATGTTCTCCGAGCTCAACTCTTGCGTGCACTGCGGCCTGAGTTTTCAGCCGCTCGAACCGCGGCTATTTTCTTTTAATAGCCCTTACGGCGCATGCCCCAGTTGCGACGGACTCGGCAATTGCCTGGAAATCGATCCGGACCTGGTTGTTCCCGACAAGACCAAGTCTATACGCGAAGGCGCTATCCCGGCCTGGAACCGTGGCGGCCGATCGCTAATTATTTATCTGCGGCGCATGCTCCGGTCAGTGGCCGAATCCGAAAATTTTTCGCTCGAGACGCCTTTTAAGGATCTTTCCAAAAAACAGCGCGACGCGATCCTGTACGGGGTTGAGAGCGGAGACGGATGGCGTTCATTTGAAGGGGTTATTCCCAATCTCGAGCGGCGCTTCAAAGAAACAGAATCCGAATATATGAAAGAGGAGATCAATAAATTCATGTCGCTCAAGGACTGCGAAGGCTGTCACGGCGACCGCTTGAAACCAGAAGCCCTGGCTGTGAAGGTGTCGGGTAAGAACATCATGGAGATCACGGCTTTTTCCATCGAAGCGGCGCAGCACTTTTTTGAAACGCTGAAATTGACCGAACGCGAGCAGATGATCGCGCAGGCTATCATGAAAGAAGTGCGTGCGCGTTTGAAATTCATGACGAATGTCGGTTTGGGGTATTTGTCGCTGGACCGTATTTCCAGCACGCTTTCCGGCGGCGAGCAGCAGCGTATCCGTCTCGCCACACAGATCGGTTCGGGTCTCATGGGTGTTTTATACGTGCTGGACGAGCCTTCCATCGGTCTTCACCAGCGCGACAATGAAAAATTACTGGAGGCGCTCATAGCGCTGCGTGACATTGGAAATACGCTGATTGTCGTCGAACATGACGCGGCGACGATGATGCGATCGGATTATCTCGTGGATTTGGGACCGGGCGCCGGGAAGCACGGCGGGCGCATTGTTGCGGCCGGCACTCCGGAAGAGGTTATGAAAAATAAAGCATCCCTCACCGGTCGGTATCTCAGCGGTGAGAAGCGTATCGAGCTGCCGGAAAAGCGCCGAGAAACCCAGAGTCGGAAAAAACTTATTATCCGAAAAGCGGCGGAGAATAATTTAAAGAATATCGACGTCGAGATTCCACTCGGTGTCTTTACCTGCGTCACAGGCGTTTCGGGTTCGGGCAAGAGCACCCTGGTTGACGACATTTTATTTAAAGGTCTGGCACGCAGACTATACCGTTCCAAGGATAAGCCCGGCAAACACGAATCTATCCTCGGCATCGACGCTATCGATAAGGTCATCGAGATTGACCAATCGCCCATTGGCCGCACTCCGCGCTCTAATCCCGCGACGTACACAGGTCTTTTCGGCCCGATCCGCGATATTTTTTCCAAGCTTCCGGAAGCAAAAGTGCGGGGCTACCAACCCGGTCGTTTCAGTTTTAATGTAAAAGGAGGCCGTTGCGAGGCCTGTGAAGGGGACGGCGTAAAAACCATTGAGATGCATTTTTTGCCGGATGTTTACGTGACCTGTGAAATCTGCAAAGGAAAGCGTTTCAATGAACAGACGCTCGAAGTTAAATATAAAGGCAAGTCGATCTCCGATGTTTTGGGAATGAGCGTTGAGGAAGCTTTGAATATTTTTAGCAATGTGCCGATGGTGAAGTCAAAATTGCAGACATTGCATGATGTGGGACTGGATTATATCGAGCTGGGGCAAGCCGCGACGACGTTGTCGGGCGGCGAGGCACAGCGTATAAAACTGGCAACGGAGCTTTCGAAGCGGGCCACCGGCCGCACCTTTTATATTCTTGATGAGCCGACCACCGGTCTTCATTTCGCGGACATCGAAAGGCTGCTTGCGGTGTTACAGACGCTCGTGGAACAGGGCAACAGTGTGCTTGTGATAGAACATAATCTCGATGTCATCAAAATGGCGGACTATATCATCGATCTCGGGCCCGAAGGCGGAGACAAGGGCGGTGAACTTGTGGCGGCGGGTTCACCCGAGGAAGTGGCAAGCGTGAAGCGTTCTTATACGGGACGCTTTATTAAATCCATACTGTCCGGACAAAGTCGTTTGGTGTCATGCTAAAAAAAACAGTCTCCGTTATTCTTTTATCGCTGCCTTTACTCTCAAATGCGTTCGCGGCTGCTGCCGTCGAAGATAAAGCCTACGAGCTTTATTCCACAGCATGGTCTTCTTACGACGCAAAAGATTACGGAAGGGCAGCCGCTGAATTTCAGAAAGTCGTCGACTCTTTCCCGGGCCACAAACTGGTCGCCGAATGCGAGTATAAAGCAGCCGAAAGTCTTTTTCAGATGGGCCGTTTCCAACGGAGTTCTTCGGCGCTTGCAAAATTTACGCGTGATTATCCTCAGCACCCCAAGACGCAAAGCGCCTATTATCTTTTAGGGCAGTCCTTGTATGAAGAGAAAGAATACGACCGGGCGCTCGAAGCTTTCAAAAAAAGCCTCGATTTTGGCGCGCAGGCAGAATTTAGTCTCTACGCGCAGCACGGCATGGGCTGGTCCTATTTTCATCTGAAAAAATATAACGAAGCGCTTCAAATATTTAGCCCGCTCGGGGAACCTGAAAATTCACCACTGGCCGACTCATTTCTGTTCGGCCGCGCCCGCTGCCTTGCCAATCTCGACCGTCGGGAAGAGGCGCTTAGCAAATACGACGAGCTCTTAAGCCGTTATCCCGACTCTGAATTTTCGGATGATGCGTATTTTTGGAAAGCGGACGCGCTCTACAACGAATCCCGCTACGCCGAAGCCGCGGAATTGTACAATGAGTTGACGTGCCGTTTTCCCAATTCGAGTCTTCTCGGCGAAGCTCACTACCATTTAGGATGGACGAGCGTAGCGCTCGGACATTCTGACGAGGCCATCGAGCATTTCCGTATCGCCGCTGAAGATTCCGACGATGAGCTCCTGAAGGTAAACGCCTTATGCCGTATCGGGGACACTTATCTTGAAAGAAATGAATTCGACAAAGCGCTCGAAGAGTACGATAAAGTATTAAAAGATTATCCAAAAAGTTTTTATTCGGATTACGCCCGGTACCAGGCCGCGACGACGCTTCTACAGCTGGGACAAACGGAAGCAGCCATTTCAAGTTTTCAGAACATACTCGAGCAGTTTCCTCAGAGTCATTTCCGCGCCGAGACCTTGTACCGGTTGGGTACGGCGCTCGTGCAAAAAAAGGAATTTGCCGAAGCAATAGAGCAGTTTTTGGGATTGATGGCGCAATTCCCCGAAAGTGTTTTAAGAGATAAAGCTTATTTCCAAACCGGGTTGTGTTATGGCTATCAAGGGCGATACGATAAGGCGGTCGTGGTCTTTAAAGAAGTCGCCGCCCGATCGAACGATGCTCACCTGGAAGAGCTTGCCCGCTATCAGGAGGGCATGGTACTTTTTAAACTGAACCGCGAAAAGGAGGCCATTGAAGTTATGGAGGCGCTGTTGGAAAAATACCCTAAAGGGGGCATGGCGGCCGAAGCGGAATTTGGTCTTGGAGAATACGAATTAAACCGAGGTCGATACGATGAGGCCCGGAAATATTTCGCAGTTGTTTACGAGAATTTTGCATCACATCCCTTGGCGCCTCGTGCGCTCTACGAATCGGGGCTGATCGACGAGAAACAAGGAGGCAGCAAGGCTGGCATCCCGGAATTTACGAAACTGACCCAACGTTATCCCCAAAGTGAATGGGCGGAAAAAGTTTCCGGAAAAATAGCGAAATTGAAAAAGAAATAAAACGAGGAGGAAAGTATGCTGTCAATTTGGCACGGGGGAATGTCGGAGTTTATGCAAAAAGGCGGCCCCATCATGTGGCCTATCCTACTGTGTTCGGTCATGGCGTTTGCGATTGTGATTGAGCGTATCATTCAGCTGAGGAAAGCGCAGATTGACACCAAGCAGTTCATGGAGCAGATCTCGAAGTCCATCAAGCGGAATCGCATCATGGAAGCGCTCGAGCTCTGTGATCGCACCAAAGGCCCTGTCGCGAACATCCTGAAAGCAGGAATCCTGAAGCACGACCGTTCACGCAACGATATTCGTGAAGCCATCGAAGATGCCAGTATTCACG
>JAHFFI010000079.1 GCA_023248025.1 Candidatus Omnitrophota bacterium
AAAAAGGGCGTGCGTTTTACCGGTAATCCTATCCGCTCGGCGATCGAGTGCGACACCCGGCAGGAGGCGCTCGCATTCTTCGGTTTTTCACCGGATAAAATAACGCTTTTGGCGCTGGGCGGAAGTCAGGGGTCGGCGTCACTCAACGCGATACTGATCGAAGCATTTAAGATAATGCCGGGGAATCTACGCGAGCGGCTGCAGGTGCTTCATCTGTGCGGAAAAATGTCGCCGGAAGAATCCTCTCGTCTTTTTCGTTCAATGGGTGTGAACGCGCGGGCGTACTCATTTTTCGAGCGCATGGACCTGGCCTATGGCGCAACGGACCTGGCGTTTGGAAGGGCGGGTGCGACGTTTCTGGCTGAGATCGATGCCAAGCGCATTCCTGCTTTGCTCGTGCCGTATCCGTTCGGGAACGGACATCAACGCGCGAATGCGGAAATATTTACACGCTCCCACAAAGCGGTTGTGATCGAACAGAACGAATTAACACCGGAACGATTTTTATCGGCCCTGGAGCAAATGTTGAAAAATTATACGAGCGGCCAAACACGTGAGGTTGGGACGTCGTCCGCAAGGCGGCTTTTGGCGGACTATATCTTCGAGTGCGCGGAAGGAGTGAAATGAAGCGCGTCCATTTTATAGGGATGGGCGGCATCGGCATGAGCGGTATCGCTTATATGTATCTTTCGATGGGATATTCCGTGCAGGGCAGTGATCTGAAAAAAAATAAGGTCTTAAGCCAACTTGCCGATATGGGCGCGACCATTTTCATAGGACACGACGCCGGGCACGTGGACGGCGCGGATATCGTTGTTTATTCTTCTTCTATCAGCAAGGACCATCCTGAGCGCGTGATGGCAGTCCAAAAAGGCGCTTTATTGCTTCATCGCGCCGAAGCGTTGGCCAGTCTTTGCGAAAACAAATACACGATCGCAGTGGCAGGAACACACGGTAAAACTACGACGACGGCGCTTATCGGTATGATATTGAAGGAAGCCAAGCGCGACCCATCCATCGTGGTCGGAGGCTTGGTGAGTTTTTTTAGCGGCAACGCTTGTTTCGGTATGGGCAAAGAGATCGTCATAGAAGCCGATGAGAGCGATTCTTCATTCCTCAAATTTTCTCCGAATATGGAAGTTATCACGAACATCGAAGAAGAACACATGGACCATTTTACCGATGTGGAAGCGGTGCAAAAAGCATACCGCAGTTTTGTTGCGCGTATGGGTAAAAAAGGATTTCTTGTGGGTTGCAGCGAGGATGAACGGGTAGACGAGCTGTTGAGGAAGCACGCAAAGCATTCCGTGGGTTATGGTTTCAAGAAAGTCGGTGACAATCTTTACGCCCAGGGTATCGTGGAATGCCCCGAGGGCCAAAGAGGCGTGCAGTTTCAAGTGTGGAAGAGTGACACTATGCTGGGGATGGTGCGTATGAAGATCATGGGCCGGCACAATGTACTGAATGGTTTGGCGGCGCTTACCGTCGGCCTCAGGCTCGGCGTTGATTTCGAAGTCGCGGTGCAGGCGCTTGAACGCTACGAGGGCGCAGCCCGGCGGTTTGACGTAAAATATGACGATGAAAATTATTGCATCGTAGACGACTACGCGCACCATCCGACTGAAATCCGAAAAACCCTGGCCGCCGCCAAGGCATTGAAACGTCCGCGCATATGGGCCGTATTTCAACCGCACCGTTATACGCGAACCCAGCGTTTTTTGAATGATTTCGCGACAAGTTTTTTTGATGCGGACAAACTGGTTGTGACGGACATTTATAGCGCCGGCGAAAACACCATTGAGGGTCTCTCGGCGCAACAAATTACAGAGTTGGCAACACAGTTTGGCCATAAAGATGCGCAGTATGTCGAAAGGTCTCGGCTGACCGATGCGGTTGCCGCAGAATTAAAAAAAGGTGATCTCGTGATGATTTTGGGCGCCGGTGACGTGTATGAAGTTTCGGATGAGCTTTCACTCCACTTGCGTAACCATCGTCTATTGTTCGCCAAATCGGATGATGCCAACCCCTTCAAAGATTTTGAGGGCAAAGTATTGCCAAGAGAGCCTATGGCCAAGCACACCACATTGAAAATTGGCGGGCCGGTAGATTTTTGGATAGAGCCCAAGGATACAGAGGAACTCCGCCAGGCGTTGCGTATTTGCCGCGAGGGTTCTATTCCGGTCGAAGTGGTAGGCCTGGGCAGCAACATTCTGGCGCCGGACGAGGGGATCGAGGGAGCCGTGATCCACCTCGGAGCGGGCTTTTTCCGTGAAATAGCGGAGAAGGAAGGCAAGATCATTGCGCGGGGAGGTGTGCCAAACAGTGTTTTTATTTCATTCGTGGTTGAGCGCGGATACGGCGCCTGTGAATTTCTTTTGGGCATTCCCGGTTCGATCGGAGGGTCGGTTATGATGAACGCCGGAAGCCACGGGCAATCCTTGGATGCTTTCATTGAATCCATTTCGTTCATGAGTTTTGGGGGAAGGTTAAAAAATTTAAAAAAAGACGAAATCACATTCGCTTACCGCTCTTCGGACTTGCGGGATGGCCTCGTGGTTGAGGCGGTTTTCGCGTTTCCGAAAAATCCGGTGGAAAAGACGCAGTCCAAGCTTAACGAATACCGTGAACATCGCCAAAAAACTCAAGACTTATTTCACCCGAACGCGGGATGTATGTTTAAAAATCCCGTGCAGGCGAGCTGTTCGAGCGGAAAACTCATCGATGACGTGGGTCTCAAAGGTAAACGCATAGGCAATGCGCAGATCTCAGAAAAACATGGGAATTTCATCATTAATTTGGGAGGAGCGACCGCGAAAGATGTGCTCGCGTTGATGGAGTTGGCGCGCACAGAGGTTCGGCATCGTTTTGGCGTGGAACTCGAATCCGAAGTCCGTATTTTAAAGGGGACAGCCGCGTGTCTGGGCTGATTTCCGAATTAAAGGGCCGTCGTGTCGCGGTATTGGCAGGCGGACCCTCTTGTGAACGCGAGATCTCTCTTATCTCCGGGAAGGGTGTTCTCGAGGCACTCGCTTCGCGGGGTATTGACGCATTTCTTTTGGATCCCGATCCAGCCGGCGATTTTCTGGGCGAACTTTCGCGTAAAAATGTGGCGATTGCTTTTATAGCGCTGCACGGTACTTTTGGAGAAGACGGCACGGTGCAGCGTCTTTTGGAAAAGTCAGGCATTCCGTACACGGGCTCGGGGCCGGCGGCCAGCGAGAAAGGTTTTGATAAAGCGGCCGCTCAGACTATATTTAAAGAAGCCAAGCTCAGCATTCCGGGTTTTGAAATATTAAGATCGAGCGAGGCGATAGTTTCCGCTCGTTCATTTTCATTTCCATGTGTCGTGAAACCCTCCCGCGCGGGATCGAGCGTGGGCATCAGTATTTTGCAGTCACCGGACCATTTTCAAGCCGCGGTTCGAGAGGCGTTTCGGTATTCAGACACCGTACTCATAGAAGAGCATATCATGGGCCGGGAATTGACCGTGGGGATCTTAGGAGACGAGCCATTGCCCGTGGTTGAGATTAAAGTGCAGAGAAAATTTTACGATTATGACGCTAAATACAAAGATACCGGCACGCGTTACGAGGCGCCGGCAAGACTGACTCCGGAACAGACTGAGAAAGTTCAGAAAACAGCATTGGCAGCTTATGAAGCGCTGGGCTGTGAGGTCATGGGGCGCGTAGATGTCATATTGGATAGGAAGGATAAACCTTATATTCTTGAACTTAACACTATCCCGGGGCTGACCGGTAAAAGTCTCCTGCCAAAAGCTGCGCGTGTGGCCGGCATCGAATTCGCCTCGCTTTGTGTTAGAATCATCGAACTATCTTTGGAAAGGGTGAGGGCATGGTCAGACCGTTGAAGAAAGCGAAGCAAAGGAAAGGCAAGTGGAATTCAGGCGTGTCCGTCCGCCTGGCGGCCGTTCTGCGCAGCATTCTCCTTTTTGCGCTGCCGTATCTTTTGGTAGCGGGACTCATCGGAGTTCTTTTTGGAGCGGTTGTGGCGTACGCGGTCAATTCGCCCACCTTCGAACTTCAGGAAGTCAAAATACTCAATATCGGCTCGATGAATCAGGCTCAAAGTTTTGAATTCTGTGAATTGAAGCCCGGAGAGAATCTTATTACGCTCGACCTAGTCAATGTTCAGCAGATGATCAAGCGCAAGCACCCGGAGTTTAAAGAAGTGCGTGTGCGGCGCGTTCTCCCGAACCGCGTCGAAGTGGTACTCAAGCGGCGGACTCCCATTGCCCAGGTGGCGTTCTCCCGCTTTGTGCAGATAGACAAGGATCTGGTCGTGCTGCCCGGTTCCGCGACCGCTGCTTTTCGTAATTTAACGGTGATTGATGGCGCTGTCGGTCCCAGACAGGGTCTTTTTGTGGGAGTCAAGCTCACCGACCGTGCGACCGTAAAGGCCGTAAAGCTCATGGACGTGGTCAAGCGCAGCGGAGTTCTGCGTAAAAGCACACTGACAAAGATTGATATCGCAGACCCTAAGAATTTTTCGCTTTACGTCGACAATGATATTGAGATCAAGATAGGCGAAAGCCATTTCATCGAGCGATTGAAGATCCTCGGCCAGACACTGCGCACGGTGGAACTCGACCGCAATAAAATCCGGTACATTGACCTTCGCTTCGACGACGTGGTTATAGGTCCCAAATGAGTTTTTCTAAAAACGGGTCATCCAAAAAGCGGGTGTGTGTGCTGGATTTTGGCGCAGACATCGTGACCTGCATTGTTGGTTCGAGAAAAGAAGACGATACTTTTCAGGTTGCCGGATCCGCCAGCGGTCCCGCAAAAGGGGTTGCCGCGGGCGAAGTGACCCATATCGCGGATGCCACCGAATCGGTGCTCGGACCTTTCAAAAAAGCATGTGTGGCCGCCGGCGTACGACCGGACGCAGTTTATTATTCATTTGATGACGCCCAGATGCAGACGGCGCTTGTTTCCGGTTCAAAAGTTCTTTCCGGTGATGGCGAAATCGATATGATGGATGTTCGCCAGGCTTCCGAAAATGCGCTGCGCATGGCGGGAGATTTTGAAAGAAAAACCCTGTATTTCAAACCGCTAAACTTCACCATTGACGATCAGGATGTCGTGATTGATCCGGTGGGTATTTTTGGTAAAAAGCTCGAGGCGCAGCTCCTGATATTGCAGGCGCGTTCGACGCATTTCGAGGCGTGGACGCGTATCATGGAGCGCGCGGGAATCGAAAAAGCGGTACCGGTGCTGTCAGCTTGGGCCACGGCATGCGGCATTCTTTCAAGAGAGCGCCGCCGCGAAGGCGCTTTGGTGGTGGACCTCGGGAAAGATTTCGTGAACGCATTTGAAGTGGGTAATCAGCGCATCCGTAATTATCAGGTGTTTTCGACGGTCGAAGTAGATGCAGCCTCGGGTTCCAAAAAAATTTCGGATTTTTTTAAGGATAAGAAAAATCCGGACGAGCTTTGGATCACGGGCGATTTGTCCGAGAGCAGCGAATGGATGTCATCTATTGAAAAAATGACCGCTTTTACGCTCCGGCGCGGAAAGCCGACCGGGGTGGAAGGACTCAGTGAATCGCGTTACGCTACTTTGGCGGGACTTCTCTCGGTGGCCGATGAATGCGAAAAAACGCCGGTGCTGCACAGAGATAGGGGTCTTCTGGCTAATGTGAAAGAACGCGCCGCCTCTTTTTTAAGCGAGTATTTTTAAAATGAAAAAAAATTCGATGCCCGAAGTACTTTCGGACCTGAAAAGGGGCAGAATTATCATCGTTCTTGACGATGAGGACCGCGAGAATGAAGGGGACCTTGTTGTCGCGGCTCAACACGCTTCGCCGGCTAATGTCAACTTCATGGCCAAGCACGGTCGTGGCATTATTTGCGTGCCCATGGAAGGTAAAAAACTGGAATCCTTGGGCATAGACCTCATGGTTTCCGACAACGCAGACGAATTCAAAACTGCGTGGACCGTTTCCATTGACGCCCGTCGCGGTGTTACAACAGGTATTTCAGCCTATGATCGCGCGCGCACTATAAAAGTTCTGATAGACTCTCGCACGCGAAAGGACGATCTCGTAAGACCGGGGCACATTTTTCCTTTGAGGGCACGAGAAGGCGGTGTTCTCGTACGCGCCGGTCACACGGAAGCGGGGGTAGACCTCATGCGTCTGGGCGGTTTATATCCGGCCGCCGCTATTTGCGAGATCATGAATGATGACGGCACGATGGCCCGTACGCCGGACCTCATCAAATTTTCCGTCAAGCACAAACTCAAGATCTGCACTATCAGCGACCTTATTGAATACCGGCGTAGAAAAGAAAAATTGGTTTTTAAGGCAGTCGAGACGCGCATCGCCAATGAATACGGCGAATTTAAGCTCGTGGCCTATGAGTCCACCGTTGATAAGGATTATCACGTGGCGCTTGTGATGGGAAAGCTTTCAGCAAAAAAACCGGTGTTGGTGCGCGTCCATTCAGAATGTTTCACCGGAGATGTGCTGGGTTCGAGCCGCTGTGATTGCGGCCAGCAGCTGCATAACGCGATGCAGATGATTACAAAGGAAAAATCAGGAGTGTTGCTTTACATGCGGCAAGAGGGCCGCGGCATCGGACTTTTAAATAAATTAAAAGCTTATCAGCTGCAGGACCAGGGTCTTGACACGGTGCAGGCGAATGAGCGGTTGGGTTTTCCGGCGGACCTGCGTCATTACGGCGTGGGTGCGCAAATTTTATCCGATCTCGGTATCCGCAAGATAAGGCTTCTTACGAATAATCCTAAAAAGATAGTGGGGCTTGAAGGTT
>JAHFFI010000013.1 GCA_023248025.1 Candidatus Omnitrophota bacterium
GCATGCCCTGAATGCCGGTGGCATAGATCATGTCCGTGATGAGCTTCAATTCATGCAGGCATTCGAAGTACGCGATCTCCGGCTGATACCCCGCTTTGACGAGCGTTTCAAACCCCGCTTTGATGAGCGCACTGGTGCCGCCGCAGAGCACGGACTGTTCACCAAAAAGATCTGTTTCAGTCTCTTCTTTGAAGGTGGTTTCGAGAACACCGGCGCGCGTGCCTCCCAATGCTTTGGCATAAGCCAGCGCCAACTTTTTGCAATTCTTCGTGGCGTCCTGATAGACGGCAAAAAGACAAGGAACCCCTTTTCCCTCTTCGTACAAACGCCGCACAAGCGAACCGGGACCTTTGGGGGCCACCATGAACACATCGACGTCCTTGGGAGGAAGTATCTGCTTGAAATGAATATTGAAACCGTGAGAGAAAGCCAGCGCTTTGCCCTTTTTCAAATTAGGGGCGACTGACTGTCTGTAAATATCGGCCTGCAAGGGGTCCTGCGCCAAAATAATAATGACATCCGCCTTCCGCGCGGCGTCTTCTGCGCCGACTGGCTCAAAACCGTCGGCTTTAGCTATATCATAATTGGGCCCGCCCGGGCGCTGGGAAACGATGACCTTGACGCCGGAATCGCGAAGATTGAGCGCCTGGCCGCGGCCCTGGATGCCATAGCCAATAACTGCGACGGTTTTATCTTTGATGAACTTCAGATCTGCGTCGTTATCGTAATAAATTTTAGCGGCCATTTTTTCTCCTCTTGGATTAATCTTTGGGGGCTTTTTTCGAGAGCGCCACGGTGCCGGTCTGGGCAATCTCTAAAATACCGATGTTCCTGAAAATACCGAAAAGCTTGGCGATGTTCTCACGTGATTCGGTGCACTGCACAATGGTTATCTTGTCGTTGGCTTCCAGCACATGGATGCGGTATTGGGACACGAGCGGCGCCATCGTTTCTTTAAGCTTGGGCGACGTTTTCATTTTCACAAGCATGAGCTCGCTATCCACATATAACTCCTGTGTTAAGTCGTGCACTTTAATAACGTCGATGAGTTTGTTGAGCTGTTTTTTTATCTGTTCAATAGTACGCTGGTCGCCTTCGGCCACAAGTGTTATGCGCGACATCGTAGGATCTTCGGTCTCACCCACGGCCAGTGATGCGATATTGAACCCGCGCGCGGAAAAAAGCCCGACCACATGCGACAAAACGCCGGACTTGTTCTCGACAAGCACCGATATCACGTGACTTTCTACTGGGGATGGGTCATGCACTGCCATTTATTTCGCACTCCCCGTCATCTCTAATCCTGTCTTCTGTCTTCTGTCTTCTGCCATCTGTTTTCTCACGCCATATCCATTATTTCTTCGAATGATTTGCCGGACGGAATCATGGGATAGACATTCTCTTCCTCGACCACGGCGAAATCCATGATGCACGGACGATCCGTGATCGTTTTGGCCCAGCGGATAGCCTTTTCGACGTCTTCCTTTTTTTCCACGCGGATGCCGACACCGCCGTACGCTTCGGCTAATTTCACAAAATCAGGGTTTCCTGACATTTCCGAGCTGGAATAACGGTGATTGTAAAATGTCTCCTGCCACTGACGCACCATGCCGAGATAATTATTATTAATGATGGCTATCTTGATCGGCAGTTTATTCACAACCGCTGTCGCCATTTCCTGAATATTCATCTGAAATGAACCGTCACCGGTGATGCACACCACTGTTTTCTTAGGGAATGCAAACTGCGCGCCTATCGCCGCAGGAAAACCATAGCCCATCGTACCCAAACCGCCGCTGGTCAAAAACTGATTCGGGCCATCGACTTTGTAATACTGCGCAGCCCACATCTGGTGCTGACCCACATCCGTCGACACGATTGCGTTGGAGCCCAGGATCTCGCAAAGTTTTTGAATAGCGTATTGCGGCCTCAGTTCCTTTGCATCCTCGTGATAGCGAAGCGGGTGTTCCTTTTTCCACCCTTCGATCGAGGCCAACCATTCTTTGGTGTCCACCGGTTTCACGATCTTATTCAGCTCTTTCAAAACTTCCCTCACATCGCCAACGATAGGCACATCGACTTTAATATTCTTTGCGATAGCTGACGGATCCACATCGATGTGTATCACTTTCGCATGAGGCGCAAATTTCTTAAGGTCACCCGTCACCCGGTCATCAAAACGCGCGCCCACGGCAATCAAAAGATCGGACTCGTGCACCGCGCGGTTGGCATAGACGGTGCCGTGCATGCCGAGCATTCCCATGAACTGCGGATGCGTGCCGGGAACACCACCCAACCCCATCAAAGTGTTCGTACAAGGCGCTTTGGTCTTTTCGACAAACTCTATCAATTCTTTGGCAGCTCCCGAAATAATAACGCCGCCTCCGGTGTACACCACGGGACGCTTACATTCTTCGATAAGCTTCGCCGCTTTTTTTATCTGCCCGGGGTGCCCTTCCGTGGTCGGCTTGAACCCGCGAACATGCACTTGAGTCGGATATTCAAATTCAAGCGGCTGCAGGCTGATATCAGAAGGAAAATCGATGAGCACAGGACCCGGACGGCCGTGGGTAGCGATATAAAACGCTTCTTTCACAACACGAGGCAGATCCGCTATATTTTTTAAAAGATAATTGTGTTTTGTGATGGGCCGCGTAATGCCCGTCACATCGGCTTCCTGAAATGCATCATTGCCAATGAGATAAGACTTAACCTGGCCGGTGACTACAACCAGCGGGATGGAATCCATGTATGCGTCTGCAATGCCTGTAACCGTATTAGTGGCTCCGGGGCCGGAAGTTACGACTACGATGCCGGGACGCCCCGTCGAACGCGCATAGCCTTCGGCCATGTGCACGGCTCCCTGTTCGTGTCGAACAAGAATGACTTTAAACTTTGCATCATAAAGAGCGTCAAAAAGCGGTAAACAGGCGCCCCCCGGGAGACCAAAAACGTACTCCACGCCTTCTCGGGAAAACGCTTCCACCATCGCCTGCGCACCAGTCATTTTTGCCATAATATTCCTTTAACTGCCTTTAAAAAAATGGGTTACAAAAAATCCTTCAGCCTAAACTGAAGGAAATTCATTATAACATGACCATTCTATTTCGCCAATAATTTTGCTTTTGGCGAATTATCGGACATTCATGCACTGCAGACATTAAGCAGTAAAAAGCTTAAAATCAAGCTCTCGTATGCCCTTAAAATGCTTCCCATTCCCCGAAATCAGCGGTAAGTTATTTTCAACGGCAGTCGCCGCGATAATAGCATCGCTTGAGCGAATGCCTATCGAAGCCGAGTGATCTTCAATGTAAATAGCTGCTCTATGGCCTATTTTTTCCGACAAAGGCAATACCATAAAATTCATCTCCGAAAGATAATTTCGAAGTGTCAGTAACCGGCTCCTAGAATTGTACCCTTGAACTATTTCCATGTAGCTTTGAATGGAGATACATCTAGACTCTGCAGAGTCAACACATTGAGCCGCCTTGACATTTCCTCGCTCCACCCAGATAAGAATGTCAGTATCAAATATCACGATATCGAGGCGCCCGAATTTTTTCCATTTCTTTCTCGATGCTCGCCGCATCAGCAGGTGCTTTGCTGGAAGCAAAAAATGCGTAGTCAGTGGTTTTCTTGCTAGTCTTGACTGGCCTTTCCGGAATGATGCGACCCATCCGCTTTCCATGATAAAACACCTCAACCTCCTCATTGCGCCTGAGCGCATCGAGCACTTCTTTCATTCGATACCTCAGATCCACGATAGAAGCCTTCATGCTCCCTCCAATATGTCTACTTTAAAGTATACATATTAAAAGTCATTTGTCAAGACGCTCTCGATTACGCCTGTCATCCTACAAGACGTTTGTGGGCGAGATTTTCGTTCAAATATTTTCTAGAATCGTGGGATTCGACTGTGGATGGAGCAGACTATTTCGTAAGGAATGCTAGAGATGTGGCCGGCAAGCTCATTGGCTGAGATGCCGCCGCCTATCAGAAACACCTCATCCCAACGCCTGACTGATGTTTTCGGGCCGAGATCCACCAGAGTTTGATCCATGGTGACTCGCCCGACAACGGGGTAGCGACGCCCCTGTATAACAACCTGGGTTTTATTCGAAAAGCCTACGCGATAGCCGTGGCTGTAGCCAATGGGAAGAACGGCAATTTTTGTGCGGCCCTTCGTTTTATAAGTAGAGCCGTAACTGATCGACCTGCCCGTCTCCACTTCTTTAATGAGCGCCACACGTGTTTTGAGAATCATGACCGGTTTTAAGCGCAATGGGAGCGGCCCTCCCGTCGGGTTGATTCCATAAAGCAATAGGCCCGGACGGACCAGATTGAGATGCGTTTTTTTGAAACGTACGAGACCGATGCTATTGGCCGCATGGACGTACCTGGGTTTGACTTTCAATTGTTTTAGTACTTTCAGTAAGTACTGAAAGTACTGTATTTGCTTTAAGGTTCGCTTCTTCTCTCTATGGTCCGCGTTAGCGAAGTGGGTATACACGCCTTGTATGCTTAGATGCTTGCAATCCGCAAGCTCCCGTATGAGCTGCGGCGCCTGCTTATGCCAAATACCTAACCGCCCCATCCCGGTGTCTATCTTCACATGCACCGGAAACCCCGATCGGGCTAGGTTTGCGGCCAGGAGTTTCTCAAAAGGAAGCGCGTCTTCGCGGCACGAAATAGTGGGAATGATATTATTTTTGATATAAAGCGGCGCCTGCTTGGGGTGGGGACACCCCAAAACAAGAATGCTTGCGCCGGGACAGACCTTCCTAAGTTCCATAGCCTCATGGATATTGGCAACGCCAAAAAAGCGCACACCATTTTTTTCAAGCGTTTTGGCTACGCGCACCATGCCATGACCATACGCATCGGCCTTTACAATGGCAAGAATACCTGTTTTACGATCCACGATGCGCCGCAACTGCCGTAAATTATGTTTAAGATGAGCCAGGTTTATTTCTGCCCACACCAGCTCTTGTCCAATGTCCTCTCGGGGATGACTTCTAAGGTCTTTTCGTGACATTGCAGTCCTTTGGGTGCAGGTAGTGCGGCAGGAGTTTGAACGGGTCGACAAATTTTTTTGCTTTTATAAGCTGCAGGGCCAGCATCCCGATGTGCTGCGCTTTTGGAAAGCTCTCGCACTTCTCAGAAAAAAAACTTTTTCCAGATTCCAGCAGCTTTTCTTTATAGAGCGCCACACCGCTACCAGTAAAATACGTCTGTTTTTTGGCTGTTTTTAAAACTTGTTCTATGCTCATGAGCGCAGGTTTCTTGGATTCTCTGACTAAGTTTTCATCTTTTTCATAAAAAGATGCGTATAATAAGTTCTTTTTTGCATCCAATATCACCGCGATCGGCCCACGCCATCCTTCCACATCCTGTGCCAGCGCGGCTAAGCTCGAAACGCCCGCAAGCTTCCATCCAAGCGTAAAAGCCAGCATCTTAGCGGTTGCAACTCCCACTCTGAGTCCCGTGAAAGAGCCGGGCCCGAGCCCCAGCGCCAATACATCTATCTTCTTGGCCGGAACTTGGTTCTCATCGAGTATTTGAGAAATAAAACTCATCAGCACATCCGAATGTCTTAAAGAATGCATCGTTTTAGTGCTCAGCAATTTTTCGCCATCGAAAAGAGCGGCGCTCAAAAATGAGCTTGAGGCATCGTAGGCGAGCATTTTCATTTGAAGCCCCTCATCCAGTCATGTCCCGGATAGGATGAATCCAGTTTCATTGTGCGCGTCCCTTTTGCCGAGTGCTGCAGATGTATGGAGAGCCGTCGCCGCGGTAAAAGGCGTTTGGCCCTGTCTGCCCATTCCACGAGACACACGCCGCCGCTTTCAAAATATTCTTCCAGAAATGCTTGATCGGCCGCGCTGATCTCATTCAATCGGTACCAATCCATGTGATAAATTTTCTCACGGGCATCGTACTCGTGCACAAGCGTAAAGGTGGGGCTTGTGACCTCGTTTTCGTCTTTGAGCCCAAGACCTTTTGCAATACCCTTCACGAGCGTCGTTTTTCCAGATCCCAATTCGCCGCTTAAGGCCACCACATCGCCATCCGAAAGAAATGAACCTATCTTTTTTCCGATACGCTTGGTTTCAGAGGCTGAGCGACTCTTTAAAGTAATCTTCATCGTGAGAAATGGTCAAAACCGCGCTCGAGTAAATTTTCAACGCTGCCGGAGCCCTTAAAAAGTTTAACGCCTTCTTTTTTAGCGACGATGCGGCCCACCGGAGAAAAAAATGCCAATGCACGGCGCTTCGCATCCAGTGTGAGTTTAGCGGCTTGCCTGGGTGACAGTGTGAATAAAAGCTCAAAATCCTCGCCCTCTTCCAGCGCCGCCGATAGGCCTTTGGCGTCTTTAGAAACCGGGATGGCTTCCGCGCAGAGATAAGCACCTGTTCCGCTTGCTTCCGTGAGACGCCGGATGTCGGACGAAAGACCGTCGGAAATATCCATCATGGCGCTTACCTTGAAATTTTCAACGAGATAACGAGATTCCGCGATACGCGGAGTAAAATTAAGATGCCTGCCCGAGCGATAGGAACCCCCCAAAGCACCCGTCACAAAAATGACGTCACCTTTCTTGGCGCCATCCCGGCCAACCGCGTGGGTCGGTTCGACCTCTCCCAGTAGCGTCGCAGAAAGCACGAGCTTGTCCGAACGGTTCGTATCTCCGCCTACAATATTTATCTTAAATTCCTTCGCAATCGCCTTAAGCCCACGATAAATCTCCTTTAAAAAAACCAACGGCATGTTGGCCGGCGCACCCACCGCAATCACGGCCTGTGTCGGAATGCCCCCCATCGCCGCGATATCACTGATATTCACCGCCAGCGCTTTGCGTCCGATCTCATACCCCGTGGCGTCTTTCAGATTAAAATGGCGGTTCTCGATGAGCATATCCGTCGTAAGAAGCTGGCGCTTTTTAACACCGGGACTCCTCAGTATTGCCGCGTCATCACCTATCCCCTTAAGCACGGATGCGTCCGTGTGGATCTCTTTGTTGATCCAGTCGATAAAGCCAAACTCGCCAATCTCAGAAAGGGTGTTTTTTTTCATCCGGCAGAATACGCTTTGTAGAAAAACGTAAAGCAGACCATCAGAAAATTATGCAGCATGTGCACGGTCATTGGGGCCGCCAGGGTGCCTGTCTTCTCGTAGAGATAACTCAAGACCACGCCTAAAAAAAATATCGGGATAAACGCGACGAGATTTAAATGGAGAAAGGAAAATATAAACGCCGATAAAAACATGGCTTTAGTCGCACCAAAACGGGTTCTAAACGCCTGATAAGTAAACCCTCTGAAAAATATCTCTTCGATGGCAGGTCCGAGAAGGGCCACAAAAAATGAGAAAAACAGAAGCTGCGGGTTTTTGTTTTCATTGAGATATATTTGCACCACGGGCTGGGGCGGCGGCTCGTAAGAAAAGAGTTTTGCTACCGTTCCGGTTATGATCAGCACCACGATAAGCGCGGGAATGATCGCAACGTAGGCCAGGACGCCTGTTTTGATATTTTGCCACAGACGCACTGTGGAGAGTCCCATGTGAGCGATCTTAGTTCGATATTTTCGCGTTACGACAAGCACAACGAAGCCCGCCACTAAAATATCTCGGACGAGGCTATTGGCCATCAGCATAAAATCCTTACCGGGCCATTCTTTGTCCATCACGGTGGAGATGCCCAGCTGCGCGCTGATGAGAAGCGCCTCCACAAAAAATAAAAGAACAAACATCTGAACGATGTCTGCCATCCCCCACGGCACGGAAGGAAGGCCCGCTCCTGAAGAGATCATGGCCGGAAGTCCATGGATGCGACGCGAGACAACATAAAGATTAAGGCCGAAACCCATAAGAAGCACTCCTGCAAAAGTCAGCGTCATCGCAGACACCAGCCTCGGACGCGACCGGATATTCTGAAGAAAGACTGCTTCCTTTTTTGAAAGTGTTTCATGAAATACACGCTGACTGGATTCTGTAGCGGCTTCCTCCGTTCCCCGATGGGACTGCTGCAATTGATGGAAAGAATACATGAACGCATAGAACGAGACTAAAAAAGCAATCATCAAGAAAGTCCAGCGGTACCGGCTTAAGGTTGAAAGCAACGTTTTCATAGCACGCCTTTCAGACCAAAAAATTTAACCGCTGTGTCAGTCGTGATACGTCCCAACTCTTCCTTGGAAATCCCTCGTTCACCCGCAAGAAATTCTGCCAGATGGGCCACATTTGCCGGCTCATTGCGCCGGCCACGGAAAGATTGTGGTGCCAAATACGGCGAGTCCGTTTCCAGCATGATGCGGTCGAGCGGAGCTTTTTTGGCCACCTCTAAAAGAGCGGCAGCATTTTTGAATGTGATGTTGGCTGTAAAAGACGCAAGAAAACCAATATCCAATAACTCATAAAAAGATGATGACTCATAAGAAAAACAGTGCATGACGCCTTTGACAGCGCCTTTACCCTCCGCTTTGAGGACATCAAGCGTATCTTTAAAAGCGTCGCGGGAATGAACGATCATAGGGAGCGAATATCTCTTGGCGAGTTGCACCATCCTTGCGAATATCTTTTTCTGGACCTCGGGCGGTGCCTGGCTTTTGAAATAATCCAACCCTACTTCGCCGATGGCCACCACGGGATTGGCCGCAACAAATTTTTCAAACTCATCCAGCCCCGCATCCGTAATCTCGTGCGCGTGATGGGGGTGAAGCCCCGCCGTACAGGAAATATTCGTGAAGCGTTTGGCCAGCTCCAGCGATTGGGCATTGGTTTCCGCATCAATGCCCACATTGATCAAGTGACAGACTCCGGCCGCCGACGCACGCTTAACCACTTCCTCGCGGTCCGCGTCGAAGGAATCAAAAAATAGATGGCAGTGCGTATCAATCACTTTCATTTCTTTTTTCCCGTAGAAGCCTGTCTTAAGCGCTGGACCACCATGGGAAGCTCGGCCAGCGTCAGGTCTATCTCTTTGTCGCTGGTGAAGCGCCCGAGCGTAAAACGAATGGCTGCGCGCGCCAGCACTTCGGAAATCCCCATCGCAAGCAAAACATGCGACGGCTCGACGGAACCCGCCGTGCAAGCCGAACCGGTGGACACAAAGATATTTTTAAGATCGAGATTCATTAACAGTGTTTCACCGTCAAGCGCATCAAATGAAACGTTTAATGTATTGTAAATACGCTTCTTAGCATCCCCGTTAACAGTGACCCCCGAGATAGACTTTTCTATCCCCTGTTCGAGTTTATCCCGCAGTTTTTTTACGCGGACGGCTTCTTCAGCGCGAAGCTTTTCGGCAAGTGCCGCCGCTTCTCCAAAACCCACAATGGCGGAGACGTTCTCTGTCCCGGGACGAATATTTTTTTCCTGGTGGCCCCCCTGTGTCAGTGATTTTATTTTGACGCCTTTACGGATATAAAGCGCTCCCGCTCCCTTGGGACCACAAATCTTGTGCGCTGACAAGGACACTAGATCCGCGCCCACGGTCTCAGGGCGCATAACCAATTTTCCAAAAGATTGCACAGCATCGGTGTGGAACAAAGCACCCTTGTCATGGGCCAACTTCGCTGCTTCTTCTATCGGTTGAATAACACCGGTCTCATTATTGACATGCATGAGACTGACAAGCGCTGTATCTTCCGTGATAATTTCTTTTAATTTTTGAACATCCACGAGGCCGTTCTTATTGACGGGGACGACTTTTATCGTATAACCTTTTTTCTCCAGGTTAAGCGCCGGGTGAAGCACAGCCTGATGTTCTATGGAAGAAATCACCAGCGAGCGGCGTTTTTCGCCTCTTTCTTCCAGAACCCCCTTAACGGCCAGATTATCTGATTCCGTTCCGCCGGAAGTAAATATAATATCTCCCGGTTCGACTTGAAGGACATCCGCTATCTTCTCACGTGCTTCTTCCACCGCGTGGCGGGCGACTTGGCCGGCTCGATGAAAACTCGATGGGTTACCAAAATGCTGCGAGAGATAAGGCTGCATCGCTTTTAATACAAGCGGGTCGAGCGGTGTGGTTGAATTGTAGTCTAAGTATATTTCCATTTTTTTTAATGTCTCCACCGACGGGTCCTGTCAGGGGGAAGGCCCTATTTGTCCTCGCCCGTACGGGACTCCGGGCAAATAGGGCCTTCCCCCTGCCACCCGTCGGATTGGCTGTAAATTAAAGACCTTTCTTCTTTTCGACTTCAATCCTTGGAAAAAGTGAGCTGCCTTTGGCGATGTTCACGCCCGCGAGCATCTTTGTGACGCCAAACTCATCCGACAGACCCAATTGCCGCCGGATCATGTCGGCAGTTTTTGGCATAAAAGGTTTCAGCACCGTTGAAAGCGACCGCAGCACGTCGCATAGCACCGCGATAACCGATCTCAGTTCGTCGTCTTTCTTTTGCTTGGCCAGAACCCACGGGGCGCTTGCTTCAATATATTTATTAGCCTCATCAATCAGGAGCCAGATAGATTTTAGAGCTTCGGAGAATGCCAGAACTTTCATGGACGCTTCCACCGATCGGAATAGAGTGCGTGATTTTTCAAGCAAGGCAGCACCCTCCTTCTGAATAACCGATCCTTGCACAAGATCTCCGGATGCCGGTATCATAGCTTCAAAATATTTTTCGCACATCGTCAGCGTGCGGCTTAATAAATTTCCCAGATCGTTTGCAAGATTCGTATTGTACCGCAGAATCAAGGAGTCTTCGCTGAATGTGCCGTCTTGCCCGAATGGCGTTTCGGCAAGCAGAAAATAGCGGTATGCATCGACACCGTATTTTTGGCACAATTCCACCGGGTCTGTCACGTTGCCTTTTGATTTGGACATCTTGTCCCCGCCCTGGAGCCACCAACCGTGTGCAAATATCAATTTAGGCAGCTTAAGTCCCAGCGCATGGAGTAAAATTGGCCAATAGACCGCGTGATGCCTCAAAATATCTTTTCCAATGAGATGCACGTCGGCCGGCCACCATTTCTCAAAATTCTTTATTTTCTTAGCGTCGCCGTATCCACAGGCCGAAATATAATTAATAAGCGCGTCAAACCAGACGTAGGTCACATGATCTTTGCTCAACGGTGACGGAATCCCCCACGAAAGGCGGCTCTTGGGCCTTGAAATACAAAGGTCCTGCAAAGTGTTGTTCTTTAAAAATCCCAGCACTTCATTGCGGCGCGAGTCCGGAAGAATCACCATGGATTCATTTTTTTCAATAGTCTCGATGAGCCAGTTCTGGTATTTCGATGTCTTAAAAAAGAAATTCGACTCCTCTATAGGCTCGGCGGGACGTTTGCAATCGGGACAGAGCACGGTCGCGGAGGTCTCCAGCTGCTGACGCACGACTTCTTCGCTAAGAAATGTTTCGCAAGGCGTGCAGTAATATCCCCGATAAGTAGCCGTGTAAATTTCGCCTTTTTTGTCCAGATCAAGCCAAACCTGTTTCACCGCATCCTTGTGACGTACTTCGGTCGTACGGATAAAATCCGTGTATTCAATACCAAGCTCTCTCCAAAGATCGCTGAATGTTTTTGAGATCTTGTCTGTGAAAGCCTGCGTGTCCATCCCTGCTTCTTTGGCCGCACGCTCTACTTTCTGACCGTGCTCGTCCGTGCCCGTTAAAAAAAGGACTTCCGTTCCTGACATGCGGTGCCAGCGCGCCAGCACATCGGCTGCGATCTCGGTGTAAGAATGACCGATGTGAGGCTTTGAATTCACATAGTAGAGCGGCGTGGTGAGGTAATATTTACCGGGCATTGATGGCGCCGATCTGATCCCAAAGATGATTCATGACGATCTTTACGTTCAGGCTCGATTTCACTTTTTCTTTAGCGTCGGCCAAAAATTCGATACGCTGAGCGATTTCTTGTTCGGAAAAGCGCCGCGCGAATTCTTTTTTATCCAGAAGGTCCTCTTCGCTCGCGAGAAGTTGACCGGCACCGATACGGATCATGAGACTATCGCGGAGTGTGCTGGCAAGCGCGTCCAGCACGCACATGACGTCCACCCTCTCTTCTTTCGAGAAATCCGGCCACAAGGCATTTCCACCCATCATGAATTTGAACGCAGCGCGATACTGCTTGAGCAAGTCTTCATCCAGAACCTTTGCCTCGACTTTTGGAGAAAAATAAAATTTCTGCGCCCGGGAGCGTATCGTTTCAAGAAGGCCGTTGGGAGTGGACGTGATGAGAATAAAATGCGTACGGCCCGGCGGCTCTTCAAGCGTTTTAAGCAAAGCACTTTGGGCCGTTTCGTTCATTAAATGCGCTTGGTCAATTACAAAGAATTTTGCGGGGGCCTTGAGGGGCGCAAGACCCGCGCGGGCAATAAGTTCCTTGACGGCGCTCAGCTTGATCATCGTATCGTCCTCTTCGGGGCCGATCATCATAAAATCCGGATGGCTTCCCTGCATTATTAAACGGGAATCCCCTTCAAAGACTTTTTCCGCCAGCGCCCATGCCGCTTCTTTTTGCCCCGAACTTTCAGCGCCTACGAATAAAAGGCAATGCCCGAGGCGGTTTCTTTTCAGCGCTTCTTCAAGAGCGTCCGATAACATGGTCCACAAGCCCTTTTATTTTTTGATGAACGGTTTCTTCATTGTCCCGAGGCCTTATGATAAGTCTCTTAAAACGTTCGGGCTCATTTTTTTCGATCCTTAGGAATCCCTGCCTTACTTTTTTATGATACGAAAGTTTTTTTCTCTCCACCCGGTCTGCTTTTTTGTGTTTTTTTGCGCGCAAAAGCCCCACAGCTACGTCGAGATCGAGATAAAGTGTCAGATCCGGCTCTAGCCCCCCGGTGGCCCGCTCACCCGCTTTCTTTATCCACTTAATATCCACACCGCCCGCGGCGCCCTGATACGCAATGGTTGCGTCAAGCCAACGATCGCAAAGCACCACAAAACCCCTGCGTAATCTAGGACGGATCGCCTCGCGCACGAGCTCGGCACGGCTCGCCATGTAAAGGAACACTTCACAGTCAGGCCGCATGCTTTTATTTTTTGGGTCGAGCAGTATCCGGCGTATCTGGTCACCGATCGCGGTGCCTCCCGGCTCACGCGTGAGAAATATACGAAAACCTCTCTTCTTAAGATAGGCCTGCAGTTTTTTTATTTGCGTGGATTTCCCGCATCCTTCATTGCCTTCGAGAGTGATGAAAAGTCCCTTTTTCTTGTTCACAGCTTCACTCTCCAGGTCGTGCGGCCATCCGGCAGATCACGAAGCTCAATATTCCTCTCGCTTAGAAGACGATTTCGTATATCATCGGCGGCATTAAAGTCTTTATTCTTGCGTGCCAAGGCGCGCTGATGAATAGCTGCTTCTATTTCCGGTTTAAGCGATGTGGCCTGGATATTCTGATCAAATACGATACCAAATATCTCGGAACCAAAATTTCGGATAGCGGCGGCAGCCGTCACCATCGCGATGGCGTCCCCGGACCGATGCGCCTCGTTTATAAGCGCGTGCATTTTTGTCAAAACCTCGGGTGTGTTGAAATCATTATCCATAGCTTCGCGGAAAGAATGATGGATTTCGGTGACGCTCTTCACGGCGATCTTGGCGCCGTTCTTCTCGCAGTTCCTGGCGCTTTCAAAAAAATCCATAAAACGCTTCCAGACCTGGCGATCCATTTTCAGACGCTCGGACGTATAGTCCAGCGGGGCCGTGTAATGCGTTCCCAAAAAAGTAAGTTTTAGTATTTCGTCGCCGAATGCGGGGTCATCCTCCAAGAGTCGGCTCAAGGTCACAAAATTCTTAAGTGACTTGGACATTTTCTGCCCGTTCGTCGTAATAAGTCCATGATGCATCCATAAATTTACAAATGGCTTTCCAGTAGCGCAACGCGATTGCGCATTCTCATTTTCGTGGTGCGGGAATATAAGATCGCGGCCGCCGCCGTGAATGTCAAAACCTCCGCCGAAATAGCTGAGGCTCATCGCGGAGCATTCGATATGCCAGCCCGGACGTCCTTTTCCCCAGGGACTCACCCAGGTGGGTTCGTCTTCCTTGCCGCTTTTCCAAAGAGCAAAATCGAGGGGACTTTTTTTAAGAACACCGGTCTCAACGCAAGCCTCTTCCAGCATTTGGTCAATGCGTTGATGTGACACTTCGCCATAATTCCCAAAAGTAGCCACATTAAAATAGACGTCCCCGCCTGCGGCGTACGCGTGGCCTTTTTCAATGAGTTCCCCGATCAGCGCGATCATCTGAGGAATATACTCTGTGGCTTTAGGCTCAAAATCAGGGTCCTGAATTCCCATACGCTTCAGGTCATTTTTATAAAGGTCAAAATATTTCAGAGACACTTCCCGCACGGCGGCATTTAAATCCTTCGGACCGGCCGTGCGTGCTTTTTCTATGATCTTATCATCGACGTCGGTGACGTTTCTGACAAAATTGACCTTAAATCCCGAAAACTTCAGATAACGCCTCACGACTTCAAATACATAAGCCGAGCGCAGATGTCCGATATGCGGCTCGTCATAGACCGTCGGCCCGCAAACGTACATTTTTATCTCGCCGGGAATAATCGGTTTAAGCGCTTCTTTTTCCTTCGTGAGGGAATTCTGGATTTTCAGCATGTGATAAAGATTGTAGCAGGGTATTTCTTTTGCTATGTTTTTTTGTGCTGTTCTTTCAATTCGTCCTCGATCTTGGCGATCTCGTGCTGAAGTTTTTCAAGCGCCTGCATGAGCGGGTCGGGCAAAGACGTGTGGTCGAGATTGATGCCGTGCAATTTCTTTCCGTCACGCCTGGTGATACGGCCCGGAACGCCGACTACCGTAGAGTTTGCGGGCACGTCACGGACCACGACCGCATTGGCGCCGATATTCACATGATCACCCACGTGGATATTTCCGAGCACGCACGACCCCGTGCCGACCACGACATAATTTCCGATCGTGGGATGACGCTTTCCTTTATCTTTGCCGGTACCGCCCAAAGTCACCCCCTGAAAAATAGTGACACTATCACCGATAATGCTCGTTTCGCCGATCACTACACCCATTCCATGGTCAATGAAAAACCCCTTGCCGATTTGAGCGCCCGGATGGATCTCAATGCCGGTGAGCCAGCGGGCCAATTGCGAAATAAAGCGCGGCATGAACGGAACATGCGCCGCATGCAGAGCGTGCGCGATGCGGTAATAGAACATGGCGTGAAGCCCCGGATAGGACAAGATAACCATGAGCGGATGCGTCGCGGCAGGATCGCGCTCCATCGTAGCCTTGATCTCCGATTGAAAGAATAGGTTGTAGACCACTATCTTCGCGGCAATCATGACGCCCACAACAATAAGCGTTCCCCAGAACCAATCCATTTATTTCTTTTCTCCGTGAAGTGTTACAACAGCAAAACATGCGATGGCCTGGCCTCGGCCCAATGCGCCCAATCCCTCATTGGTCTTGGCTTTGACATTGACGCGGCTTTCACTAACTCCAAATATCTTTGCGAGCGAGGCGCGCATCTTGGGCTTAAAAAACTTGAGCAGCGGCTTCTCTGCCACGAGTGTCGTGTCTATATTGGCGATGTGAAGCTTTTTCTTTTTTAATAGCCGTCTTGCTTCTTCGGCAAAAAGTCGGCTGTCGGCCCCTTTAAAGCGACTGTCCTTGTCGGAGAAATGCTCGCCTATATCGCCAAGCCCCAGGGCGCCCAGGACCGCGTCGACCACGGCATGCAAGAGCACGTCGCCGTCTGAATGACCCAAAAGCCCTTTGGGATAAGGCACTTTGATGCCGCCCAGCATCAACGGCCTTCCTTTTACCAGCTTATGGATATCATACCCGAAACCGGTTAACATTTCGAACTCCTAAATAAAGCCAGGTCCTCGGGTGTTGTGATTTTGATATTGTGTGCTTCACCCGTCACCACCCTCACCTTAATGGGTGTCCCATCAAAAAAAGCAGCTTCATCCGTCAAGAGGAACGCTTTTTTTCCGAGGCTGCGGTAACGCGCTTCGAGAAATTTTCTTTTGGCGATTTGCGGCGTCTGCGCCAGAAAAATAGTGTCACGGTTTTCTGTCCTTAGGACCTCGTGTGTGTGAGGATCCACTTTTTTAACGGTGGCAAAAGCCGGAACGGCAGCCAAAGCGGCACCCGTTTTACGCGCCGCACTTATGACCTTCCTCACCAGCGCCGAACTGACCATGGGTCTTGCCGCATCATGCACCAGAACCCATTCTGATCCAGGCCCTGCCGCGCGCAGACCATTCCACACCGATTCGGCGCGTGTGCTTCCTCCCGCCACAACCTGCCATGAGCTCAATCCATTCTTAGAGAGAATTTTTTTGGTCCGTTTTATTTCTTTCGGCGCTACCGCGACAATGCGCGCTTCAAACAAATACGATTTCTCGAGTTTGAGCAGCGTATGGACCAGCAAAGGCCGGCCTTTCCAGATCAGAAATTGCTTAGGCACCTTGCCGCCAAATCGCCTGCCTGAGCCGGCAGCGGGCACGATCACGGCTACTCGCATGCTTTAAGCGGATGTTTTTTCGGAATCAAGCTTGGTAAAGATCATGCGGCCGGCGTTAGTCTGTAGCACCGATGTCACAGTGGCTGTGACAACGCCGCCTAGCATTTTTTTGGCGTTATCCACGACCACCATCGTGCCGTCTTCGAGATATCCGATGGCCTGATTCGGCTCTTTGCCCTCTTTGATAAGCCGCACTTCCATTATTTCACCGGGCAGCACCACGGGCCTGAGAGAATTTGCCAGCTCATTGATGTTGAGTATAGTTACGCCTTGAAATTCGGCCAGTTTATTGAGATTGAAATCATTGGTGAGTACTTTTGCGCTCAAGACTTTTGCCAGCTTCACGAGCTTTTCATCCACCGAACTGATTTCCGGGAAATCTTCTTCGTGTATTTTCATACTCACATGCGAGGTTTTACGCAATTGGTTTAAAATATCCAGGCCGCGGCGGCCGCGGTTACGTTTCAATGAGTCCTTGGAATCCGCTACCTGCTGTAGCTCTTTGAGCACAAAACGCGGGACAACAAAACGTCCTTCAACGAATTTCGTTTGGCACACATCCAGAATGCGGCCATCGATGATAACGCTCGTATCTAGAATAAGCACCGCATCGCTCTGATCCTGACGGTCAAATTTCACGTAAGGAATAATGAGGTTAAATTCGTCGCGGCCGCGCATTGAAAAAACCATTCCAAGGTAAGAAAGAATAAGCACCAGCACGAGCTTTAAAATAGGCGCAGCCGTTGCATCCAACTCCGGAACCAGATCTATGGCTCCTATCAGGAATTTGGAAACGATCAGCGCTAAAACCAGGCCGAATACGGCCGCCGAAAGACCGCGAAGCGATACTTTTCCCAGTCCGTGTTCGAGCAGGATAATGCCCACTGCTATACCGATACCGATCCCGGCGCCAACGAGGCCCCACGAAGAACCAAAACCCTCCCATGCGCTTCCGAGCTGGAAGCCCACGATCATGCTAATGAGAATGAAAAGTGCGCGAATGAATCCGAATGTCATTTTAGACTCCTTCTTTAGATAGTCAGTAGACAGACATCAGGGATCAGGGAAAGAGACTGTGTCGCTACGTGTCTTGATTTTTTCCCCGACCACTGTCTACTGACTACTGTCTACTTTATTTATATTCAATTCCTCTTCAACAATTTCCACGGATGCTTCATGATATCTTCAGAAAATGCCTCGAGATTTTTCGCCATCTTGTCGTCCTTCAGGAGTTTTCCGATGCTGCCTTCTCCATCGCGCACCCGGCCTAAAATTATACGGGCGGACTTGATCGCATCCTTCAGATCTTCGCTGGCTTCCAAAAAATTCGTTGATAATTTGTCCACTTTTTCGAAAGCAACGTCAGCGTTCACGAAGCTGCCTTTGAGCGCCTTCTTAAATTCGGGGTCAGCGATAACCTGATTGATGTTATCAGCCGTGAACTCCAATTTCGTAACCAGACGGCTGCCCGCATCCGCGAGCTTTTCTAAACCCACTGAAGGCTTACCGAGTACGGTTCCTCCAGAACCGACTCCCGCGGAACCCGCCGTGCCAGGCAATATCTCGATGTATTTTTCGCCCAATAATCCAAGACTGGAAACACGCACCTCCGAATCAGGCTCGATCACGGCACCCTCTTGTACCCAGGCCAAGATTTCAGCCTGCGTTTGCCCTTCCGGACTTCTCACGACATGCACTTCCTTTACTTCCCCGATATTGACACCGGCCAGAAGAACCGGAGAACCCATATCAATGCCATTGATGGTCGAAAAAAGAAAACGGATAGTGTACCCCGGTTTCAGATAAAAATCGCCTGCCTTAACCACCAAAAAAAACAAGAGCCCCAACGAAATAACGACGAACAAACCCACCCGGAATTCCAGGTTACCTTTTTTCATTATGACCGTTCCCCCAGATTATAATGCCTTTATTCGAGCGACTTTACTTGAATATCCGTCATGGGCCCCCTAGCCGAGCCCGTTATGAACTGCTTCATGATTGGGTCCGACGTATTTTTAACTTCTTCGGAAGACCCGATCTGAATGATCTTGCCCTGATACATCATTGCGATACGCGTGCCGACCTTGTAAGCGCTAACCATATCGTGCGTTACGACTACCGACGTGACTTTTAATTTATCATGCAATTGATTGATAAGGTCATTGATGGCGTCCGCCATGATGGGGTCGAGTCCCGTCGTCGGTTCATCATATAAAAGAATCTCCGGACGCATGCAAATAGCCCGGGCGAGCGCTACACGTTTTTTCATTCCACCCGAAAGTTCTGATGGCTTCAAATCCTGAATGCCTCTGAGTCCCACGAGCTCAAGCGATTCCTCGACGCGTTCGGAGATCGCTTTATGACTGAGCGTCGTGTGCTCGATAAGATTGAAACCGACATTTTCTCCTACGGTCATGGAGTCGAAAAGTGCCGATGCCTGAAAAAGCATGCCAAATCGCAGACGAAGCGCCCGAACCTGCGCTTGAGTCATGGCGCTCATGTTCAGTCCGTCCACAAGCACCTCCCCCTTGTCCGGCATGAGAAGTCCGATAAGATGTTTTAGCAAAACACTTTTTCCGCAGCCGGACCGTCCGATGATCACAAGCGTTTCGCCCTTCTCAATACTGAGGTTGAGACCATCGAGGATCAGATGTCCCCGGAATGATTTCACGACGTTCTTGGCCTGAACCATGACACTCATAATTTTCTCACGTAACGAAATAAAAAATAACGGTGAATAACGCGTCGGACGCGATGATAAGAATAAATGACGTGACAACCGCGCGCGTCGTCGCGGCCCCCACACCTTCGGCGCCGCCTTCCACACGCATGCCCTCATAGCAGGAAATAACGCTGATAATGGAAGAAAAAACCAGCGTCTTGAAAAGACCCGTGAAAATGTCCTTTAATACCAACGGATCGAAAGTCATTTTTATGTAAAGAGAATGGGAAAGGCCAAGCTTGTAGACGCCGACAAGATAGCCTCCAAAAATCCCGATCACATCCGCATAAATAACCAAAAGCGGAAGCATGGTAAAAAGCGCCAAGAAACGGGGTGTCACGAGGTACTTGATGGGATTCATCGCCAACGATTCGAGAGCATCAATCTGCTCGGTGACCTTCATGCTGCCGAGCTCTGCTGCCATGGAGGCACCCACGCGTCCGGCCACGACCAGCGCCGTAAGGATTGGCCCTATCTCGCGTGTCATGGAAATCGACACGAGGCTCGGGATGTACATGGAAGCTCCGACCTTCTGCATCTGATAGGCGCTTTGAAACGCGATGACGATACCGATAAAAAAACTGGTTAGCGTTGCAATGGGAAGAGAATTGACACCCATCTTCACCATTTGGTCGACGATCTGGCGACCACGGAACGGCGGTGCCGCAATCCAAAAAAGCGTCTGGGTAAAAAGCGAGAATGTGCCGCCGGCGTACTCCACGACACTGACGCCGGCACGGCCCGCCGCGTTAATAAGTGCCTTCATTAGAAAGTCATCTTTCTTTCGACTTTTACGAATTCCTCGTTGTCACGGAGCTCCAATTTCAGCGAGTCTTTGGAGCGGAGACGGTATTCAAATCCAACTTCCACTTCCGCCGGATCCTCCTGTTTCACAAAACGCTGTTCGTCGTCCTCCGTAAATTTCCGAAAATGCACGCGCGCGTTCTCGCCCAGCGAACGCTGCATAGTAAATTCAGGCTGCTCGTTTGAATCTTCCTGGCGCGAAAGTTCCCAGTCTCCCCATACCACCGTATCCTGCGTCTCGTCGGTAATAAGTTTTTCGTAGGTTTTGGATTTAAAAAGCTGGCTCGCTTCAAGTGCGCGGTCCGCGATCTTCATCACAGACCCGTCGGATAACAGTATCCTCGACGAAACGAGTTTCAGGGTCGGGTAAATTCCGATCATATTCAAGTCCATAACACTATAGGAACGTTTTCCAATCCAGCCGTCGTGCACCCGCAGACGGCTGTCTACATGCGGAGCCCAGGGGCTTCCTTCAAAACGAATATCGATATCAAGTTTTTCGGTCTGTTTGGCTGTCGCCGAAAAAAAAGAAAAATGAGTCAGGTTTGAGAACAGATAATCCGTGCCTTTGACCGAGAAATCGATGTTGTAATCATTCTGGAAATCAACTTTCCCGGTCAGCTGCAAACCTCCCAGAAAATTGGAAGACATCACATTAAAACTTTCCTGAGAAAAAAGAAAATCGAAGGCTGATTCATACGGAAGCGGCTTCCAGTCGATGACGGTGCCCTCCGTCTTGATTTCACCGGACAAGAAATCATTGTTTGGATGAATCGCCAATTCGAAACGGCCGGAGACATTGACAATCGTGGACACATCGGAGACTGCGACAGGAACATGCCTCAGCGGCACGACAGCGCGGAAGGCGTTGTCTTCGTAATCCAGCTGGACCCCCTCGAGGCGGCGCTCACCGGCTACGTTCAGTGCCAGATTCTCGATATGAAGGGACAGATGCTTGCGGCCTTCGGTCAACGCCCATTCGCGCATCCACTTCATGAACGTAAACTTGGGTCTTCGCACAGATACACGGGGACTCCAGAAAATCTCAGGACTTTCCAAACGAACCTCAACTCGGGAATCAAATTTCTTGGAGAGAAAATCAAGGAAGCGGTAGCGAACCTGAATCTTTTTTGCTTTAAAGACAGTGCTCTGCTCATCTTCAAGCCAAGCGCGGCGAATGGCCACATCCTCCAGCTCTATAAGCCCAAAAATGTGTCCGCGGGTCTTTCCGATATGCACAGTCAAGTCAGTTTCCCGGGCAACGCGTGCAACAAGCGCCTTAGAGAACTGTTTAAGAATGTGATCTTTTTTATTTCGCACTAAGAAAAAAACTCCGGCCAAAAGCACTATCAAAAATAGCACCTTCGTGACCTTGAAAATTTTTCCTCGTGTTTCTTTGGACTTCAACGCGGGACACTGGCACCCTGTTCAAACAAGAGGTGCTCATCATCCTTTACACTGACACGTATGATCTCATTGGAACGGATTCGTTTGGCAATAATCTCTTCGGCGAGAGGGTCCTCTAGATATTTCTGCATCGTCCGTTTAAGCGGGCGGGCGCCATACATAAGATCAAAACCCTTGTTAATGAGAAATTCCTTGGCCTTCTCGTCCAGCTGGATCTCAATCTCACGCTCAGCCAGACGTTTTTTAAGCTGTTGGACCTCAATATCGATGATTTTTTCGAGATTCCCACGATTGAGTTTTTGGAACACGATAATGTCATCCACGCGGTTGATAAATTCCGGTTTGAAAGTCTTTTTTACTTCTTCGAGAAGTCGAACCTTCATGTCCTTGTAGTCCGTACCTATTTCCTGCTGCTTGAAGCCGATGCTGCCTTGTTTGCGCAGAAGATCGGCACCGATATTCGACGTCATGATAAGAAGCACGTTCCGGAAGTCGACCTTGCGGCCCAGTGAATCCGTAAGACGCCCTTCTTCCAACACCTGCAAAAGCATGTTGAATACATCCGGATGAGCCTTTTCAATTTCATCCAGAAGAACTATGCAATACGGACGTCGGCGCACACGCTCTGTCAGCTGCCCGCCTTCCTCGTAGCCCACATAGCCCGGAGGCGCGCCGACTAGGCGCGAAACGTTGAATTTTTCCATGTACTCCGACATATCGAACGTAATGAGCGCATTCTCGTCATTGAACATGAATTCCGCGAGAGCACGCGCAAGAAGCGTTTTGCCTACGCCGGTGGGGCCCAAGAAAATAAACGATCCGATCGGGCGGCGGGGATCTTTCAAGCCCGCGCGCGAACGACGAATGGCATGCGCGATAGCGGAGATCGCCTCTTCCTGGCCTACGACACGGCCGCCAAGGTCATCTTCCATTCGTAAAAGCCTGGCGCTTTCCTTTTCTTCAAGGCGCGAAATAGGGATGCCCGTAATTTTAGCGACGATGCGCGCGATATCGTCCTCGGTGATCTCAAGCTCTATCTTCGAGCGGGATTCCAACCAGTCTTTTTTCGTGCGGTCGAGTTGACGTCTTAGATCTCTCTCCTGGTCGCGTAAAGAAGCCGCCTTCTCAAAATCCTGTTCCTTGATCGTGTCTTCTTTTTCGCGTTTTAGCAGTTCAAGCTTTTTTTCAAGTTCTTTTACTTCCGGCGGCGCCGTGTGTGTCGAAAGACGGGCATACGCTCCGGCCTCATCCATAAGATCAATGGCTTTGTCAGGCAAAAAACGGCCGCTGATGTAGCGGTCTGACAATTTAGCGGCTGCCTCGAGAGCCTCGTCTAAAATTTTTACTTTATGATGCGCTTCGTACTTATCGCGCAGCCCACGCAGGATCTGCACCGTTTCCTCAACCGACGGCGGATCCACCATGATGATCTGGAAACGGCGTTCGAGCGCTGAATCTTTTTCGATATATTTGCGGTATTCGTCGAGCGTTGTTGCGCCTATGCACTGGATTTCTCCCCGGGCAAGGGCGGGCTTCAGAATATTCGACGCATCAATGGCGCCTTCCGCGCCA
>JAHFFI010000080.1 GCA_023248025.1 Candidatus Omnitrophota bacterium
GAAGGCGTGAAATTCATCGTGAATACCGAAGTGGGTAAAAATTATCCGTCTGAAAAACTTTTGAAGGAATTTAACGCGGTGGTATTGGCCGGGGGTGCAACCAAGCCTCGCGACCTGCCACTGGAAGGACGAAACCTAAAAGGCATTCATTTTGCGATGGAATTTTTGCATGGAAACACAAAAAGTCTTTTGGATGGACAATCGAGCCGCGCCATTTCCGCCCAAGCCAAGGATGTGATTGTTATCGGCGGCGGCGACACCGGAACGGACTGCGTGGGCACTTCCATGCGCCACTCATGCAAGAGTCTGATCCAGCTTGAGATCATGGGCAAGCCCCCGCTTGAGCGAGCGGCGGACAATCCATGGCCTCAGTGGCCCAAAGTGTATAAATTGGACTATGGTCAGGAAGAAGCCGCTGCCGCATTCGGCCAGGATCCGCGCCGATACCTTGTGACCGCCAAAAAATTTATCGGCGACGAAAATGGCCGCGTGAAAGCCATCGAGATCGTCAATGTTGAATGGCAAAAAGACGAGCAGGGTCGTTTTATCCCTAAGCAAATGGCGGGAACAGAAAAGATATTACCGGCCCAACTGGTGTTACTCGCGATGGGTTTTTTAGGACCCGAAGAAACTATTTTGAAGGGGCTGGGTGTTCAGCAGGACGAGCGTTCAAACGCTAAGGCTGAATATGGAAAGTATGCGACCAGCGTAAAAGGAATTTTTGCCGCCGGCGACATGCGCCGCGGACAGAGCCTCATCGTTTGGGCCATTCACGAGGGCCGCGGAGCCGCTCGAGCGGTCGACGAATATTTGATGGGTTCAAGTGATCTACCTTAAACACTGATATCCGTTTGACACTGGGAAAATTTCCTGGTAGTCTAAAAACACTTTAGGAGGAAATTATGGCAGATAAGGCAAATAAATACGCGGACAATATAGGCGGAGCTTATTATGTGGACACGCAGTGCATAGACTGCGATCTGTGCCGTCAAACCGCGCCTAACAATTTTGATAGAAACCAGAGCGGTGGTTATTCTTTTGTGAAGAAGCAGGCGTCGACGCCGGAAGAAGAAGCGTTGTGCAAGGAAGCTAAAGAAGGTTGCCCGGTCGAAGCGATTGGCAGCGACGGCGCTTAACCGAAGTCATTTTTTATTCTTTAATTTAAGCCATGGGCACTGCCCGTGGCTTTTTTTTAGTAAAATCTCAGTGGGATGAGCAAAATGCCTGATGTCAAAAATACGATTATTATAGGGTCGGGGCCCGCGGGTTTTACAGCCGCGATCTATGCGGCGCGCGCCAATTTAAAGCCTTTTTTATTCGAAGGGCTTGCCAAGGGCGGCCAACCCGGCGGCCAGCTCATGCTCACTACAGACGTTGAAAACTATCCCGGTTTCCCCGAAGGCATTCAAGGCCCGGAGCTCATGGAACAATTTAGAAAACAGGCGGCACGATTCGGCACCGAGCTCTTACGCGAAGACGTGACGAATGTGGATTTTACAAAAAGACCTTTTAAATTATCGGCAGGGGGACAAGATTACGTCAGTAAGACCGTGATCATTTCGACGGGGGCTTCTGCCAATTGGCTTGGGCTCCCGTCCGAGAAAGCGCTGCAGGGGTTCGGTGTGTCGGCCTGCGCCACCTGCGACGGATTTTTCTTTAAAAATAAGGAAGTGCTAGTTATCGGAGGCGGGGACTCCGCCATCGAAGAAGCGACTTTTCTCACCAAATTTGCGTCCAAAGTGACCGTTGTTGTCCGCCGCGATGTTTTTCGCGCGTCCAAAATCATGCAGGATAGACTCTTCGCCAATAAAAAAATTGAGACACTCTGGGATTCTACCATAGTCGAAATTAAGGACCCCGCTCAGAGGAAAGTGACGGGCGCAGTGCTGAAGAATCTTAAGACGGGTGCCGTCAGTGAAAAAAAATGCGACGGTATTTTTATGGCCATCGGCCATACGCCCAACACCGAAATTTTTAAAGGAAAGATAGAGCTCGATGCGAAAGGCTATGTGAAGGTTCATGACGGCTCGCTCACGAATATCGCGGGCGTGTTCGCCTGCGGAGACGTGCAGGATTTTAAATACCGGCAGGCGGTTACGGCCGCCGGCTCAGGATGCATGGCGGCACTCGACGCTGAAAAATTTTTAGAATCGGAGCATGCTTAAAAAGCCGGGTATTTTTCCGTTCTTCAAAAAAAGGCCAAAGAAACTCCCGGCCAGCCTGCTTCCTAAGATTCGTACGAAAACGCTTCCCGGCCCCAAATCTCAAAAGATCGCCGAAAGTCTCAAACGTTTCGAATGTCCCCAGATCACATTCACGGGAGAAAACTATCCGGTATTTCTTGAAAAAGCGTCCGGCTGCAACGTCACGGATGTCGACGGAAACCGCTACCTGGATCTAACCAGCGCATTCGGCGTGGCCGGCATCGGTCATTCTTCCCCCGCAGTCTTAAAAGCCATGAAAGATCAGTCGCGCTTAATGATTCACGGGATGGGGGATGTGCATCCCAATGAGGTGAAGGTGCTTTTGGCGAAAAAACTCTCGGAGCTTACACCCGGCAATCTCTCGATGAGTATTTTTTCTTCCACTGGCAGTGAGGCCGTCGAATCCGCGTTAAAAACGGCCGTTATGCACACAAAAAAAACAGGCGTGATCGCTTTTGAAGGCGCTTATCATGGTTTGGGTTACGGCGCTCTGAGTGTTACGCACCGGCAGGATTTTAAAAAACCTTTTGAGAAGCAGATCGCAAAATTTGGTCATTTCGCGCCCTTTCCCGATTCGCGCATTCATGGCAACAAAGCGGTTGAAGTGAGCCTACGATCCGTGAAATCCGTTTTCAAGAAAAATAGACGTTCCGCGCATCCGGTGGGCGCATTGCTTGTCGAACCGATCCAGGGCAGAGGCGGCATTATGGTTCCACCGCCTAATTTCATGAAAGAGCTCCGCGCATTCTGCGATGAAGCTAAAATTTTACTCATCGCGGACGAGGTGTTTACGGGTTTTGGCCGGACAGGTTTTTGGTTTAGCGTTATGCGAAGCGATGTGATCCCGGATCTTTTATGTGTGGGCAAGGGGCTCGGCGGAGGTTTTCCGATATCCGCCTGCATCGGGTCCTCGCGTGTCATGTATTCCTGGGGAGCATCGCATGGCGACTCGATACACACCAGCACCTTCCTCGGCTGGCCGCTTGGTTGCGCTGTTGCGCTGGCCGTGATCCGGGATATCGAAGAAAATAAATTCATCGACCGTTCCCGTGAAATGGGCGATTTTTTCAAAAAAGAATTGTATAAATTGAAGGAACGCTATTCCTTCATCGGTGACGTTCGCGGCTCGGGCCTCATGATCGGCGTTGAATTCAATGAACCCTCTTATGGGAATAGATCAAAAAAGCCCGTTCCCGGAACGGAAAAAGCAAAAAGATTCATCACTGAATCACTCAAACGTGGTATCGTGCTTTTAAGTTCAGGGCCCGATCACAATGTTGTTTCCATTACACCTCCCTTTTTGATCACGGCGAAAGATATTCAACATTGTGTAAAGCTGTTTGATGAAATTTTAAAAAAGTTTTAAACTGAGTAGAAGGTAGCAAGCAGCAGGTAGCCAAAAATTAGGCACCCTGCTACAGGTTACCGGCTACCATTAAAAGGGGGTACGTATGACAAAAGGTAAATGCTGTCTCATCTGTAAGATATTCGGGCTCTTAGTGGTCGTGGGCGCCCTGAATTGGGGGCTTATAGGTGCCGCCAAGATCAATCTAGTGGCGCAGCTTCTGGGCGGTATTCCCAAGGCAGAGAGGATCGTGTATATACTCGTCGGCATCGCGGGCGTCATGAAGCTACTGAGCTGTTTCGTTCCTTGTCCCGCGTGCTGCGGTAAGGGTTCTTGCGAAACGAAGTAACCCGGTAAACAAGTGGAGTTCTCCCGGGATGTTAAACGGTATCTCGAGAACTGGCGAGGTGAGATAGACAGCATCTATCTTTATACGTCGCTTTCACGGTCCGAGAAGAATGTGGACCTTGCCAAAGTGTACGCGAAGCTCGCAGTCGTCGAGGACCGTCATGCGAAGTTCTGGGAGCAAAAGATCACGGAGGCGGGCGGGAAAGTTCCTGCCCGCCATCCGCGTCTCCGGCCGCGTGTCTTGGGTTTTTTCGGACGGCGTTTCGGGGCGCGCTTTGTATTGCCGACGGTGATGGGTCTTGAGAATGCAGACAACGCCTCTTACGGAAAACAGCCCGAATCAAAACACACAAGTCTTCCCGGTGATGAGCGTTCCCACATGCGTATGCTTAAAGCCATTTCTCAAAACTCACCAAAAGGAATGGCAGGGGGAGTGTTGGCCAAGCTTGAGGGCCGGCATCGTTCCATCGGCGGCAATGCGCTTCGTGCCGCAGTTCTCGGGGCTAATGACGGCCTTGTCTCCAATTTAAGTCTCATCATGGGCATTGCGGGCGCCGCATTGTCCGGACAGACTATTTTAGTAGCCGGTTTTGCGGGCCTTTTGGCCGGTGCTTTTTCAATGGCGATGGGTGAATGGCTTTCGGTGCAGAGTTCACGCGAGCTATATACCCGCCAGATTCAGGTCGAGGCTCAGGAATTAGCCGAAGCGCCGCAGGAAGAGCAGGAAGAACTGGCGCTCATCTATGAAGCCAAGGGTCTTCCAAAAAAAGAAGCCGAAAAACTTGCCGAATTATTGATCAAGGACGAAAAGAACGCATTGAATACTCTCGCACGTGAGGAGCTTGGCATCGATCCGGACGAGCTGGGCGGTTCGGCCTGGGAAGCGGCGCTTATGTCCTTCTTACTTTTTTCGTTGGGGGCACTTATTCCTCTTTTTCCATTCTTATTCTTTACCGGGACCAGGGCTATCGTGCTCAGCGCGGGCTCGAGCGCAATCGCACTTTTTTTAATAGGCGCTTTGATCACGCTTTTGACCGGCAGAAATATTTTATTTTCCGGTTTTCGACAGATGGCCATCGGTCTGGGAGCCGCGTCGCTGACTTATACCATCGGACGCCTTGTGGGTGTGCCGATAGCCGGCTGATCTTTCAGCTCATCCTATGCTTGAACGCGACGTCCTTTCGTTTATTAAAAAATATCCGGATAAACCTGCGCCTGATAGTGAATTTGACAGTCTGGCACTGCGAGTTTTTCGCCATCAATTTAAAAATAATAAAAATTACCGGAAATTCTGCGAAATAGACGGAAAAACAATCGTGCGCGTCAAAACATGGAGAGAAATTCCCGCGATGCCGGCCCTTGGATTTAAGGAGCTCGTACTTACGACTTTCCCGGTCAAGGGGGCAAGAAGGGTGTTTAGGACCAGCGGTACGAGCGGCAAAAGTTCCAGAGGAGCCCATTTTTTTGAGACACTTAAATTATATGACGCCGCCGTTCCGGGGCCGTTTCGAAGACATCTTTTGGGAGACGGAAAAAAACGCCGCTTCTTTTTTCTAACCCATTCACCGCTGGAGGTTCGGGATTCCTCGCTGTCTTATATGATGGGCGTTGTGAATAGGAAATTTTCAAGGCCGGCGGGTTTATTTTATGTGAAGAAAGACGCGGTGCTTTGCGATAAATTAATTCGCGATTTATCGCGTGAAAAATCCCCCGTAATGCTTTTGGCAACGGCCTTTTCGTTCAAAGCGTTTCTCGATTATTTACGAGCCCATAAAATTAAATTAAAACTTCCGGATTTAAGCCGCGTGATGGAAACGGGAGGTTTTAAGGGAAAAGTCAGGGAGGTGTCCAAGGCCGAGCTCTACCGGGCTTGCAGCGTGTATCTTGGCATCCCCAAAAAATATTGTGTGAGTGAATACGGAATGACCGAACTTACGAGTCAGTTCTACCGCAGGGCTACGGACGGATTTTTTGAAGGGCCGGGATGGATGAGGACGCTTGTTTTGGATAAAGCGACCGGGAAAGAAGTGAAAAACGGGACTCCGGGAGTTCTCATGCATCTGGATCTTGCCAATTTAGGGTCGGTGGCTGCCGTTTTGACCGAAGACATCGGTCGCACCGTCGACAAAGGTTTTGAAGTATTGAGCCGCGCGAAGGGATCGGAATTAAGAGGGTGCTCACTGAGCTATGAAGAATTTATCCGTTCTTAAAATCGCAAGTTCTCTCGGCCGCCTTTCCGCGCGTTGGCTCCGTCGTGATTATTTTTACCGGAAAAAAGCAGTGAAACGTCTGGTCGATCAGTCCGGTTTTTCGGAGGCCATGGCCCAGGCGCTTTTAAATTCAATTTTTTCGGAGCTGACTACTCCTAAGCTTAAAAAATTGCTTCGCGCCGAACTCGGTAACCCGTTGTATTTGGACGG
>JAHFFI010000081.1 GCA_023248025.1 Candidatus Omnitrophota bacterium
CGTCAACTTTTCCAAGCCAGGCCCATCGTCCGCATTGTAGGCGCCCACAATGGCCTGGGCGCAAAACTCATTGAAGAAGCGGGTTTTGACGGAGTCTGGGCGAGCGGTCTTGAGATCTCCACTTCCTTCGCGGTGCCGGATGCCAATATTTTGACGATGACGGAAAATCTCGCCGCGGCCCGAGCCATGAATGACGCCACGTCATTGCCTGTCGTCTGCGACTGCGATACGGGGTTCGGCAATGCATCTAACGTTATTCATATGGTTAAAAAATTTGAAGCCGCGGGTATTGCGGGCATTGTCATTGAAGATAAAGTGTTTCCGAAGGTAAATAGCTTTGTCCCCGGTCGGCAGGAACTGGCGCCTATTCAAGAATTCATGGGAAAAATAGAAGCTGCAAAAGAAGCGCAAAGCTCTTCCGACTTCATGGTTTTTGCGCGCGTCGAAGCGCTCATTGCGGGCTGGGGAATGGAGGAAGCGTTAAAGCGCGCCCAAAGTTACGAAAAAGCCGGAGCAGACGGCATCGTTATTCATTCCAAAGCAGTCACGGCGGATGAAGTCTTCACATTTGCAAAAACGTGGAAGGGGAAAATTCCCCTTGTTGTTATTCCCACAACTTTTTATTCGATAACCGCAGAAGAGTTCTCCAAAAACGGTTTCAAGATGGTGATATACGCCAATCAGGCGCTGCGTGCCGCCATCAGCGCCGTGCAGACGACGCTCGCCTCGATAGAGAGCACCGGCTCGACGGCTGCCGTTGAAAATAAAATAGCCTCAATGAAGGAAGTTTTTCGGCTCCAGGGTATGTATGATATGAAAGAAGACGAGGAAAAATTCACGAAGTCCGATAGCGCCCAGGCCATCATTCCGGCTGCGGGCGAACACCGTCCGCAGACAGGGCTGGGACTGGGGGAGGCTCTAAAAAATAAACCGCTCTGCATGCTTGAGATCGGCGGGAAAAAGCTTATCGACCATCAGATGGACGCTTTGCGCTCCTGCGGTGTGAAGGATATCCGTGTCGTGACCGGGCATATGGCTGACAAAATTAAATTAGACGGCGCCGCGGCCGTGCACAATGTGAAGTTTTCCGAGACTTCAAACGCCTATTCCATTTTACTCACTCGGCCCACCTGGAAAAATAAAGCGGTTATGGTGTTCTCCGACATTATATTCGACCGCTGGATATTGGAAGGACTTCTGGAAAGTCCGCATGCGATCACGCTGGTCATTGACCGCGCGTACCGCGCGCTGCCTTACCGCGAAAAAAAATTAGACCTTGTGGTTGCCGAGGATACGGACGGCGCCGGCGGGGGACGACGCCTGGGTGTAAATCCCTTTAAACCTATACGACGCATCGGTTATAAAATTCCTAAGGAAGAAGCCAATTATGAATTTATCGGCATGGCTTATTTCAATAAAGAGGGATTGCGTGAGCTTTCAAGCGCCTGGGACCTTCTGCCCAATGCTGAAAAAGCGGATTTTAATGATCTCATTCAGTTTATTCTCGATCGTGGTTTCCCAGTGCACGGCATGGAAATTGAACACGGCTGGTCTGAGATCCATTCGCAGGAAGATTGGCAGCGTGTGAATTCACATTTTGTGAAGAATCATTCTCAAATCCCGCTTAGTACTTCATGATAAAAGCTCAAGACTTCGTCGCTTCCCTCAAAGAAAAAAAACTTTTCTCGTTCACCGGCGTCCCCTGCTCCTTCTTTCAAGCGGCCATTAATTGCGTTATCGACGACCCGGCCCTTCGTTACACCATTGTGCCGAACGAAGGTTCAGCGCTTGCTTTGGCGTCGGGTTCGTGGCTGGCAGGGCGTCTTTCGGTGGTCATGATACAGAACTCAGGTTTTGGCAATCTCGTAAATCCGCTGACCTCGCTCAACATGATCTATAAAATACCGGCGCTTATTTTTATCAGCGGTCGCGCCTATGGGGTGGCCGATGAACCCCAGCATGAGATTATCGGAAAAACCATGGGGCCTATACTCGACACGATGGGGGTAAAACATGAGGACATGCCCACGGAATTGGGAGCGTTTAAAAGATCTTTGGATGCGGCGCTTGCCGTGATGCAAAAAGACGGTGTACCTTTCGTTTATTTCGTCAGGAAGGACACGTTGGACGAATACACGGCGGCGCGAAATCATAAAAGGACGTATCCGCTAAAAAGAAGTGACGCGATACGTATTATTTCAGAGATGCTCACGGGCGAGGAATGTGTCATCGCGACGACGGGGAGGCCCTCACGCGAGCTTTTCAACACGGCGGACAGAAAAGATAACTTTTACATGCAGGGCTCGATGGGGCATGCGGCGTCCATAGCTCTTGGCATAGCGCTCGAGAAGCCCGATAAAAAGGTGGTGGTCTTGGATGGGGACGGGGCACTTCTCATGCATATGGGGGTGTTATCAAGCATCGGGCATTATAAACCAAAAAATTTTATCCACGTTATTCTTGACAATGAATCCTATGAGTCCACCGGCGACCAGGACACGACGTCCGCGACCACGGATTTTAAGACTATCGCTAAGGCCTGCGGGTATTTGATGGCTCATGAATGTGTCTCGGAAGAGGATTTAAGACACTTTTTTAAAATGCTTTTAAGCTCTCCCGGCCCCGGTCTTCTGAGGGTCAAGGTCAACCGTATCCCCACCGAAAAGACACCCCGCATCAGCTCGAAATACGATTCGCCGGCCATCGCCGCGAACTTCCGTAAAAGCCTCTAAAAAATACTTGAAAAATAGTTGAACGAAAAACAGGCCCTCCGACGTCTAGTGGAGTAGAGAGGCTAAATTCAAGCCCTTTACATTCATACCCGATTCCAGGCGCCAAACGGATGGTGGATGCGCGGAAGAGTCTCTGAAGTCGATTATTAACATAGGAGGTGGTGTTATGTCAGAGGTCAATGTGGAAGTGGTGGATATTCGTAAGATCGCGGGTGATGGGAAGCTTAAAGCGTTTGCTGCTGTGAAAATAGCCGATGCCGTTATTATAAAAGGATTTTCCGTGATGGAAGGCACGCACGGTGTTTTTGTATCGATGCCGCGCAGGGCGAGCCGCGATGGAAAGTGGTTTGATATTCTGACGCCTGTGAACGACAGCTTCGAGCAGCGACTCAAAGATAAGGTCATGGAAGCGTTCGATCGCGAAACTGACGGCGTTCGTTAATTACGTGATAAACGCATCCCAACAACTGGGTCTGGTGGGAGAAGAGCTGGCTTGTCGATTTCTGGAAAGCCGGGGCTATAAGATCCTGTTAAAAAATTACGAATGCATGTTGGGCGAAATAGACCTCATCGCAAAAGAATCCGGCAACCTTGTGTTTATCGAGGTAAAGACTCGGACTTCTCTTGCGATGGGGAGCCCCGCGGAGCAGGTGACTTTCCATAAACGCCGGCAAATCGTTAAAACCGCGCAGTTTTATGTGAAGCGTTACGGTATTCGCGACGTGCCCTGCCGGTTTGACGTGGTTTCAGTGCTTTTTGCGCGGGATAAAGAGCCTTTGATAGAGATTATTCCGAATGCTTTTATGGTCGGTGAGTAGCGTGCTGGCAATCATTCATTCCAGTACGGTCGTGGGCATTGATGCGTTCAATGTCGCGGTGGAAGTCGATATTGCCAACGGTCTGCCTGCATTTAATATCGTGGGTTTGCCCGATGCCGCTTGCCGTGAAAGTGCGGATCGCGTGCGGGCGGCATTAAAGAACAGTGGTTTTGCGCTGCCCTCCAAAAAAATCACCGTCAACCTCGCTCCGGCGGATTTGAAAAAAGAAGGTTCATCATTTGATCTTGCTATTGCGGTGGGGATTCTTACGGCCGACGAAATGATCGAAGTACGGTTTGTAAAAAAAAGAATATTTTGCGGAGAATTGTCGCTCGACGGCAGTTTAAAGCCCGTTCGCGGTATCCTGCCTCGCGCGGTGAGCTTGCGCACCGAATTTCCGGAATATGAGTTCGTGATCCCGTACGCCAATGCGAAAGAGGCCTTATGTGTGAAAGGGCTTGGTGTGTTGCCGGCTAAAAATTTATCGGAAGTCATTGCTATCCTCAAAGGCGGAAAGAGGATGGATCTTCCGGAAGACCTGTTTCCCAAAGAAGAAAAACCGGTTTCAAAAACTGAAAATAAATTTCTTTCACAATTTGATTTTGCTGACGTGCGCGGCCAGTATCAGGCCAAACGCGGTCTTGAGATTGCTGCAGCAGGCTCTCACAATGTTCTGATGATCGGTCCGCCCGGCGCGGGTAAGACTATGCTCGCCAAAAGAATTCCGGGCATTCTTTCCGACATCAGTTTTGAAGAGGCCATGGAAGCCACTAAGATTCATAGCGTCGCGGGACTTTTGACAGGTCACCTGGCGCTATTGGATGCCAGGCCCTTCCGTTCACCGCATCACACGATCTCCGATGCCGCAATGATCGGAGGGGGATCAAACCCCAAACCGGGCGAGGTGAGCCTTTCGCATCACGGAGTACTCTTTCTCGATGAATTACCGGAATTTAAGCGGCATGTGTTGGAAGTTCTGCGCCAGCCGATAGAAGAAGGGAGGGTAACCATTTCCCGCGCGAGCTCAACACTCACTTTTCCCGCGCGCTTCATGCTCGTGGCGGCCATGAATCCCTGTCCGTGCGGATATTTTACGGACCCCAAGAAAGAATGCCATTGCTCTCCGATACAGGTAAAAAAATATCTTTCAAAAATATCCGGCCCGCTTTTGGACCGTATAGACATACAGCTTGAGATCCCCTGCCTTAAAGTGGATGAAATGACCGGTCGGGCTTTGGGTGAGTTGTCAAGCGTCATACAGGCGCGCGTGGAAAAAGCCAGAGATTTTCAGAAGGAGCGATATCAAGGGCTAAAATGTTCCTTTAATGCCGAGCTTGAGCCAAGACAGGTAGAAAAGTTCTGCGAGACGACTAAAGACGGCCAGCTCATTCTTAAAACCGCCATCCGTGAGCTGGGTTTCTCAGCCAGAGCTTACCACAAGGCGCTTAAAGTCGCCCGGACCATAGCGGATCTGGACGGAGCGGGAGTTATTCGTCCTGAACATGTTGCGGAAGCCGTCGGTTACCGGGTTCTGGACCGGAACCGCTGGTCCGAGAGAGTATGATAATTAATCATATTAATTTGACAAATAATCAAAGTCCGGGCATACTTCCATTAAAATAGAGAGGGTGAAGATTATGCGGAAAATAATAATGAGCGCATTGACGGCAATGCTGCTGACAGCCAATCCGGCTTTGGCCGAATGGACGACGTGCTCTACTACGCTGAACGAGTCGAATCTTTCTCACATCGCCATAGATCAACGCTCACCCGGAACACTTTTCGCGGCAGGTGACCGAGCGGTTTACAAAACAGAAGATAAGGCTCAAAGCTGGAAGAAGGTTCTCACCGTTACCGGGCAGAATAGTAGAATTCATTCCGTATATGTCGATCCTGTGGAAAACCAGAATGTCTATGTTTCGTCTTCCAAAGGCCTTTATCATTCCGAGGATTTTGGAAAACACTGGCGCCTAATTTTTAAGGGCCGTCTGAAAGACAAAGAAGCGGTGTATACGGTCGCGCGGCGTCCCGCGGGGCCGCCGTCATTATGGATCGCAAGCGCCAACGGATTATTTCGTCAGGATATTCACACGCGTGAAATAATTAAAGCCGAGGGGATCCCTGCCATCAGCATCTATTCTGTCGTTTTTCCTAAGGAGGATACGATCGAGATCATCCTTGCTACGGATAAAGGTATTTATAAGAGTCCTGACGGCGCAGGGCGCTGGGAGCGGGTGGATGCCAGTGTTAGGGCGTCGGAAGAGGACGAGAATAAAACTAAACTGGAGCAATTTGATATTGAAGAATTTTATACAACGCCTGCATTTTCCAATATGGTTTACTGGCGGGCGCAGGATAAATTTCTTGCCGCGAGCTCGAACGGGCTCCTCGAAGCGAAGCAAGATGCCGCCAGCTGGACTCCGGTCAAGGGAGAGAACCTGCCGGACAAAAAGATCAATAGCGTCGCGGGCGCGTCCCAGACTTATTATGTCGCGACAGACCGAGGGGTTTTCAAGCGTGACCCGCTTTCAGAAAAATTTATCCCGGTTTCTGAGGGGTTGGGTAGTCAACAAGTCAGAGAAATCGTTTATGACGAGCGAAACGATAGGTTGCTCGCCGCGACCGCAAAAGGCCTGTACCGATGGCAGGCGCCGGAGTATCTCGTAATTTCCCCCTCGGTGCCTGAACTAAAAACGCCGCATCCCGATGAAGTCTTGAGACGCTTTAGTTTCGAGCCCTCGATCGCCGAAGTCCAAAACGCG
>JAHFFI010000082.1 GCA_023248025.1 Candidatus Omnitrophota bacterium
TCTAATTACAATTCACAAAATTATCGAGATTGAACGTAATAGGTGTGTATCAATAGAAAACCCTCTTCTAAGAGATTGCTCTCTCAAAAGAGGATTTAAGAATGGGGTAAGCGACGGGATTTGAACCCGCGACCTTCTGAGCCACAGTCAGACGCTCTAACCAGCTGAGCTACGCCTACCAAGAAGAGGTCGAATTATACCCTATCTAAACAGTTTCTTCACTTTCTTCAACGTATCGTCCAAATCGTCCTTGGACAAACCGCCATCCGGATTCGTGAACTTCTGAAGGGTCTTTTCAAGGATGCCCCCCACATTCCCAAGGAGGGTTTTTTTGAGCGATTGCTCGATAGCCCGACGGATGACCGTCCTTTTCTCAAGGCCGTGGTCATTCAGGTCCCATTGAAGGACAATATGGAACTGCAGACGGCCCGCCGAGTCCTTCAGGAAGGGCAGGATCTGGTCGGCTTTCAAGCCAAAGAGCTCTCCCCCCTCTTCATAGCCCTTAAAATAGAGGCCCGCGAGCTCCAAATCAATATCACCCGTAAAAATCCGATCATGGATACGCAGAGCCGCACGGCTCGAGAGCCGGCCATCATCGATGTCGGCGGGAGTCACCTGTGCGTAGTACGGACGGAAATAAGGCAGTAACAATTCTGTCGCGCGTATCTGCGCGTCCGTCTCATAATCGGCTATCTGCGTCCAGCCTTCGATATTCAGCTGGGCCGCGCGCTGCTGGCGGCCCTGGAGAAGGCGCGAATCGATCTTATAATTCGTTTTAGAAGAAGTGGGCGGGAACGAGATATTACTGACCACGGCCTCTATCTGGTCGAGTTCCATCACGAAACCGGTGTCCTGAACATCGTAGTCCATAAATTTGAAACTGCTCTTCGAAAGGTGAAATCGGTGAATAATAAGAGGCAAGGCTTGGCTCGGAGCCTTTAAAGCCTCGGGCGATGCCTCTCCTTGTGTGGGAGAAGATCGCATCGACTTCGAGAACGCATGCATCAGTTTGCCGCCGCGTTTGCGGACGATGACGCTTGCGCCGGAAACTTCCACACTATCAAGGATAAACCGGCTGCGCGACAGGCTGAGCGGAGACATATCCAGAAGCACCTTGTCGACGACAAAACACGGCTCGCCTACAAAAGGCTCCTGCGTCTCCAGTATCTGAAAACCCCTCAACTCGAAGGTCCACGGAAAACGGTATTCGACCGCGTCGATGCGGACCGTCTTATTGATGGAACGTTGGAGCGAATTCCTTACCAGGTCAGGCGCCTTGCGCGCAAAGGCGTAAAGCCCGCCCGAAATAAGGACAGCCAGAACTAAAATAATAAAGATGATTTTTCTCATAAGACGATGACCAGGCCGTGCGAATAATGGTGTCCCCGGCGTGGCTCGAACACGCGACCCACGGTTTAGAAAACCGTTGCTCTATCCAGCTGAGCTACGGGGACAAAATTTATCGGGGCGACAGGATTTGAACCTGCGACTTCTTGCTCCCAAAGCAAGCGCTCTAGCCAAGCTGAGCTACGCCCCGTTAATTCTATGTTTGGACTATTTTAACAGCTATCTGGACTTGCGGGAGACGACTTTTTTGGCTTGTTGAACGATGTTCTTCGAGGTGAGGCCGTACTTTTCCATCAATTCCTGACCCTTGCCGGACTCCGCGTAGGTGTCCTGCATGCCGATGAATTCCATGGGAATGGGCTGTTTACGGGAAATGAGCTGAGAGACCGCGCTTCCAAGGCCGCCAAAAATGAGATGTTCTTCGGCCACAACAAAAGCCCCCGTCTTTTTGGCTTCGGCCGTGAGCAATTCTTCATCCAGAGGTTTGAGCGTATGCACATCGACCACCGCAGCGTCGATACCATCGGCCTTAAGCATATCGGCTGCTTCCAACGCTTCGAATACAAGGAGGCCGGTGGCGACCAGCGTCACATCTTTTCCATCGCGCAACTTGATGGCCTTGCCGATCTTGAACTGGCTCTTCTCATCATAGACGATGGGCGCTTTGGCGCGGCCCGTGCGTACGTAGAAGGGGCCCTTCTGCACGGCGCATTGTTTGATGAGGGACTTGGCCGAAAACTCGTCCGCCGGCACCATCACCGTAAAATGAGGAAGCGTGCAAGCCAGCGCGAAATCTTCCACCGACTGCTGGGAAGCGCCGTCCTCGCCCACGCTGATACCGCCATGCGACGCCACCACTTTGACGTTCTGCTCCATAAAGGAAACACCCACGCGAAGCTGTTCATACCCCTTGTTCATCAAGAAGCAAGCGAACGAGCTGATGAAAGGGGTCTTGCCGCAGGACGCCAAGCCGGCGGCGACACCGACCAAATTCATCTCCTGGATGCCGACATCGATAAAACGCTCAGGATAGGCCTTTTGAAACATCTCAGTCTTGGTGGATTTGGATAAATCGGCGTCGAGCACGATGACATTGGGATCGTCTTTCCCGATCTCGACCAGCGCTTTGCCGTAAGCGTCGCGGGTGGCCGCGCCCATTTTGCGTTCGATCACGAGATCATCCCCGTGATGCGCGATATTTCAGCATCGTTCTCGCCCAACTCTTTCAAGGCGCGCACGGTCTCTTCTTTGGTATTCGCGACGCCGTGGAAATGATTGTTGTTCTCCATGAAAGAGACGCCCTTGCCCTTCACCGTATGCGCGATCAGGATACGCGGTTTGGATTCCGCCTTGAGCGCCCATTCAATGGCGCTTGAGATCTTGTGATGATCGTGGCCGTCCAACTCCTGCACTTCCCAGCCAAATGCGCGCCATTTGTCGGCGACCGGTTCCATATCAAGGATGTCCTTGGTCGCGCCGGACAACTGGAACTTGTTGTAATCGAGGATGGTGATGAGGTTTGAAAGTTTATGAAAAGACGAGAAGGCAGCCGCCTCCCAGATCTGCCCCTCATTCATCTCGCCATCAGAGATGATGGCATAGGTCTTGAATGATTTTTTATCGAAGCGTGCCGCGAGCGCGCATCCGGCAGCGAAAGACAGTCCCTGACCGAGTGAACCGGTCGAAGCCTCGATGCCCGGCAGACGGCGCACATCCGGGTGGCCCTGGAGCGGGCTTCCGAGCTGGCGGAGCGTCAAAAGAAGTTTTGGATCAAAGTAACCAGTGCGGGCCAGCACGGAATAGAGCGCCGGGCAGCCATGGCCTTTGGAAAAAATCAGGCGGTCGCGGTCGGCCCATTTGGGGTTCTTGGCGTCATGTTTTAAATAATGGAAATAAAGGAGGACGAGGATATCCGTGCAGGACAAGGAGCTTCCGGGGTGTCCTGAGGCGGCGATGCCGAGCATCTTGATAATGTCGCGCCGCGTCTCAAGGGCATTCTGGGCAAGGATTTCCCAGTTAATTTTTTTTTCTAAAGTTCCGGGTGCTCCTGAAGTATTTTGCATAGGAAAATGGAGTCTATACCGTGGGTATTATTGCGTCAATAAAAAAGGCTTTTATGCTTAAAGTAAGCGATCCATCCAAGAAAGATTTCTCCCTATAACCAATTCCGCCATCGTTGCGTGATGTGTATTTGACATGGGGACTAAACGTGTCTGGAACCCGTGTTTTTGCGCCAACTCTTTCACCTCCCCCGCATTGTCATAGGTCATCAAAAAGTCTCCCCGCAAAGAATCACATATATCAAACAGGCGTTTATGATTAATTTCACTGTGCCTATACAATCTTTTACCGGCATTTTTACCACCCGCCGTATAGGGTGGATCAATAAAGTAAACGACCTCTTTGTGCGCAGAGAATTCGCCCATAATTTTTAACCCGTCGTCACAACGAAAATCTATTCTACTCGCGATACAACTCAAATTGAGTAGGCGCTTTGCTAGCGTTGCAGGGTACCACCTAGAACGTATCCCTTTGCCATTTTCACCATTTTTGATTAGCCCTGACCCATCCGCCAAGATTCCACCATGAAACGTGCGATTTTTTAGAATCGTTTGGAACGCTTTTTCTTTTTGTGTTCTAGGAGTTTTTGAAATTTCATTTGTAACAGCTTCTCGAGTGAGATCAAACGTCAGAATACGCCGCGTCAACCACTCAGTGTCTTTATTAACAATGGTCTGCCAAACAGCCGCCACTTCGTCATCTTTTTCAACCATAATAACTTTTGAAACAAGATCTTCAAATAAAGCCGTCAAACTGATTATCCCTCCCCCAACAAAAGGCTCTATAAGGGTCGTCGGTTTGACCGACTTTGCGCGGAGCCAACGTCGAAATATCGGAACAAACCAAGTTTTACCGCCAGGATAACGAAAAAGACTTCGTTGGGGAACCGAAGCTACATTAACCGGCTTTGGTTCGTTCAGCTGAATATTTAATTCGGGAAACAAAGTGTCTGGTTTCATAGAAATCAAAAAGGCTTCTCTATGGTTCTGTTGATAGGTGGGCTTTCTAGCTGCTCATCTAACTTTTCTTGAAGTAACTTAAGAAAATCGCCCACCTTGCCGGGCGATGCCGTCGTAATCGACAAAAGGGCGGGCTCAAATCCGGTAAAAACTTCATCGACTTTTTTGAGCACATACCTACCAACTTTATCATCTTTCCCCTTAACTAAAACGAGATCATAAATAAGCCACGCAATATCCGCCTTTGATTTTGATACTGCTCTTAATTTAGGAAGGGTTTTGAAAAAAGCCTTGCTGAGCACAACGGCGGTACGTTTTTTCCATGCGTTAAAAATTCCCCCTTTAAAAAGAAGCTGTGGGGCTAGACGTTTACGTGAAGAAGAAAGATAGTCAGGTCGAGGATAATTGGGTTGGTCGGTCCAATCCATTGATGACCGTGATAATGGTGCTTTTACGTAGTATTCGAATGGATCTCGCACGTTACCTGAAATATATACTGCCTGTACCTCCAATGCTCCAAAATCATATATTTTTCCGTTCGAATCATAGGCCGCCAAAATAACATCGATATTGCCCGCGGATTTACCATTCGAATCGTTCAGACGAACCTCTGTCAGGGAGCTCCATGTCGCTCCCTTTCCGAAGAAAAAAGACGCGGCATCATCCGTAATCACCCAGTCTTCACGGAACCTAATGGGGCATGTGATCACCGGCTTGTCTTCGTGATAAATACTGCAAACACCGAGCGGATTTTTTGCCTTATCTTTTGTGCAATTGGGAACTTTATTATTAAAAGGACATAAACGGCGAGATCGATACCTAACGGCCTTGGGCGACTGATCAGTTATCAGGTGCCCAAAAACTTCTGCCAAGGGCTGGTTTTTTTTATTCATTTTTTTTCAAAATATTCATCCCCGACTATTCTACCTTATTTCTGCTACTCCGGTCCTGAATTTCAAAAAGTTCTCCAGCGAATCGCACATAAGGTACGGGTTGTGCTTTTTCTGCTCACCCATCGTGGTCACCGGTTTGTCGGAATAATTGTGCCCGGGACAGAGCACCGTGGAATCATCGAACTTCATCAGAGTGCCCGTGAGCGAGTGATACAGCTCCTTGGCGTTGCCGCCCGGAAGGTCGGTGCGCCCGCAAGCGTTGATAAAGAGCGTGTCGCCGGAAATAAGGTGGCCGCGCACGTGAAAACACTGCGAGCCCGGCGTGTGGCCCGGCGTGTGGACCATCTCTATCTCGACGTCGCCCGCTTTCACCTTCGTGCCCGCATCCACACCTTTAAGCACGTCCTTCTTCACATCGATATAGGGAATGTCTTTTTTATTCACATAGATCGGAACATCCACGGCTTCCAGAAGCTCTTCGATGCCATTGGTGTGGTCGAAGTGGTAGTGGCTGATGAGCGCGCCCACGATCTTGAGGCCCTCATCTTTGGCGATGCGGAGCACCGTGTCCACTTGCCAGGCGGGATCGACGACGAATACTTCGCGCGTCTTCTTGGAGCCGACGAGATAGACGAAGTTCTCCATCGGGCCAAGTTCGAGCTGTCTCAGATAAAGCTCGGAATCAGTTTTTTCCATTTTTCAGGAGGTCTAATTTCATTTTTAATTTTTGGCGATTTCGAAAATACGGTGGTCGCGGTAGAACTCGCCATAGCAGATGCGGACGATCCCGGCATTGGCGATCATCTTGAAACAGGGCCAACAAGGACTCGCGCTCGTATAGATCGTGGCGCCCTCGATACGCACGCCGTTCTTCGCGGCCTGCAGGATGGCATTGGCTTCGGCGTGGATAGTCGCCACGCAGTGGCCGTTCTCCATGAGATGCCCGACTTCATCGCAGTGTTCAAGTTTACGGATAGAGCCGTTATAACCGGTCGAAAGAATGGTCTTGTCACGAACGATGACGGCGCCCACGAACTTGC
>JAHFFI010000083.1 GCA_023248025.1 Candidatus Omnitrophota bacterium
AGAATGAATTATAAACAGTGCGGCGTCGACATCGACAAGGCCAACGCTTTCGTGGAAGAGATCAAGCCTTTGGCGAAAGCGACGCGCCGTCCGGAGGTCATGGCCGGCATCGGCGGTTTTGGAGCGCTTTGCAGACTGCCCGAGAAATATAAAAAGCCGGTGCTTGTCAGCTCGACCGATGGTGTCGGCACTAAATTAAAACTGGCGCAGGCCGCGAACCGCATGGAAGGTTTAGGCATAGATCTGGTTGCTATGAACGTGAATGATATTCTGACGCTGGGCGCTGAGCCCTTATTTTTTCTCGATTACTTTGCTGTGGGAAAGATAGACAAAAAAATGATGGTGGATGTTATCCGCGGGATCTCCAAAGGCTGTCAGGACGCGGGTTGCGCTCTCATCGGCGGCGAGACAGCTGAGATGCCGGGACTTTACCAAACGGGTGATTTCGATCTAGCCGGATTCTGCGTCGGTGTTGTCGAAGAGGATAAAATCATCAGCGGCAAGGGCGTCGAAGCGGGTCACGTGATTATTGGCATCGCCTCCAGCGGTATTCATTCCAACGGGTTTTCATTTGTAAGAAAGGTGTTTCGCAATGATTTCATTGAAGAACACGCTGAGGAAATTTTAAAACCGACTAAAATTTATGTGAAAGCGGTTCTGCCGCTTCTGCAAAAAGAGGACATTCTCGCGATGGCGCACATCACGGGCGGCGGATTTTTTGACAATATTCCCCGAGTGCTTCCCGAAGGTTGCGGCGCGCGCATCCATATGGGCAGCTGGCCTATCCCGCGTGTTTTCCGGTGGATCGAGGAAAGCGGCAATGTTCAGGCCAAAGAAATGTACCGGACGTTCAACATGGGCGTCGGCATGATACTCGTGACGCCGAAAGACCGGGCGCTCAAAGTGATCTCGCACCTCAATAAAGCCGGCGAACAGGCCTGGGTCGTGGGTGAGATCGTGAAAGGCAAAGAGGTTTCTATCCAGTGAAGGTTCTCATTATCGGTAATGGCGGCCGCGAACACGCGATCGCGTGGAAAATAGCGCAATCCCCGAAGCTTAAAAAATTATACGTCGCTCCCGGCAACGCCGGCACGGAGGAAATAGCCGAGAATATCGACATGGCTGCCAAAGATCAGGAAGCTGTGGTGAAATTCTGTAAAAAAGAATCCATCAACCTTGTTGTGATCGGTCCCGAACAGCCGCTAGTCGAAGGTCTCGTGGACCGGTTGGCAAAGGAAGGAGTTCGTGCATTCGGTCCATCGAAATACGCCGCCCAGCTCGAAGGCTCGAAGGCTTTTGCAAAAGAAATCATGAAAAAACTCGCCATTCCCACGGCCGAATTCTCTGTTTTTACGGACGCGGAGCTTGCTATGGACTATGTGGCAAAAAAAGGCACGCCGATCGTCGTTAAAGTCGACGGTCTAGCCGGCGGCAAAGGTGTTGTGGTTGCGACTTCAATGCCCAAGGCCATGGAAGCCATTCATTTATCGATGGTGAAAAAAGTATTCGGAAAAGCGGGCGAGAAAATCGTGATTGAAGAATGTCTAAATGGCGAGGAGGCCTCCGTCATCGCGATCACGGATGGTGAGACGGTGAAACTTCTCGCATCCAGTCAGGATCACAAACGTATTTTTGAAGGGGATTCAGGTCCCAACACGGGCGGAATGGGTGCCTATTCGCCGGCGCCTGTTGTGACAGAAGCGCTTGAAAAAGAACTTCTCATGCGAGTTTTTATTCCGGTCGTGAAAGAATTAAAAGAGCAGGGACATCCATTCAAAGGCTTTCTCTACGCAGGTGTCATGGTGACTGGGGACGGTTTTAAGGTGCTCGAGTTCAACACACGTTTGGGTGACCCTGAAACGCAGGTTATTTTGCCGCGCCTTGAGAACGATTTTTTGGAATTGCTTCTGGCCGCCGCAGATGGCATGCTAAACACGATAAAATTAGAATGGAAAGACCGCGATTGCGTCTGTGTGGTCATAGCTTCGGGTGGGTATCCGTCGGATTTCGAAGTGGGTAAAAAAATTGCGGGTCTTTTGACAGCGAAAGAAAGCGCCGATATTGCAGTGTTTCATGCCGGCACGAAACGCCAGGATAAAGACATCGTCACTGCGGGGGGCCGGGTTCTCGGAGTCGTGGGTCTCGGTCGCGGCATGTTCGAGGCGCTTTCCAAAACTTACAACGCCGTTGACAAGATATTCTTCGATAAAATGTATTATCGTAAAGACATTGGTCACAAAGTGGCTCGGATAGTTAAATAATTAAGGGAGGCAAGATGAAACCGATCGTTGCGATCTTAATGGGAAGTGATTCGGATGCCGAAGCGCTTAAACCCTGCGGCGAGGTTTTAAGGGATTTCGGGATCCCATTCGTGGCAAGGGTGTTATCGGCTCACCGCACTCCCAAAGAAACCGTCGCATTTGTCGAATCTTCGGAAAAAAGCGGTGTGCGTGTTTTTATCTGCGCTGCCGGAGGCGCCGCACATCTGGCAGGTGTCGTTGCCGCTCACACGGAGCTTCCGGTGATCGGTATTCCGATCGAAACGACGTCTTTCAAAGGTATGGATTCTCTTCTTTCCACGGTTCAGATGCCCGCGGGTACGCCTGTCGCGACCGTTGCCGTCGGGGCGGGTGGCGTGCGCAACGCCGCTTTTATGGCCGCGAGGATCTTGGCGCTTCAAAATCCCGCTCTTTTGAATAAACTCCGCGATTATAAAAAGAAAACTATCAATAAAGTACTGAAGAAAGAAGTTTCGCTTTAATGAAAAATATTCTTTTTGTCTGCACCGGCAATAGCTGCCGCTCGGTCATGGCTGAATGGCTGCTTAAGAAAGCGCTCGCCGGCCGGAGTAGAGAATTCAACATCTCATCCGCCGGGACCAGCGCCATGGATGGTTTTTCAGCCAGTGAGGAGACAATCTTAGCTTTAAAAGAAGAGAGTGTTGACGCTTCCGGCCATCTGAGCCGGTTGCTGACCCATGAAATGATCCAGGATGCCGATGAGATCTACGTCATGGAAAAAATGCACAAGGACTGGGTGCTGCATCTGGAACCGTCTGCGAAAGAAAAAGTCTTGCTTATCACCGAATACGCGCAGAATTCGCATGAATCTCTGAAAGCAGCCGGGATTCCGGACCCGATACGCATGTCGCCTGAATTTTATCGAAACGTGTTAACTGTTATTAGAGACTGTGTGCGCAATATTGCCCAGCAGCAGTAGGAGAGGATCCGTATGAAGATAGCGATTGGCGCCGATCACGGCGGTATAAGATTGAAAGAAGAAATGAAGAAATTCTTGGCGAGTGAAGGTTATCAGACGATCGACATGGGTACGAATACAACGGAATCCTGCGATTATCCTGTTTTTGCCTACAAAGTAGCCAAGGCCGTGTCCGATAAAAAAGTGGATGTCGGACTCTTGATATGCAAAAGCGGCAACGGCATGGCCATCGCGGCCAATAAACTGCCGCGTGTGCGCGCGGCGATCTGCTACGACCGGAGTGTGGCGCTTCTATCGCGGCAGCACAACGACGCGAATATTCTAGTGCTGGGCTCTGAACATTTATTTGACGAGCCCGAGGGCATCGTAAAAGCTTGGCTTGGCGCCAACTTTGAAGGCGGCCGCCACAAACGCCGCGTGGACCAGATATCCGACATAGAGAAAAAAAGCTGCGTGAACCCGCCCATAAAAAAGAAAGCGAAGAAATGAAGCACCTTTTGCAGACGGACCCTGAGATTTTTGAAGCCGTGTTCCGCGAAACCCAGCGTCAGAATGATAATATTGAACTGATCGCGAGCGAGAATTTCACAAGCCAGGCGGTCATGGAAGCCGTTGGCTCGGCTTTGACCAATAAGTATGCCGAAGGTTACCCCGACAAACGCTGGTACGGCGGATGTGAATACGTCGACGTTGCCGAAAAACTGGCGCAGGAACGCGCAAAAAAACTTTTTGGGGCAGAGCACGCAAACGTTCAGCCTCATTCCGGATCGCAAGCCAACGCGGCGGTCTATTTTTCTATGCTCAGTATCGGCGACACGGTGCTCGCGATGAATCTTTCTCACGGCGGACACCTGACACACGGGCACCCGATGAATTTTTCAGGCAAATTTTTTAAGATTATTCCGTATGGCGTCAGTCAAAAAGACGAACGCATCGATTACGCCGAAGTGGAAACGCTGGCGCTCGAACATAAACCTAAAATGATATTAGCCGGTGCATCGGCTTATCCGCGCATCATTGATTTTGAAAAATTCCGAAAGATCTGTGACAAGGTGGGAGCACTTTTCATGGTGGACATGGCCCACATCGCGGGACTCGTGGCGGCAGGACTGCATCCGAGTCCGGTGCCATATGCCGAGTTTGTCACCACCACGACGCATAAAACTCTGCGAGGCCCGCGCGGAGGCATGATCTTATGCCGCGAAGAATTCGCCAAGAAAATAGACGCTGAAGTTTTCCCGGCGCTCCAGGGCGGACCGCTCATGCACGTTATAGCGGGTAAAGCGGTGGCGCTCAAGGAGGCGCTCGAGCCTGGGTTCAAAGAATATCAAACCCAGATCGTGAAAAATGCCAAAACGCTCGCTGAAGAACTCATGAAAAGAAAATATCGTCTGGTATCCGGAGGCACCGACAATCATCTGATGCTCGTGGACGTGAATCAAAAAGGCCTCACGGGCAAAGACTCGGCCGCGGCGCTCGATCATGCCGCTATCACGGTGAATAAGAACTCCATCCCATTTGATACGCAAAGTCCGTTCAAGGCCGGCGGTATACGTCTCGGCACTCCTGCGGTCACGACGCGCGGCATGAAAGAGGCCGAGATGCGGGACATCGCGCGATTTATAGATGAGGTGCTCTCCGGCATCAGTGCTCAAGATAAGATAGGACTCGTGCGCGAAGAGGTTATTAAGCTCACAAAAAGATTTCCGCTTTATCCGGAGCTCTTACTGAGGTTCCTTGACCCAACCAACAGCCGCACGGAGGTGAAGCCATGAAGTGCCCATTCTGCGCACATGTCGACGATAAAGTGGTGGATTCGCGTTCTTCGAATGAGGACAAAAGCATACGCCGCCGCCGCGAATGTCTCAAATGCAAGCGCCGCTTCACGACCTATGAGTACATTGAAGAAGTGCCGCTGATGGTTATTAAAAAGGATGCCCGCCGCGAGCCATTCGACCGCAATAAGATTATTTCAGGCATACTCAAAGCCTGCGAGAAGCGCCCGGTCAGCATGGAAAAAGTAGAAGCGATCGTGGACCAGATACAGAAAGACCTTCAGAAAAGCTTCGACAAGGAAGTGAAGGCCAAGGACGTCGGTGAGCTCGTGATGGACAATCTTTACAAGCTGGATGAGGTCGCGTACGTGCGTTTTGCTTCCGTTTATCGTCAGTTCAAAGACATCAATCATTTCATGAAAGAACTGAAGAACTTACTGGGTAAAAAAGAGTAGCTACTGACTACTTGATACCGGGTTCTGTTCCTGCGGAAAAAGTTTCCGCATTGATTCCAGGTTTACCTTGAGGCGGGTTTTCCGAAGCGATTCCAGAAGTGATTTAAATTCTTCATTAGTTTTCTTGCCGAACATCTCTTCCTTGAAATTTTTTCTCTCTTCTTCGAATTTTTTCTCATCGGCAGGTAATGCTTTGAGCACTTTCACAACGGCCGCGCCTGAGGGCACGGAGAAAGACGGGCTGATTGCACCGGGTTTGAGTGTTTTGGCCGCCTCGAGGGCTCTCGGACCGAACCCGAACGCTTCCGGAGTTTTCACCTCGATACCTTGGTCTTTTAAAACTTTCTCAAAATCGCCGGATTTAAGTTCGTCCGCAAGCTTATCCAGTTTGGCGCCCGCGGCCTGAGACGCCAGCTGCGCCATGTATATTTCCCTCAAGCTATCTTTGGCGTGTTCAAAATCAAGCACACGCGCCTCTTGGATTTCAGTAATCTTTAATTTGTAAGCGCCTTTGGCGACGTGTATCCAGTCCGTTTCTTTTCCCTTTTCGGTCTGGAAGGCGGCCTCGAGCACTTCCTTTATGGGTCCGATCTCAGGCACCGCATCATTGGCGGAGAAAAACCCCGTTTCGATCGTCTGCAGAGAATATTTTTTAGCCAGCGTTTCTAGAGGGGAATCTTTTTCTTCCAGCGCTGCTTTCAAACCATCTAATTGATCACTCGGAATGAAAATAAAAAGCGCCTTTATACGTTGGGGTTCCTTGAACTCCTGCTGAACCA
>JAHFFI010000084.1 GCA_023248025.1 Candidatus Omnitrophota bacterium
TTATTCCTTTGTCATTTCACAGGTCGTTCCGGTCTCGAGCGCCAAGACCGCCGAAATGGTGAAGCTTCTGGAAAATACCTTCCGAAGCGTCAATATCGGCCTCATCAATGAGATTGCCATGATGTCCAATCGTCTCGGTGTGGATATTTGGGAAGTGATTGACGCGGCGAAGACCAAGCCGTTTGGTTTCATGCCTTTTTATCCCGGCCCCGGCATCGGAGGCCACTGTTTGCCGATCGACCCGCTTTATCTTTCATGGAAATCGCGACTGCACGGATTTGAAGCTAAAATGATCGAGCTGGCAGCGACCGTAAATAAGAATATGCCGTTTTACGTGGTGGAGCGTGTGACGCACCTTTTGAACCTGAGGGAAATGACGATCAAAAAGGCGCCGATTCTTGTGATGGGTGTCAGCTACAAAAAAGACATTGATGATGTCCGCGAGTCTCCGGCCATTGAGGTCGTGGATCATTTATTGAAAGAAGGCGCTGACGTTTCGTATTCGGATCCTTTTGTGCCGTCACTCAAGATAGGAAAGCGTATTTTCCGCTCAACACCCCTCACACCCGCGATTCTAAAAAGTAAACGCTGCGTGTTGATACTCACGGACCATACGCGGTTTGACTATGAAATGGTGATACGCAACGCGAGGCTCATTCTCGACACGCGCAACGTGCTGCGTCGTTTTCAGTCGAAGAAAAATATATTTTTCTTATGATAGGTTTCAAAAAAATACTGGTCACCGGCGGCGCCGGATTCGTTGGCCGCCATATGACGGGAGCACTTTTACGCCGCGGATTTAAAGTGCGCGTCATCGATAATTTTTCCTGCAGTTCGCCTCGTGCCCTAGACGGGTTCCGAGGGAAGATAGAGCTTATCAAAGGCGATGTCCGACACGGTAAGGACGTTGCGAAAGCGGTAAAAGGTGTGGACGCGGTGTATCATTTTGCCGCCATTCGTTCGGTAGCGCGTTCGGTGGAGGACCCGATGCTGTCGCATGAGGTGAACGCTTCCGGGGCACTCAATCTTTTGTATTATTCACATGAATATAACGTAAAACATTTTATTTTTACTTCAACCAGCGCTGTTTACGGCGACGCCATCACGCGTTATCAACGGGAAGACGGAAAATTATCACCCATTTCGCCTTACGGAGCGGCGAAACTTGCGGCTGAATTTTACGCGAGACATTACACGCGCGATAAAGGTCTTCCCACGACTTCTTTTCGTATCTTCAACGTTTATGGCCCGCAGCAGAACCCCGAATCCCGCTATTCGCTGGCCGTGCCGGGCCTGCTTTCAAATATACTCAAGGGCAGGCGGCCCGTTATTGACGGCTCAGGGGAGCAGTCCAGAGATTTTATTTACATCGATGATATTCTCAACGCCCTTTTCAAGTGCTTGGGGAATAAGACCGCGTATGGGCAGGTTTATAACCTCGGTTCGGGCCGTGCGGATTCCATCCATACGCTGGCCGGAAAACTTTTGAAGCTGACGGGGTCTAAATTGAAACCGACGCACGGTCCGCGCCGCCCGGGGGACCCCGAACGCACGTGCGCCGACACCGCAAAAGTCTATAAAGACCTAAAATGGGAAGCAAAAATTTCGTTGGAAGAGGGCTTAAGGAGAACGGTCGAGTGGGCAAAAAGATCAAACAACGTATTTTAATTACGGGCGGGGCGGGGTTCATCGGCTCGCATCTCTGTGAAGCGTTCCTCGCGCAAGGCGCCTCCGTCGTCTGCGTGGATAACCTCATCACGGGAGCGCGCACGAATATCGGGTCTTTTTTGAAAGAAAAGAAATTTGTGTTCCTTAAGCAGGATATCTGTGTTCCAAAAAAGATCGCGGGACCGGTAGATGCGGTGCTGCACTTCGCTTCTTTGGCCAGTCCTCCGGATTATCTAAAGCATTCGCTTCGGACCCTGCGCGTAGGATCGACCGGCACCGAGAATGCACTCGAGGTCGCTCGTGAAAAAAAGGCGCGCTTTCTCCTGGCATCGACGAGTGAAGTATACGGCGACCCGTTGGTCCATCCTCAGAAAGAATCTTATTTCGGCCACGTAAACCCAATAGGACCCCGCAGTGTCTATGACGAATCTAAACGATATGCGGAGGCCCTCACGATGGCCTATCATCGATTCTACGGGCTCAATACAAAGATTATTCGTATCTTTAATACCTACGGTGAACGCATGCGTCCTGAAGATGGACGGGTTATTCCTAATTTTATTTCGCAATCTTTGCGGCAGAAGCCCCTCACGGTTTATGGCGATGGTTCACAAACGCGCAGTTATTGTTATATTGACGATCTTATTGCGGGAATACTGCGCGCTTTGGATTCGGATCTCCACACACCGGTGAATCTCGGAAATCCCAATGAGATGTCGGTCCTGAATCTGGCCAAGGTGATTCTCAAGGCGACCGGCTCAAAAAGCCCACTTATCTACAAGCCCCTGCCGGTGGATGATCCCAAACAGCGGAAGCCGGATATTTCTTTGGCCCGTGAGGCGTTGGGTTGGCAGCCGAACATTCCGCTGGAGCAGGGTTTGGAAAAAACAATAGCGTATTTCAGGACGCTTCTTTGCCGCTGAATCTTTCCGTCGTAATTCCCGTTTACAATGAAGAGCGGAATGTCGCTGAAGCGGTCCGTCGTGTTCAGGCCTACTTTGCCGCCAAACCTATCGAAGGCGAACTTATTATCGTGAGTGATGGCTCAACGGACAAGACCAATGCCATCATGCAGGATCTTGTAAAATCTCAGGCCATGGGTTCTCTGCTGTTTCTTTGCTTGGAGAAGAATACCGGCAAAGGGGCTGCCGCGCGAAAAGGAGTTTTGGCCTCGCGTGCGCAGTACGTACTCGTCACGGATGCGGATCTTTCCACGCCCATCAAAGAAATCGACAAACTGATCCGAGCGCTAGAAGAGGGCAATGATATCGCCATCGGTTCACGCGCCCTGCGCAGTCCCGGGTGCGATGTTCAGCAAAGTTTTAAGCGCCGCATCTCAGGACGTATCTTCAACACGTTTGTACAATTAATAGTTTTACGCGGCTTCCGCGATACGCAGTGCGGTTTTAAATGTTTTAAATCCGCCATCGCAAAAAAGTTATTTACTGATCAGAAGTTAGATGGTTTTAGTTTTGACGTCGAGGTGCTGTTTTTGGCTAAAAAGCACGGCTACAAAATCTGCGAAGTGCCGGTTATGTGGATGCAGGCTCCCGACAGCCGCGTGCGTTTTGTGCGTGATTCATTCCGCATGGTTCGCGATTTATTCCGCATCCGCCAATTGCATCATTAACGCCCTAAGCTACTCAATAATCCACGTAACCGACGGGGCCTGTCAAAGGGAATGCTCTATTTGTCCTCGCCGTCTATTAGCGGCTCCGGGCAAATAGAGCATTCCCTTTGCCACCCGTCGGGTTCTCTTTGTTTTAATAGAACTCTCATTAGCGAATGGTCTAGGACCCCGGAAGTGGTCCTTGGGGGCGCGTTTGAGATTGGCGAGCCATGGAAACCTACTCTTACACACGAGCCAATCTCAACCGAGCGAGAGATTTCCTCGGAGGGGAAATCCGAGCGTCGACCCAAAGGACTACTTCCGGGGTCCGGGACCTGGCAATGGGTGCATACGATCCAGGCTCTGCCGGTTACATTGGAAATGTGATAAGATGTATTTCCTATGTATTCCGATCAAGCTTCGCACACCAATCGTTTGGCCAAGGAAAAAAGCCCCTATTTATTACAACATTCCCATAATCCTGTGGACTGGTATGCATGGAACGACGAAGCTTTCAGGAAGGCCAGGGAAGAGGACAAACCTATTTTTCTTTCGATTGGGTATTCGACCTGTCACTGGTGCCATGTGATGGAGCGTGAATCTTTTGAGGATCCCGACACAGCCGAGATATTGAATAAGCATTTTATATCCATTAAAGTTGACCGTGAAGAACGACCCGATATTGACACTGTTTATATGAGTTATGTGATGTCAACGACCGGCTCGGGCGGATGGCCGATGAGTGTTTTTATCACACCGGAAGGTAAACCTTTTTACGGAGGCACTTATTTTCCGCCTACCGATCGTTTTGGAATGCCGGGTTTTCGTTCGCTGCTTTTATCTCTTTCCGAGGCTTGGCAGACGCGCCGTTCCGAGATCACCGCTTCGGCGGATTCGGCTGCAGATTTTTTATCTGCGCGAAAAGACTCTGCCGACTCACGCGAGCTTTCAACCGCTGTCATGCAGGCCGCTTATCAAAACACCCTTGATTCGTATGATGCCGAAAGAGGTGGTTTCGGGCACGCTCCCAAATTCCCAAGGCCGCATTTGATTTCATTTCTTCTGAGATACTGGAAGCGGACGGGGGTGCCGCCCTCACTTCTGATGGCAGAAAAAACGCTTCTCGCGATGGCCGATGGCGGATTGAACGACCAGCTTGGGGGCGGTTTTCACCGTTATTCGACGGACCGCAATTGGCGCGTGCCTCATTTCGAGAAAATGTTATATGACCAGGCGCTTTTAGTCGGCGCCTATCTCGACGCCTATCAAGCGACAGGACGCACTCGTTATGCCCAAGTTGCCAGACAGACTTTGGATTATGTGATGCGTGAAATGACGTCGCCCGAGGGGGGTTTTTATTCGGCCCAGGACGCAGATAGCTTTCCCGCGGACAACCCGCGTGAAAAAAAAGAAGGCGCTTATTTTGTTTGGACTCAAGGTGAGATCATAAAAATACTCGGTGAAAAAGACGCGGCGATTTTTATTTCTTATTATGGCGTCAAGCCGGACGGGAATGCCGAATCTGATCCTCACGGTGAGTTTAAGGGGCAGAATATTCTTTATCGCGCAAAAGAGACAGATGAAGCCACCGAAACGGAGCTCGCACGCCTGCGAAAAGCGCTCCTGAATTATAGAAGCTTGCGTCCGAAGCCTCATCTTGATGACAAAGTGCTGACGGACTGGAATGGCCTGATGATATCGGCTTTTGCCTCAGCCTCGCGCGTTTTGGAAGAAGAAAAATATCGCGATGCGGCGGTCAATGCCGCGCAATTTATCCGTACCCGCATGAAAACAAAAAGCGGAACTCTGCTGCACCGTTACCGTGTCGGAGACGCAGCCATCGAGGGACATCTAGACGACTATGCTTTCACCCTGCTCGCATTTCTTGACCTGTACGAGGCGACATTTGATAGGATCTGGCTGGATGAAGCCAAAGCGATTGCCTCCAAAATGATAGAATTTTTTTGGGACCAAGAGGATTCGGGTTTTTATTTTACTTCGCACACCGCCGAAAAACTTGTTTCGCGGCCAAAAGAGATTTATGATGGAGCAGTGCCATCAGGGAATTCTGCAGCGGCTGGGGCGTTCTTGCGTTTATGGCTTATGACCGCCGATGGTCAGTGGGAAGAGAAGGCGAGGCAGATGCTGGAAAGTTTTTCAGGACAGATTGCCCAGAACCCAACGGCTTTCCCGAAGATGCTTTCTGCGCTCGACTTGGCCATAGGGCCTTCGGCCGAGATTGTGATTGCGGGACCTAAGGATGCTTTGGAAGCGACCGTGCTCAAAAAAATTTATTCTAAATTCCTACCCAACAAAATCGTGATGCGGCGTTCGGAAAAAGACACGGATTACCCCGGCGTGAACGGAAAGCTTACGGTGTATGTTTGCCGGGACTTTAAATGCCAATTGCCCGTGACGGAAAGCGCCGGATTGGATAAAATGTTGGACGACGCAAGTAAAAGGAGCTAACCCTCTTATGACAGGAGTGACCCAGGTGGCAGTAAATCCCCTCAAACAGGCCATTCAGTTTGGACAAAGCATTTGGTATGACGGGCTCGTCCCGCCAAAAACTTTTCGTGAAATGATCGTTCGCGACGGCCTGAGAGGTGCTACGACTAATCCTACTATATTTGAGAAAGCCATCGCGTCCGGTGAATATGACGCAAAGCTTAGGGATTGGTTCTCAGATCACAGGGATGAAGAAATTTATGAAAAAATTGCTGTAAAAGCGGTGCAGCAAGTGGCGGATGAATTTCGCCCCTTATACAATGAAATAGGAGGCGGCGACGGTTATGTGTCTATCGAAGTCAGCCCTTTTTTGGCCTATGAAACAGAAGCCACTATTCGCGAAGCCATGAAGCTCTGGCTGCTCACCGCGCGTCCCAATGTCATGATCAAAATCCCAGCCACCGCTCAGGGTAT
>JAHFFI010000085.1 GCA_023248025.1 Candidatus Omnitrophota bacterium
TAAGCCGGGTCACTTCTTCCGAAATATCCGAACTTTTTAAATACTGCGCAACTTCGATCGTTAAGCGCTCTTTGTCGAGCTGGCCTTCGCGCATAAAATCCTTGAGCCGCGATTCCAGATTTTTTTTGAACGCCTTCGCCGCAAGCGGCAGACGCTTCTCGATCACGGTCAGCGCCGACTTCACTTGGGCGGCGCGCTTTTTTAAATCACGCAAAAGAGCGGCGCCTTCGGCTGCGCGCGACTTGTCGAAATCACCGATGGCTTCCGAAAGAACACGCGTCAATTTCACGGAATACGCCGAGCGCTTGTCGGTCGCCGTGTCCTTCACCAACACATCGGGATACCGAAGCACTTCGCGCAAAAGCGCATCGTCCGAAACACGCGCCATCTTTAAAAGTTTTCTCACCGAAACTGCTTTGTCAAAAACTTCCCGCGCCAGATTCTCATTCACCACGAGCCGGCTCGAAAACACCGACGGATCGGGACAAGAAACAAAAAGTAATATTTTTCCGCGGCGGATCTTCTTGGCGATCTCGCGCCGCATCGCTTCTTCGAATTCCGACAGATATCCCGGGACTCGGCTGGAAACTTCCAGAAATTTATGGTTCGTGGACTTCAGCTCTACTCGGAAATTGCCCTGGAAAGACTTTAGTTCCGCCTGACCGAAGCCGGTCATGCTCCTAATCATCGACACACGGTCAGACCCACGCCCTTGTTTTATACGATTTGGTGGTGTCTTTGGTGGGATACAAGTTGTCGATGAGAATTTCGTCGGGCTCAAACCAAAGTTTTATCTCGCGCTCCGCATCGACCTTGTTGGAAGAAGCATGGATGACATTCTCGTAGACGCCTTTGGTCGTGATACGTCCGTAGGCTCCCCGAATCGTGGCCGGGTCCGCTTCCTCAGGATTGGTCGCTCCACAAATCTTACGCACGCGCTGGATGGCATCTTCTCCGTAGTAAACAAGCGCCATGGTGCGCTTGGTGTGAGACTCCCCCATCAAATAACGGACGATCTCTTCAAAGAAAGGTTTGTCGTGAAGCTGCCCATAATGAGCTTCGGCCAGATCACGGGAAACGGTCTTCATTTTGGCCGCAACAATGACCAGATGAGAATCTGAAAGCTTGGTCAAAATATTCCCTGTCAGGGACTTGACCAAACCGTCCGGCTTAATGATAACGAGCGTTGGTTCTTGCATACCGTCTTTTAATCCAAATGGCTATGTTTAATAAACTTACAGTGGCTGACAGTTTAAAACAGGCGGGGCTTTTTTGTCAATGAAGGATTATTTCAAATGTAGGAGGCGAAGGACGCGATCCAGGTCATCTAAAGAGTAATATTCGATCTCGATTTTGCCGCGTTTTTTGCCGTGATGAATGCGCACTTTTGTGCCCAAAGTGTGCTGGAGTTTTTCCTCCATCGAACGAATCTCGTGGTCCTGTTCTTTGCGCTTGGAACCCTTGGTTTTGAGACGATGGCCTCCGCCGGTCAATTGCTCGGCCTGGCGGACAGAAAGTCCTTGTTTAACGATACGCTCACAAATCAACGACTGGCGCTTTTCATCATGCAAAGATAAAAGCGCTTTGGCATGCCCAAAACTGATCAGATTGCTGGAAAGATATTCCTGTATTTTTTCTGGTAAGTTCAATAATCTCAATAGGTTAGAAACAGACGTTTTATCCTTCCCCACTCGGTTTGCGATATGGTCCTGAGTGTGCCCGAATTCTTGTGCCAGCCGCCGATAAGCCTTGGCTTCTTCCAAAGCGTTCAGTTCTTCGCGCTGGATATTTTCAATGATGGACATTTCCAGAACATCTGCGTCCGCCACGCGGCGGACGATTGCGGGGATCTCAAGCAATCCCAAATGCTTCACCGCGCGGAGCCGGCGCTCTCCGGCGATCAGTTCATACCGGTCCGTGTCCACCATGCGCACCAACACCGGCTGAATCACACCCTGCTCACGGATGGAACCGGCCAGTTCCTGAATTTTTTCCTGAGAAAAAGTCAAACGCGGCTGGAAGCGGCTCGTGATGATCTGTTCGACTTTTAAAGACTGAACTTTTTCTTTAGAATCCGCCGACGTTTGCGGAATCAAAGCTTCTAAACCACGTCCTAAAACTTTTCTGTCCATAAATCCTCCTAAGATGAGACTAACGTAGACGGGGTTTAAACCCCGTCTACCTGATTTACTTTAGAATGGGAGCCTGTGATTCTTCTTTATTCTCGTAACCTGTTTTATATAAATGACTTGCGTTATTTAAAATAAACTCTTTGACCAAATCCTTGTACTTTTTGGCCCCTTCAGAATCCTTGTCATACAAAAATATCGGCTTCCCAAAACCGGGCGCTTCACTCAAGCGAATATTTCTGGGGATGACTGTTTTATAGACCTTCTCTCCAAAATGTTTACGCACTTCATCGATGACTTCCTGGGTCAATTTTGTCCGGTAATCAGCCATGGTCATCACGACCCCTTCGATCTCAAGGGCCTGGTTGAGATTGTCTCGGATAAGGCCGATGGTTTTCATGAGCTGGCTCAAGCCTTCGAGCGCATAGTACTCGCACTGGATGGGAATCATGACGGAGTTTGCGGCGGTTAGTGCGTTGATGGTCAACAAACCAAAGGATGGAGGGCAATCAATGATGACCACATCGATGGATGGGTCCAATGGAGCCAACGCTTTCCTCAATCTCCCCTCTCTGCCCAATTCCCCAACCAGCTCGACTTCAGTGCCCGCTAAATCTTGATTGGCAGGTACCACAAAGAGATTTTGGACACAGCTTGAGAGGAGAATCTCTGAAAGAGGCGTATTTTCTAGGAGCGCATTGTAGATGGATTTTTGAACATTGGTCTTGTTGATTCCCAGACCGCTGGTGGAGTTTCCTTGAGGATCGAGATCAATCAGAACGACTTTACGGCCTTCAAGAGCGAGGCCGGAGGCTAAAGAAACGGCGGTGCTCGTCTTCCCTACTCCACCTTTTTGATTACAAATCGCAACAACTTTGGCCATGATTTGCAGTTTAGCGAAATCCCTTATAGATGGCAAGAGATTGTTTCGGGGTTTCTACGTGGAAACTGGTTCGCTGCGGCGAACCACCCTGAGCTTGTCGCAGGGTTAGCCTTTGCGACGAAGTTTTTCAATAGTAATTGCTAAAAGTGAGATATCACAAGGCGTGATACCCGATATGCGCGCGGCTTGCCCCAGAGACAGCGGCTTGACCTTCTCCAGCTTCTCTCTCGCCTCTCTCCCCAATCCATTGATAGACTGATAAACCAAATCCCCAGGGATTTTCTTATTCTCGTACTGTTTGAGTCGATGGGCGGCCACTTTCTCCCGCTCGACGTATCCCGCGTATTTGATTTCTATTTCGACCCTGGATTCGACCTCGCTATCCCCTATTTCTTCGTTCATGAGGCCTAATACCTCTTTCAAGCTGGATTCTGGCCGTCTTAAATATTGATCCATGGATACTTGCTCGTGTCTCGTATGACGTATTTTGTTTATCCAGGAATCGATGGAAATTTGACGTTTTTGATGTTTCTCGTAAAGCGGCTGTTCAATCAATCCAAGCTCAAATCCATATTCCATAAGTCGTTCATCTGCATTGTCTTGCCGCAACATCAAGCGATGCTCTGCACGGGATGTAAACATGCGATACGGCTCTTCTGTGCCATTGGTAACCAGGTCATCGATCAGCACCCCAATGTAAGCTTCTGAGCGACCTAAAATTAACGGCTTTTTATGTTGTATTTTTAGAACCGCATTGATGCCGGCCATCAATCCCTGACACGCGGCTTCTTCATATCCTGAGGTTCCATTGATTTGACCGGCTAAATATAGATTTTCAATTCGTTTGGTTTCGAGCGTTGGCAAGACTTGAGTCGGCGGACAAAAGTCATACTCAACTGCATATCCAAATCTCATAAGTTCAACATTTTCAAGGCCTTGTATAGTTCTTGCGAGTTTTATTTGTATATCCTGTGGAAAACTTGTTGAAAGTCCGTTGATATAGACTTCCTGCGTAAATCGGCCTTCAGGCTCTAAAAATAATTGATGTCTTTCTTTATCCGCGAATTTAAATATTTTATCTTCAATGGAAGGACAGTATCGCGGACCCCGGCTTTGTATTTTTCCGGAGTAAAGAGGGGAGAGGTGAATATTTTCTCGGATAATCTCATGCGTCTTCTCATTGGTGAACGTGATGTGGCAGGGAAGCTGAGACTGTGTGATTTTTTTGGTTTGAAAACTAAAGGGAGAAGGGAACTCGTCTCCGAATTGCGGTGCCAATTTTGAATAATCGATGGTACGGGCATTTAAACGCGGGGGAGTGCCCGTCTTAAGGCGCTTTATCTCGAATCCAAGCCCTGTGAGGCATCCGGAGAGGCCGTGCGAGGCCTTGTCGCCGGCGCGGCCGCCGCCGAATGTCACATCGCCGATATGAATGAGACCGTTTAAAAATGTTCCCGTTGTGATGATGACGGCTTTGCAGGGGTAAAGAGTTTCAATGGAAGTAAGAACGCCTTCTACGGAGTTTCCGCTTGTGAGAATTTCTTTCACCTCGCCTTGTTTCAAGTCGAGATTCGGTTGGCTCTCCAGAACATTCTTCATGGTCATGGCGTAAACACGTTTGTCGCACTGCGCGCGCGGAGCGCGGACGGCGGGACCCTTTGAGGTGTTCAGCATGCGGAATTGAATGCCGGTTTGGTCGGTGACCTTGGCCATTTCTCCGCCCAAGGCATCGATCTCGCGCACGATATGGCCCTTGGCAACGCCGCCGATGGCGGGATTGCAGGACATCTGCGCGACAGCATCCAAGTTCATGGTGAGCATGAGGGTGGTGGCTCCCATGCGGGCCGAGACAAGTGCAGCTTCACAGCCGGCGTGACCGGCGCCCACAACAATGACGTCGTATTTTTTTTCAGAGAGGACAGACATAAAAAAAGAGGGGTCTTAGACCGTCAGGGTCATATTCTTAAGGCGCAGCTGATAGACGAGCATGATCATCGTATTCGTGAGCCAATAGAGAACAAGGCCCGAGGGCATCTGGTAAAAAATGAATCCGAAAACAATGGGCATCATGATGGCCATCATTTTTTGCTGAGCTTCCATGGCCGGATCCTGGCCTTCCATTTTAATCTGCGTGAAGCGCTGCTGGACGACCATCGCCACGCACATGAGAAGCGGCAAAAGATGGATATAGTTCCCTAGAAAGGGAAGAGTGACGGGAAGGAACACACGGTCCGGGCTCGAAAGGTCTTTGATCCATAAAAATTGCGAGTTAATCAGGATGACGGACTTGGAAAGCGCCACATAGAGCGCAATAAAAATGGGAATTTGGATGACCATCGGCAGACAACCGCCGAACGGATTCACTTTGTGCTTCTTATAAAGCTCCATCATTTCCTTGTTCAGTTTTTCGGGGTTCTTCTTGTGGTGTTCGCGGAGTTTATTCATCTGCGGCTGGATCAGTTGCATCCGTTTCATCGACATGTAGCTGACGCGTGTGAGTGGGAAGAGAACGAGATTGATGAGCGCGGTGAGGGCGATGATGGAAAGCCCGTAACTGCGGCATAGCTTTTGAATGAGTTCAAGCGCGCCCACAAAGAACCGCCCGATGGGGTCAAACTTGCCGAAATTGACCAGATCGCCCAAACCCACGGCTTCCAAAAGTTCGAGCTCGTTGGGCCCTATATAGAGAAGAAACGTCTGCTCTATGGAGGAACGCGCCGGCAAAGTCATCTTCGAAGAGACTAAGGACGCCGCAGAATCATTGCCTCCCAGGCCGCGCACCAAACCCGTGAAGGCTTCCGCGCCTTCCGGCTTCAGAATGATTGAAAAATGACGGTCCTTGACCGAAACCCATTGGACCGGCGCTTCGCTCTGGACGAGTTTTCCGGGGCGGTGTTCTTTTAAATGTTTGAGCGTTTTCTTTTCACCGTCCTGCGAGAAAAAATTGGCCTCGATGTACTGAGCGTCAATAGAATGGCGGGGAGCCACGCCCGACCCGACCACCAGTTCATAGCCCATCTCAAGGGGGGCGTCCGTGGTATTTTCAAACTTTAAAACAAGCTTTCCGGCATAGTCACCCGAAAAAGAAAATGACTTTGAAA
>JAHFFI010000086.1 GCA_023248025.1 Candidatus Omnitrophota bacterium
AGGCGACATGGCCGCGTGCTCGCGGCTTGAACCTTCGCCGTAATTCTCGTCACCAATGATCGCCCAGCCGATATTTTCATTTTGATAGTCGCGCGCCGTCTCGGCCGGCGTCATAACAGCGCCGCCTTTGGTCCAGTTCTTGGCGGTGCCTGGTTTTTCAGTGAAACTGTTCACAGCGCCCAGAAGCATATTGTCAGAAATTTTATCCAGATGCCCGCGGTAGCGCAGCCACGGACCCGCCGGAGAAATGTGGTCCGTTGTGCACTTGCCTTTTGCCTTTAAAAGCACCGGCAGCATTTCGAGATCTTTTCCGTCCCAGGCCGCAAACGGCGCAAGGAGCTCGAGCCGCTCGGACTTGGGATTGACCACCACGGTTATTTTTTTTCTTTCTATGTCCGGAAGTGGCGCGATATATCCCGCCTCACCCGCCGCATACCCCTTCGCGGGAAGTTCTTCCGAATGCGGCGCTTCCAGACCCAATTCCGTGAGAGGATTGATGTCCAGTCGCCCGGCTAAAGCAAATGCCGTCACAACCTCAGGCGACGCGATGAAAGAAAGCGTTTCGGTGTTGCCATCGTTACGCGCGGGAAAATTACGGTTAAATGAATTGATGATGGAATTTTTCTCACCCTTAACGATGTCGTCGCGCTTCCATTGCCCGATGCAGGGACCGCAGGCATTCGCGAGCACCACACCGCCGATATCCTCAAGCGCAGTCAACTGTCCGTCGCGGCGTATGGTATTAAAAATCTGGTCCGACCCGGGAGAGATTAAAAAGTAACATTTTGCCTTGAGTCCTGCTTTTTTGGCTTGCGCCGCCACGTCCGCGGCGCGGCCGATGTCTTCATAGGAAGAATTGGTGCAGCTACCAATCAGCGCGGCTTTTATCTGAGGTGGATAATTTTTTTCCTTCACGTCCCTGGCAAATTGTGAAACGGGTCGAGCCAGGTCCGGTGTGTGAGGACCGACTACATGCGGCTCAAGCGTTGAAAGATCAATTTCCACCACCTCGTCATAATATTTTTTGGGATCTTTTTCAACTTCCGGGTCGGCCATGAGACACGATTGATAGCTTTCGGCAAGTCTTGCGATGTCCGCGCGTTTGGTAACGTCCAGATACGCCGCCATGCGTTCGTCAAAAGGAAAAATGGAGGTTGTGGCGCCGAGTTCGGCGCCCATATTCGTGATGGTGCCCTTCCCTGTGCAGCTGATGGAGCGTGCGCCGGGCCCAAAGTATTCAATAATTTTGTCTGTCCCGCCCTTCACCGTCAAAAGTCCGCAAAGTTTTAAAATAACATCTTTAGGCGATGTCCAGCCGCTCATTTTTCCTTTTAAATGAACGCCAATGAGTTTCGGACACTTCACTTCCCAGGGCAAGCCCGCCATCACATCGGCGGCATCCGCCCCGCCGACGCCGATGGCTAACATTCCAAGCCCTCCGGCGTTGGGGGTGTGCGAATCGGTGCCGATCATCAGAGCCCCCGGCACCGCATAATTTTCCAATACCACTTGATGAATAATGCCCGAACCCGGCTCCCAAAATCCCAGACCATAACGACGGGCGGCGCTTCTTAAAAAATCATACACTTCGCGGTTTGCGTCCAGCGCCGCTTTCATATCGGGACTGGCGCCCTGACGCGCGAGGATTAAATGGTCGCAGTGTATCGTCGACGGTACGGCCACGGAATCACGGCCGGCCTGCATGAATTGTAAAAGCGCCATCTGCGCCGTCGCGTCCTGCATCGCGACACGATCCGGCTTAAGCGACAAATAACTTTCCCAGCGTTTAAATTCCTGATTTTTTAGGTCCGTCGCATGGGCCGCGAGAATTTTTTCGGAGAGCGTGAGAGGACGGCCCAGTTTTTTTCTTAAAAAATCACTCGATTCCAGCTCGTTCATTTTTATTACCTCTGTTCCGTCTTAATTTGTTAGAATAACTTTATTATACAGGAACCCATGATTAAAATCATTACTTCTCAAATATCAAAATCAGACATGAGAGACTTTTTGGGAAAACCTTTCTCAAATATGATCAAATATGTTGCGGATGTGCGCAAAGAAATCATCGCACTCGGCGGCGAACTTCATTCGGATGCAGAAGCGGTATTATTGGAAAATGGCTCCAATCAAGCGGACTTGTGGGGGGCTAATTTTTTTCCTGATAACCCCGAAGTGGACGCCATCGAATACACCTCGCTTATCAATATCCGTCCTTCGGTCGGAAACCGCTCTATGGAAATTAAAGACCCCGTTATTCGAAATCAGGTGCTCAAAATAACAAAAAAGCTTCTGCCATGATCATTAAATTTCACCAGGGATTAACGATAGAAAGATGGGCAGGACTATCCCGTGACAAACAAATCCTGAATATATTTTCAGAATTAACCAGGAGCCTACACGGGGTTGAAAAGAAAGACAAAGATCGGGCCAAAGAATCCATCGAGAGATGCCTGGAGCTGATTGACATGACGATAGAAACCACCCCTGCGACTCAATTTTTTTCTTTTGTAAAAGAACTCCTGCGGCTCAGAGAAATGTTAGCGGATACCTACTGCGGCTCATGCGAGAATGGTAGCGAGATAAAATCACTGCTGAAAGAACTCTCCGATCTCAACGAGACCACCCACAATTTAGAACTCCAGATTTCCTAGAAGTCATCCCAAAACTCTCCTCAGTAAACGAGACGGCTTATGACGAGCCAAGACGAAGCCGGATGAGGAGGCCCTATCCTCTGCGATAGGGGCGACGAATACGGCAAAGTCGCAGGCCGTCAGAAGACGTCGCAGTCCGAGGAGGGTTTTGGGATGACTTCTAAGCAGCGGCGCCGACGGCCTGCATGACAAGCCTGGCCGCGTCAAGGATTTGGGACAGTTTGATAGGTCTTAAAAGCTCGAAGGTAACCAGAGAATAGAATGCGTCTCCCTTATCCTCATCCATATGGATCAAAGTGCGGATAAGATCCAATTTTTGTTGCCGTTCCAAAAATACATATTTGGAAGCAAGCACCAGCCGGAGCATTTGGTCCACGAAGGGATCGCTAAGCGCGTCATTGGCCTGATCTTCATTGAAAACGGCCAGCATATCTTCCAAAAGAAGCACCCCGACATAAGAACCCATCTCGATCTCGCCATTATTTTTCACGACAATCTCAGGCATCGGTGCCAAACCCGCTTTACCGAGAACGGACCGACGGACATCGGCATCGGGATTGGCCAGCACCACGCGGCGCGTGTATTGCCCCGTTGATAATGCCTGCGGACCATCAAATTGAACGTCAACTGCGTGTTTAAACAATGGCCGCAATGGTTCCAAAAGAGCAGAAATGGCAGTCGCTGTATCGGCAGTGGTCCCGGGGATCACGGCCTGTAGACTGCGACCGGTAACAGCGCCTTTGTAGCGATCGAAGAAACCTTTATGAATAGCCCTTGCCCGGAGTAAGCGTGCGGACCAATCCAGTGCCACTGAATCCTGCATACGCTCCACGATTTTTTCTTCCGAAGACAACTTCGCCCGGCGGAATACATCGGCGGATATTTCAAGCTCTGCCGACTCCAAATTATCGCCAAAATCAAAGATTATAGAACCTCCCGCACGATCAGGGTTGAGCCGTCCCGCTTTAATAGCGGCAAGCCTATTCTCTTCATGCGGACCGCTCAACGTCGCAAGAATTGGGATCTCTTGCGCCATGTCTTCTTTCCCCCGCGACAAAAGCCAGCGCGCAAGTAAAACTTGAGTTTCTTCGTCAACATTCTTCACATCGGCGAGCTCCAAGCGCTGCTCCGTAAGCCTCGCGCCGTATACTTTTGAAAAGACAGTGCCGGCCAGCCGCGCGCCAACAGAGACTTGCAATCCTTTACTGACAAATTCCAAGGGAAGGCCGAATGCATAAACGGTATCATTCAAATTCTTTCCTGACACATCGGTGGATTCGAATAGATGATGTTCAAAATGAACGCCAGGCCCCGGGAATACGCGTGCATAATCGCCTAACGCGATAACCGAGTCCGGCCACGTGTCTTCAATGCTGCGGATGATCGTTTCGCTCTCACCGGCGTCGTTGACTATTCTGAGAACATGATTAATAAACACAAGATCGGGCGCGCGGATATTTTTTTTCATTGCTCCTGCCTCATAGATATCACCCTGTCTAACAATGAAGCTTCGCCTTGCATGCGATAAATTTTGATTGAGAAATCGGACAACCGCTTCGGCGTAATCCGCATCACCGGGTTGTGCCGTGTCCTTTGATTGTATGGAATAAAATGGATACTGCCCGTCGATCCTGGCCTGAGCCTCGCGCAGAATCGCCGAATTTTTATCGAGTCCTACGATCTGAATATCCCAATCCTGTATTTTCTGTCCTTTCTTCCCCAAAACCACACCTATTTCATAATAATTCCGTGCCATTTCTTCGCCGGTGCTGACTCCATAGCTAACCAGCGTCAGTTGCGGTCTCTCGCCGTTTTTCATCTGTTCTAAGGCTTTCTCGATGAGTCGGTCCGTCAGGCCCATTTCGTTCATTTTTTGCCACTGCTGGCGATGGCGCGCTAAAAATGAGCGGTTTTCATTTTCTATCGCGGACGACGAAGATTCTTTCGCGGAAACCGGTTGCTTGAATAAAATCTCGCTCTTTTCAGCCAGCCGCGCGCCGCGTGCTTGCCCAAGTAGTTCTTGTATAGTCTTCCAAATGCGGATGTGAGATGTATTTGTCTTCGGCAACGCGCCTGCGAATTTGTCATCAGCATTAGCTTCCGCTTCATAAACCACCTCATAAGTGGCGGGTAAAGGGGCAAGCGTCCCGTCCGGGGCAGTGTCCGAAGCCCATTCAACACGGTAGAAACTAGCCGGCTTTAGAGCAGGGAATAAAATGTCATTATTGGTATGGGTTATTATAAGCGTGTTTTTCCTATTGATATAATCGCCGCCGCCGATATACTCGAAAGTATTTTTGGCACCCGACTTAGCATTTAAGCGCTCTATATATTCACCCATACTCAATTGCTCAAATTTACCATTCACTTTTTGTTCAATTTCTATCCTATTGAACCCCATCACAAAGAGTTTTCCTCCCAGATTAAGTTTCTCCTGCAATCTAGAGATAACACCAAATTTATCCCGGATATATCTTAACGTTTCACTGGAAATAATAATGACGTCAGCCTGGCCTTCAAATGTAATCTCTTTTTCTATATCCATTAGCTTCACATTCTCCTGAATATACGCCAAATGTGATCGAGCGGCTGGAATATCAATTATGGGTTCCAGTCTTGATTGCCGTATTGATTGTCTTATTAATTCCCAACCGTATTCCTCGGGAGTGATCGATATCGTTGCTTTATTGGCGAACTGAAGCTCTATTTGATCGCCATACCTATCACGCATATTTCGCACAATTTCACCGGCGCCGGCCCCTACGATCCATACGTGGACAGGCTTTTTTTGCAGGACAGCGGTATCCAAAGTTCGGGATAGATTGCCATTGGTTTCGGTATCATCATATTCAAACCCACGCATCACGTTTCTAGGGTTCACATACGGGTTTCCTTGCAGGGAACCTTCCCGGATACGTGCTAAAAAAAACAGAGCCCCCGAAACCAGCGTCGCTAGTTCCTGGTTCTTATTAACTCCTGCATTCAGAATTGCATCAAGTAGTTGGAATGTCCATATCATTACCATACCGTCGGAAGGTTTGTGGCGGGACTGTTGTCCTTGGAAGATCGCGATTAGGTCTTCGAGATGCGGCAAAAGTTGCTGGCCTTTGTCGCTTTCTTTTAAAATAGCTTTTATTGCGCTCAGCCGTTCCAAAAGCGCGGCAACATTGGCCTCCTCCGCCGTTCGAGCAGTCCCGGCCAGCCGCGCGCCGTCGCTGTCCCTGTCTACTAATTTCGAAAGGTCACCCACGAAATATCTAGAACCGCCGCTGATCGGTACTCTCTCGGCATACCATCGCTCTTCATAACCTAAAACGTCCTTGAATACGTGATCGGTGCTAGCACCATTATTTTTAACAAATGGAAAAATGACCTGTTCAAAACCTTTGTCATGAAGGATATTGTGGAGTTTGTTCCAAAAAACAAGATACGCTATTGTTTCCTCGGTGA
>JAHFFI010000087.1 GCA_023248025.1 Candidatus Omnitrophota bacterium
ATAGTTGCTCCATGCCTAGGGGTGGAATGTGACGCCCAAAATAACCTTCCGCAGTTGTAACTATTGCCTCTGAATCAGAGATGATCTTTAAAGCGAGTTTTAGATGAGTATTGTACGGCTGAAAATGCTCACATTTTAGAAAAAAGGCCATTTCCATAGGATTGCTTTTTCTACGATATCTGAGGATATCGGAGCCGCTCTCCTCAATGACCTGTTTAATTAAGTGCAGCTTACCCTTAAGCTCTGAATGCCTTGGTAATATGTGAACCAGCCACGTTTCTCTTGTAAGGACAACGTGCCTTTTGAGAACCTGGGAATAGGCCCGTAATTCAATCCCGCCCTTTATACCCGTCCGATCCGACATGGGGTACATTCTACCATTAGCAACCCAAGAGTCGCAAGCTGCGGCTCGATTTGGCACCCTACGCCTGCCCGGCCACTTTTACCTCTTTAGCCGTTTCATGATATAATTAGGGACATCGGGGGCGACAGGCTTCGATCTAGCTCTTTGATTCGATAGCAGCATGCGGAGGTGGTCGGGAGGCCTCCTTAAACACCTGACAAAACATAAACGCCAAAAACATGAGACTAAACCTCGTGCATATGCCCTTCGCGGGGCCTATGGCGTTACCGTTAGCCGCCTAAAATCGGCTACCGTCAGCCTCTCCTCGTCTGCGGGAGGGGGTCTGGCGTCGATAGCAGGCTCGGCCGGTATGTGCGTCCTTGGCATAACGGGCTAAAGCGACAGAGGACTTACCGCTCTCAATCGGGTCGGCATGAGAGAGGGCGGAACATCTAAATGCCGGCTAAGCATGTAGCGGCTCCGGACTTGAAGGTTAGAGACGCGAGTTCAAATCTCGCCGCCTCCACCATATTAAAAAAGACAGCCTCAGAAGAGGCTGTCTTTTTTAATATCTGGAGAAAAAGGCGAGATTTGAAGTGAGCGCCGCGGCCCGCAGTTGTGGGCGACAGCCCAGTGGGCTGTCGCAATTCCTCCCGCGGCGCGAGTGGCCGACCCGGAGCGAGCACAGCCGCGCGTCGGCGGATCTTACTCTGACGCGCGGACTGCGCAGCGTAGGGCGCCAAAGCGAGCCGCCAAGGGATAGTAGCGCAGGGCGCCAAATCTCGCCACAGCTTGCGACTCTTGGGTTGCTAATGGTAGAATATACCCCATGTCGGATCGGACAGGCATAAAGGGCGGGATTGAATTACGGGCCTATTCCCAGGTTCTCAAAAGGCACGTTGTCCTCACAAGGGAAACGTGGCTGGTTCACATATTACCACGACACTCAGAACTTAAGGGCAAGCTCCACTTAATTAAACAGATTATTGAGGAGAGCGGCTCCGATATCCTCAGATATCGCAGAAAAAGCAATCCTATGGAAATGGCCTTTTTTCTAAAATGTGAGCATTTTCAGCCGTATAATACTCATCTAAAACTTGCTTTAAAGATCATCTCTGATTCGGAGGCAATAGTCACCACTGCGGAAGGTTATTTTGGACGTCACATTCCACCCCTAGGCATGGAGCAACTATAAAATGGGAACATCGGATATACAAATCAATAGAGATGAAACAGCAGATGTCCTGTATGCGGTTGATTCGAGGTTTGACCAATCTCGGACTAGGAACATTCAGTTAGGCGAATACTTAACGGGTCGTTTTGACCTAACAGATCAAAAGTGCGTGGGCCTTACCGTGGAATCATTTTCTGTTGTATTTCCCGAATCAAAGGATGATGCTGATTATGTGCTCAAGGAAAAGTTCGAGGGAATTCTTGAGTACATTACAGCCACATACAGCGGAAGGCAATTGGCTTAATTTTAGATAAAAATAGAATTATTCTGTAAACAAAAAAAGCCCAGGAGAAATCCTGGGATTTTTTCTTTGACGCCTGGCGAGTTGAAGCGAAGGAGGCCAAATCGAGCCGCCAAGGGATAGTAGCGCAGGGCGCCAAATCTCGCCGAAACTGCAATTAATAGACCAAATATCTAAATATTCTCCAAGTCGATTTTCTTTGATATTTGAATGATTTTCTGGTTACATTCTTGTATGCCAGAAGGAAAAAAAGACTCTCAAGTCGAGTTAATCAAGAATTTTTTGGCGTTTTGCACTTTTATCAAGCGCATCGGAATTCCTACCGCAATCATAGCTTTTTTCTGGATGTACTCAACGCCTGCTCAAAAAGTTAAATTCATAGACATCTACATTTTGGGTTTTCCCGCGCTTTTTGAAAAATATTCTAGTTTTATTTTGGCGATAGTAATAGGAATTGTCGTCGGACAAAGGACCTATTTCCAAAAAAAAGGTCAGATTCAAGAGAAGGAAATTCAGCGATTGAGCCAGAAAAAATCTGAATATCAACAACAAGGTTTGGGAACCGATTTGGATCATGTAGATGATGGGGGTACCGCGTGATTGTTTATGCTGTTGTAGTTTTTTTTATTGTTTATGAAATTTTTAGAACATTCAATGAGAGAGCTAATACCCTTGTCCTTGAGTGTAGATATGATTTATTCGCAGTAAGAGATTCTTTGAGAGATTTGGCTTTAAAAGGTGAGGTCGATTCAAATTCGTGGCTGTTCAAGTGCCTGGATCAGTCAATCGGGCGGTTCATTGAATTTTTACCTACGTTGACTATATATAAAATGTTGTTCTTATATTTTTTATTTAAACGTAATCAGGAAAGTCAGCGGAGCATTAATTTTATAAATGCCGAGTTGGGTCAACCTCAGAATACAGTTCTTAAAGAAATCAACGATAGGTACACCACAAGAATTGCTCGATTCTTGATTCAAAGAGATGCTGTAATCTCATTTACTTTACATGTTGTGATATTTTTTATATTAGGCCCAGCAATTCTGACTAGCACATTACAAAAAATGAAAAAAGTGAGTGCAAGAGTTGTTGAATCTCCGCAAACCCCTCTCATTTTAGAGCCAGTCTGCGTGTAATTAAAACAAACTCTAAGACCATGAAAAAACTCCTCACCCTGCTAACGATCGCCGCCATCATCTGCTTGGGCGTCCTCGGCGCCTTGGCTGTTGTTCCGCACACGCATGGGAACGACCTCAACCATTCCCACCACAAAGACTGCCCTATCTACCAGTTCGGCCTCGGCAACGTGCACGCGGACATCACCGCCGTCAATGCCGTCATTGCCTTATTCCTTTTTTCGTACCTCATCGCATTCCAAAAAACTTTACCTATTGTTGTTTCAGGCAAGATTTCTTTCCTCCGGGGTCCTCCCGCACGCCGCTAGTTCTTCCGAAGTAGTTCCTAATTTTTCATTCACAATTTAATCTCGGAGGTTTTATGAGAAAGCTACTTGTTCTCATTCTTTGCGCGGGGTGTTTTATGTCCAGCAAAGCACAGGCCGAGCCCGCACCCACACTTGAGTTGCGCATGAATGAGCTGACACAGATGGTCAAGGAGCTAAAAGGCGTCGTCGAGCAGCAACAGCAGGAAATTAATCTCCTGCGACAGTCCAAAGAAGGCCCGCTGGCCTCTCCGGCACTCGAGCCTTCCGCGACATTCCCGCGCTATGGCACGAAAGTGCTGCCGGAAATCGGGGCGGTCGCCGATGTGGCGCTGCGGTTGGACAGTCCCAAGACGGATGAAGAGGGGGCGGATAGGGTCCAGGTCCGGGAAGTGGAGCTGGTGTTGGGCGGGAATGTGGACCCTTATTCACGCTTAGACTCGACCGTTGCATTCACGGAAGAGAGTACGGCGGAACTAGAAGAGGCTTATCTCACGCGCTTTGAATTGCCATTCGACGTCACGGCGCGGATCGGGAGGTTCAAACCAAAAATAGGAAAGGTGCTGCCTGTTCACCGCGACAGCCTGGACACCGTGGACGATCCTTTGGTGATCCAACACTATTTTGGCGCCGAAGGAATGAGCAAGTCCGGTGTGGATTTCACCAAGCTCCTCGATCTCCCATTGCCCACGGTGCATCAAGTGATGCTCGGAGTTTTGGAGGGCGGCAATGGGGAAGGCGGCACTGCGTTCGGGGAGATCAAAAGGCGGCCTACGATCTATGGCCATCTGAAGAACTACCTCGACATCAGTGATGCTACGAATCTGGAGATCGGTCTTTCGGACGCCATTGGTTCGCGGGATGCAGATGCCAGTTTTGAGATAAACGTGTTTGGTCTGGACGCAACGCTTATCCATCAATTAAACGCCAACCAAACTCTGAAGTTCCAGGGCGAGCTATTCAACATCGACCGCAGTGAGTCATTTATCGACATCACAGACGACATCACAGACGACATCACCGGCGATGTGACGCAGCAGGATATCGACGGGAATGTCTGGGGCGGTTATGGTCTGGCGGATTTCCGCATGAGTTCGCAGTGGGCAACGGGTTTCCGTTTCGACTATGTTGAGCATGTGGACAATCCATTGGAAAATCCGGACAAAGCGGAGATTGGATACACCGGCTACCTCACTTTCTACCAAAGTGAATTCGCGCGCTGGCGGGTGCAGTTGAGCCATGTAGACCTGGTGACCGGCGAGGATGATAACCGTGTGTTCCTGCAGGGTACTTTCGCCATTGGCGAACACAAACATAAATTGCAATGATGGGGGCCTCTATGTTTATACGATCGAGAAATTTATTTCTTTTAGGCGTATTTTCCATATTGAGCGTGAATCTGCTTTATGCGGCGCAAGGCCCACTTAAGGTCGTGACGACGCAGGCTTACTACGCGAACCTCGTGAAGGAGATAGGCAAAGAGAAGGTGGATGTGAAGTCGGCGGCTTCACCAAAATACAATGTCCACTTCATCCAGCCCAAACCCAGCGATATTCGCAATGTTGCGCATGCAGACCTCGTAGTTTACACGGGGATGGACCTGGAGGAATGGTGGGGACCGCTGTTGGAGGCGGCAGGAAGGACGGATTTCTTTCCGGGACGCGAAAAAAGCGCGGACTTGTCGCGCGGCATCCGCATCCTGAAAGTGCCGGACCATCCGCTGTCCAGGGCCGAGGGAGACATTCATCTTTTTGGAAATCCCCATTACCTCATGAATCCTGAGAACGCGAAAGTGATGGCGGGGACAATTCTCGAAAAACTCAAGGAGATGGATCCAGCCAATGTTTCTTATTATGAGGAGAACGAGAAAGCGTTCATTTCGCGCCTGGACCAAAAAATAGGGGAATGGAAAGCGTTGTGCTCGCACTGCACGGGACAGGAGATCATCTCCTATCATGAGGACATCGAGTATTTCGCGGATTTCCTCGGGATCAAGGCCGAACAGTTCCTGGAGCCCAAGCCCGGCGTACCACCGACGCCCAAACAGCTGCAGTTCCTGGAAAATTACGTGAAAACCAGAAGTATTAAGGCCGTTGTCATGCCCACATACTTCCCGAAGGACGCTGCGGAGTCTTTGGCCAAAAGGATCGGGGCGAAAGTAGTCACGGTCTGCCAGAATGTCGGCGAGCTTCCGGGGACGGAGGATGTCATCAGTTTTTTTGACTATAACATCAAAGAAATAAGCGAAGCATTGAAATAGAAACAGGGGGATGTCCAATATGAATGAATTTTTCCATGTGATGACTTTGCCGTTTGTGGCCTGCCTGATATTGGCGGGCATCCACGCGTACCTGGGATTGCACGTCATCGAGCGCGAGGTCATTTTTGTAGACCTGGCCCTGGCCCAGATCGCCGTTTTGGGAGGAAGCCTGGCCCTAGCGTTCGGTCAAAGCATGGACAGCGTTCAGGCTTATTGGATGTCCCTTGGTTTTACCATCCTCGGCGCCGCTGTCTTTTCTTTGACCCGTTTCAAAGAGCAGAGGATCCCGCAAGAAGCCATCATTGGCATCAGCTACGCCGTTTCGGCGGCGCTTCTCATCATGGTGCTCAGCCGCTCGGGGGAGGGGGACGAACATATTCGACAGGCGATGGTGGGGAACGTTCTCCTCATTCGCAGGCCGGAAGTGCTGAAAATAGCCATGATCTATTCGGTGATCGGGTTTTTCCATTATGTCTTCCGCGATAAATTCCTGCTTATTTCACGCGATCCCCAAGAGGCTTATCGGAAAAAAGTCAACGTGAGGCTGTGG
>JAHFFI010000088.1 GCA_023248025.1 Candidatus Omnitrophota bacterium
ACGAACGCGCACGAGTTGCGGAAGCGCGCCGCCTTCTCGCACACTTTTTAATTTTTTAGGAAATTGATGCCTATTGTTGCGGATACTCTGGTTCGCGAGGTCTAGTATGGGTTTAGTGGAACGGTAATTGGTCTCCAGTTTAAAAATTTTCGTGCCCGCATAGTTTTCCGGAAAATCGAGGATATTCTTGATCTCGGCTGCGCGGAATGAATAGATGGACTGCGCGTCATCCCCGACAACCAGCACATTCTTATGGTGCGAGGCCAATAGTTGGATTAATTCGTACTGTAGACGATTGGTGTCCTGATATTCATCGACCATAATGTAGCGGAATTGGCGCGTGAGGCGTTCGCGCACAGCATCTGAATTTTTAAGCAACCCGATCCACTGCATCAATAGATCATCGTAATCCAGGAGACCAGCGCGCTTTTTTTTATCGTCATACATTGTCTTAATCTTTTCGAATTCTCGCGTGAAGAGAGCCAAATGCGGATAATATTTTTCGGTAACAGCGGCCACGGACTTACGGGCGTTGGAAGAAAAACTTAAAATGTTTTGGATGAGATTTGGCTTGGGGAATTTTGCGTCGCCGGTTTGAAATTTCAGTGATTTGATGCAGTTTTTCACAAGGTCGCGCGAATCCTCATCATCGAGAATGCTAAAATTATCAGGCAGACCCGCCTGCTTCGAATAAATACGCAGGGTGCGATTGGCAATGTGATGAAACGTGCCGCACCATAAGCCTTTTGCTTTGGCGCCCAAAAGCAGTTCTACGCGGTTTTTCATTTCCTGCGCGGCTTTATTGGTGAAGGTAACCAGGAGGATATCTTCCGAAGGGGTCCCTTTCTCCAGAAGATAGGCCACGCGGTAGATCAGCGTGCGGGTCTTGCCTGAGCCGGCGCCCGCCAAAACAAGGCATGCCCCTCCGGCCTGGGTTACGACCTCATACTGGCTGGGATTGAGTTCTTTTTCGTAATCAATCGTGAGTGAACCGGTGGGTTGAAGCTCTTGATGAAGAACATATTTTTTATTCATCTCCTTCTTCGTCATCCTCCCCGTCGTCCTCTTCTTCATCCTCAGGGTCGTATCCGACGTCTCCAAACTGGATACCGATGCCCCCGGGATTTTGTTCGACCGGAGGCGCTTCTTCCAACCGTTTAAAAAATTCCTCAGGCGCCATAGTTTTTAACTCATCCTTAAACTTGTCAATCTCATCTTTTGAAATGGGTCCGGTCGAAATCGGCGGACACTTTGCCAAAACAGTCTCATCGATATAAATGGGAGAATGCGTGCGCACTGCGATTGCCAGCGAATCGGACGGCCGCGCGTCGATTTCAAGAATTTTTCCGTCAATTTTAAGATGAATGATCGCGTAATAGCTGTTGTCTTTCAAATCGGATATAACGATCTTTTCCACTGTGGCGTTCATGGTTTTGAGTAAGTTGACAATGAGGTCATGCGTCAATGGTCGTGGAAATTTTTCTCCTTGAAGCGCAAGCGCAATCGCATTTCCTTCGTTCACACCGATCCAAATAGGCACGAGCCGTGTTTTTTCCACATCTTCAAGCACAACCACATATTGGGGAAGCGGAAAAAGAGGCATAATAGAGGCAATCTTGGCTTCTTTAATCATAATGCGCTCTATTTTAATCCCCTCATCAGTAATTAGCAAGCTGCCCAGAGGCCCAGCGTAACCGCCGGGGCCTGTCAAAGGACGAGGTCTATTTGTCTCCGCCATCAAATCGCACGAGCGATTTGTGGACGGATCCGTCCTCTGGCGGACTCGCCGTCTATTAGCGGCTCCGGGCAAATAGACCTCGCCCTTTGCCACCCGTCGGGTTCTCTTAGTTCTAATAGAACTCTCATTAGCGAATGGTCTAGGACCCCGGAAGTGGTCCTTTGGGGCGCGTTTGAGATTGGCGAGCCATGGAAACCTACTTTTACACACGAGCCAATCTCAACCGAGCGAAAGATTTCCTCGGAGGGGAAATCCGAGCGTCGACCCAAAGGACTACTTCCGGGGTCCGGGAGCTGGGCAATGAATACTTTATGGGCGGCTTGAGGGGAAGTTTTTGGCCCAGAGGATTCCGGCGATGGTTTTGCCGTCGCGTATTTTGCCGGAGCGGATCATGCGCAAAGCCTGGTCGAGCGTGACCTCGCTGTGTTCTATCCATTCGTCGTGGTCAAGATTTTTATGCCCGGCCGAAAGAGCGCCGGCTGCATAAAGCGTCATCAGCTCGTCGCTGATGCCCGGCGCCGGAAAAAAACGTGTGAGCAGCTTCCAATTTTTGGCCTTGAACCCGGTCTCCTCTTCCAGCTCCCGTTTGGCACAAATGAGTGTACGCTCACCCGGCTCAAGCGTCCCGGCCGGGATCTCCCACAGATCCCCTTTCACCGCGTATCGAAATTGACGTAAAAGCAGGATCTTATTTTTATTGACGAACGGGATGATGACGACGGCCCCCGGGTGCACTACGAGTTCGCGCGTCACCAGTTTATTTTTTGCAACGTTAAGGATAAAACGGTCTTTTACAAGACGTATGATGTGACCCTGATAAATCGTTTTGGATTCAACGAGCCGGTAGGGCCGTTTATTCAACTTCGAGGACCGAGTCGACGCCGCCGTAAGGATTGGGTTCGCATAAAGAATTTCCGGGGTCTGTGATCCATTCGCCGTCCACGACATACTTGTAGCGGTGGCGGCCTTTCTGTAGCATCAGGCGCTTCTGCCAAACCCCCTCCTCTTTTTGCCATAAAAGTGAGTTTTGCGAAACGTTCCAATTATTAAAATCACCGACTAGATGCACTTCTTTCGCAGTCTGCGTTTTCAAAATAAAATCTTTGAGGTGCTGCATGAATCCGATGGACCGACCCGTGCCGTTTTCGTTCTCGGGCAAAGGAATTTTAGAAATTATTTCCTGCGCCAACTGCACATAATCCTGCGCGGGCTTGGATTCGGGTTTGTACTGAAAGAGAGACTGACCTTTCGCCTGAGATTCACGAACGGCGATACCCGCGCGGATCGAAGCGTCAAAAACACCCCTCACAAACGTTTTACGGATTTCTCCGAACATGTGTTGGGAAAAAAGTGTGCGCATATCCACCATGGTGGCTAGTGCATAAACTTTGGGGCTGTGCGAAAGCTTGACCCGCAAAAGCTCGATCATGCTGAGAAGCTTGCTCACGCCCATGAGAGAGAATGAGCTGAGCTCAATCGGGACAATCACCGTATCGGCTGCGCGCAGCGCGTTGAAAGTGAGAAATCCCAGACTGGGCGCACAATCAATAACGACCATTTCATAAGGGAAGGCCAGGCAGGAAAGGACTTCGTGAAGTCTTAAAACCGCCTCTTCCTTATTCGTAAACTCCTGTTCAATTGTGCTGAGAAGAATATGCGATGGCGCTAGATCCAGATCGGGGGAAACCGAAACAATGATGTTCTCAAGAAATTTTCGCTTGTCCGCCTGCCCAGTCAACACATGATACATAGACTCGGGGCGGCCAGCGCGGACACCCAGCGCAAAAGAGGCATGGGCCTGCGGGTCAAGGTCAATCAAAAGCGTGCGCTTACCAAGCGACGCGAATGACGCGGCTAAATTGACCGCGGTCGTCGTCTTGCCGCATCCGCCTTTTTGATTGGAAACAGAGATGACATGCAACCTATGCGATGCTCCTATGCCGGTACGATCTCTAAGTCCTTGATGTAGATTGTGTCGTTGGACTTATTTTCTGTATCTTTGGATCCAAAATCAAAACGAAGACTCGTGACGCGTGTCACGTCAAAATTTTCCACGCCTTTTTCGGGGTCCACTTCGGCCGCTTGCCAGTCGGAGGAGAGCTTGTTCGGAAACACGTAAGTTCGCCCCTTCTCAAAAGCTGAAATATTGCTGGCATCCCTAAGCCCAACCGCTACATCTTCCCCGCCGCGCACGCCTTTGGCGGTAAACGCTATCTTCTTGCCGCTCAAATCGATGGGTGTTTTGAAATAAATACTCGCTCTGGCAAATGGCGCGACAGAACTATTGACCAGCACAAGTACGTTTTTATTTTTTGCGCTCTTTAGTTTCGCGGCACCTTCAAAAATGACATCATCCAAATAAATTTTTTGTTGAGCCAGCCCGTCCTGCTTAACCGTTTTAGACGGGGACACATCCATTCGCTCGGGCTGCTCTTGATGAACTGCCTTGTCATCGATAACGCTGATATTGACCATCACGCGCTTCGTAGAAAATAAGCTGAGCGACATGATAAAAAACGCGAGCGATGCGACGATCCAGGGAAATACAGCCCACCAACGGGGTTTTTCAACGACTCTAATGATGAGTGGGGGCTCGGCTTTGTGTTTGTCGGAAGCCGAAAAATATATTTCCGCAAGCTGCTCCTGTGTAAGCTCATAGCTTGTTTTTGTTTTTTGCATATCGTTCGGCTCTGAGCCGCGTTTCTCGGCAGCGCTTTTGGCGCTTTCTCTCAAAGTATCGATGAGCTTACTCATGGCGCCCTATCTAGTATTAAATTGTTAAAATCTAGAATGAATTATACAACGCTTTGTGGTACGCGGCAATAACTTTATTAGACTTTTGGCAACGATCGAAGATTGGTATTCAGCGTTTCGAGCTCTGGAATATCTTTGAGCGGACCACCTAATGATTTTGCTCTTTCTATCTGAGGCTTTACGTTTTTTTGCCAGGAACCCGCGACCTTATCCCAACTCTCGGATGCTTTTTGCACACCCGAACGCATGTCGTTCAGATGCGTTACGAAAGTCCTAAGACGATTACCCAAGTCCTCGACCACGGCTGCCAATTCACGTGCGTGGGTTGCGACCTGCTGCTGGTGACAGAACTGACGAATAAGATAGATGATCGGCATGATGGTCATCGGACTCACGAGATAGATCTGTTTTTTTTGAGAGTCCTCGTGGATCTGAGGATCGGTTGCTATGGCCGTGCGAGTGGCCGCCTCATTGGGTATGAACATCAATACGAATGGGATCTCGGGATCAACATATTGTTGATAATTTTTTTGGCCCAAGCGAGAAATGTTGCTCCGAACATTCGCCGCGAGTTTTGTAAAATGCTCCCTCTGCTTTTCCCTATCATCCGTTTCCTGCGCGAGAAGATATTCCCCGGCCACTTCCTTGGCGTCGATAGCTAGACGTCTTCCGGAAGGAAGGTTGATCACGAAATCAGGACGAAGCTCGCTATTATCCTCGCCCACCACTGAGTTTTGAGTCATAAAATCAACTCCTTGCACAAGCCCGCTCTGTTCAAGAATGTTCTGGAGAACGATCTGGCCGTATTCCCCTCTTATACCGGTGCTTGTGGTCAGCGCTTTTTTCAGGGCGGAAGCCTCCATTTTGATGGATAGGCCGGCGTCGAGCACTTGACCGACAGACTGTTCGAGACGCCCAAACATGACGGCCCTTTCTTCGTCGAATTTTTTTAGAACTTTCTGCGTTTCATCGAAGCGCGTTTTCATATCGGCTACGGAGTTGGCGATCTGCTGTTCCTGCTTCTGGAAGGACTGGCCGGCATCCGACTTGACCTGCTGATGAGTCGCCATCGCCACATCCATGGATATTTGACGAAAATCGGCCCTGAGTTTTTCATGGGTGATACGCTCCGATTCGAGTCGTTCGGAAATACGGGCGAGGGCGATATTTCTGGCGAGAGTGGCAATAACCGCCGCGATAACTGCGCCGGCGGCAAATCCGGATATAAATTCGATCATGTGGGGCTTAGAAACGTTTGCGGCTTTTTGCGCTGCGGACCTTACGACGCTTGATCTCACTGGGCTTTTCGTAGTGCTTTCTCGCCTTCAGTGTTTTCAGTATCCCTTCACGCTCAATCTTTTTTTTGAAGCGCCTAAGGGCCTTTTCCAGCGGTTCGTTTGGTCCGACTTCTACCTTCGACATGCGTAAATCCTTTCATTCATTAGATTTAATGTCTCCGGATTATAGCCGTATTTGAGGGTGGTGTCAACAATGCGCTATGCCCGGTTCTCTCAATATAATCGCGTGCCTCTTCGCAGGCGGACTGAAGATTTGA
>JAHFFI010000089.1 GCA_023248025.1 Candidatus Omnitrophota bacterium
TAACGGACGGTACCCAGGAAATTTTCCTCGCGACATACAACGGCAAAGCCATACGCTTTCCTGAATCGATGGTACGCAGCATGGGCCGCGGAGCCGGCGGAGTGCGCGGCATTACGCTAGAGCCCAAAGATGTCGTCATCGGCATGGAAGTCGTCACTAAAAACGCGACACTTCTATCTGTCACCGAAAAAGGGTTTGGCAAGCGTTCCCAAGTCGATGAATACCGCGTGACTTCCCGCGGCGGTAAAGGGGTGACCAATATCAAAGTAACGGATAAAAATGGCAAAGTCATCGGCCTCCGATGCGTGACTGACAAGGATGATCTGATGATCATGACCCAGACGGGCATGGTGGTTCGTTGTTCCGTCAAAGATATCCGCGAAACAGGCCGCGTCGCGCAAGGTGTCCGTCTCATCAATCTCAAAAAAGAGAATGACAAGGTTTCTACAGTCGCCAAAGTCGAGCCTGAGGATGAAACCGCCATCGCCGCCGAAGACGCGAAAGAGCCCAAGGAATCCAAATAAACTCTTTTGACCCCATCGTCTAGCCTGGCTTAGGACATCACCCTTTCACGGTGATGACACGGGTTCGAATCCCGTTGGGGTCGCCAATTAAATAAAAATACCTCTTATGGATTAAAAACCGTAAGAGGTGTTTTTATTTAATTCTTGGTCATTAAGGGATTCAAAGAGAGCTGAGAGGCCCGCAATTATAGGGCTACTGCCACAAAGGCAGTAGCCATTCATTCCTCGAGGCGAATGGCCGACCCGGAGCGAGCACAGCAGCGTGTCGATGAGTCTTATACTGACGCGCAGACTGCGCAGCGTAGGGCGCCGAATCCAACCCGTCGGAGTGCCGCGCGCAGTGAGCGTGCGGATTGGGGTCGCCATTGTTGACACTCGTGCGAACCTGAAATATAGAAGCTCTTTCCCAAGCATTTGGGGAGGAGCTTTTATTTTTTTTGGTCTTTAGCAAAGACAACGTGGGTGTTGACAAGTGTGAGGATTATGAGTTAAAATACACACTTAATATTAAGTGTGGTTTATTACTGAATAGGAGGTAGATAATGGCTTGGGTAAAATATACACCAGGAGCAAGGTCTCGCTCACAAGACCCGAAGCTATCTATATGGAAAGCGGGACAAATTTCTTTTAACAAGGCATCGGTGGATAAGTTTAATCTAGATAAAGTCACACACTGCGTGCTCTATTACGATAAAGAAACAAAGAAAATTGGAATCAAACCTACGACTGATGAAAAGGAATCTTCGAGGTTAAAATTGAAGAAGTACAAGTGGGGCTGTTTGTTATGGGCGAAAAACTACGTGAAATCATTCGGATTTTCAACGGTCAAAACACGGCAGTTACACCCCTATTGGGATGAAAAAGACCAGATGATAGTGGCTGTTTACGGATAAAAAATGCCCCTGGAAAACCAGGGGCAACTTAGTTGAACCGTGGTAGCTCAACGGGGCGCTCCGCAAAGGGCAATAGAGCAGTCTCCAGATAAGAGACGGATCCAGGTTCGATTCCTGGCCACGGCACCTAAGTAGCCATAGTATACCATTGGAGCGGTTTTTTGGCCAAGTACCTTCGGTGATAGTCATAGTAATGCCTGTAAATATACGCTTTGACAAGAAACGCAAGGGTGATGTATACTTTGATCATCATCCCATAGGGTTTCTATGCTCTATGGCCCCGGCTTCCTGAGAAGCCGGGATTTTTTTGCCCAAAATTTCTAAGGAGTTTTAAATGCAAGAAAATGTCATATTTTATATAGATGGTTTCAATTTGTATCATGCAATAAACGATCGGAAAAACCCAGCTGGGGAAGCAGTTTACAAAAAATATAAATGGCTGGATCTTATGGCTCTTTGCAAAATGTATCTCCAAAAGGATCAAATTTTAAAGGATGTGTATTATTTCACTGCCCTTGCGACATGGAATGAGCGCAAGGTTAACAAACATCAAGTTTACATAAGAGCTCTAAGGTCGGTCGGAGCGAAAGTAATCTACGGAAGATTTCAAGGTAAAGACCGTGAATGTAAAAATTGCCACGCAATGTTTACAGCGCATGAAGAGAAATTGACCGATGTGAACATTGCGACAAGACTTCTGATCGACGCACAGCGGAATAAGTTTGATAGGGCAATAATTATATCAGGCGATAACGACCTGGCCCCCGCTATTCATGCGGCGAAAGAACTGTACCCCACCAAGCAAATCGGTGTTATTGTGCCGATTGATCGAATGCCCACCAGGAATCTTAAAACAGCGGCGCATTTTCACCACAGGATGACCGAACAACATTTGCAGTCAGCTCAGCTGCCCGACGAGATTAAATCAGGGGATAGTGTTATTAGAAAACCCGATGATTGGAAGCTGATCTCGATCTGAAATTACATTACAAAAGCGATTTCAACTCTGTTTCTTGGCCCTCGGCGTTTTCTCATGTTTATAAGTAATTGTACCTGTTGACGATAGGGAGTTCGCTTCGTGTCCCTTATGGGTCGCCATTTCGAAAGATTAGTTCCGCCTATGATGGCGGCGTCTAGAAGCGCGCTTCTCCCGCTGTTAATTTATCTTAGAAACGAGTCTTTCTTATTCCTAACGAGGAAGAGTGTGCAGGAACAAAAAATTGATTCGTTTCTAATCAAAGCGATTTATGGCACAATAAACGCGCAAAAGAGTTTTTTAAACAAAAGGGAGTTTTTTTGAACCATAAACGCAGTTCCCTGATCTTTACTGTATTACTTTTCTTAGGTTATCCCTCAGTTGGTCCGGTTAATTTTCTAATTTCAAACGTTTTTGCCAAAGATAACGCACAACTTATATCCAAAGAAGAGTTTATTTCCAGTGATTTTTCAAAGCGCTTCAAAAATAAGGAATTCAAAGAAGCGCTCGGAGTTTTAGACGGTCAGCTTAAAATATATCCGGGCGATCCTCTGATACTGCGTTACCGTGCTTTGACGCTGGATAAATTAAATCGCCGTACGGAAGCTATTGCCGCATACAAAGAAATCCTGTCCCAAGATCCCAACCATGTTCCGACGCATCTATTTCTCGGATTAACGTACGCGCGCGATGGAAAACCTGACGAAGCTGCCAAAGAGCTTCGTTGGGTGGTAGAAAAATCTTCGTCGGAGGATTACCGGCACTGGGCCCAAGCGCAGCTTACCCGAGTACGCCTCATGAAAAAAAACGTGATCAAAAAAGTACAAAGACGGCCTTATCTCATTGGAAAAACAGGGGTTTATTATGACAGCAATCCCTTGCTTATCCCCGACAATAGCCGTCTCTCATCAAGGCCCAAGAAAGACGGTGTTGATTTTCCCATCGATCTTAGTGTGGGATATCCCGTGATCCTGGAAAAAGACATCCGTGTCGATGCGCTTTATGTAGGCCAGGCGCTTCTGCATGATCATGGCGCAGATCAGATAGATTTCAATTCCCAAGGTTTTGCCTTGAATGCCAAAAAGAGGTTTTTCATGGGAAGCCGTGCTGTCCTTTTTGGAGCGAGATATGACTTTAGGTACAATTGGCTGCGCAGCAACCTTTTTTCGACGGTAAATCGCTTTCTTTTGAGCGGTGAAACCTCCTTCTGGAAAAAAACAAAAACCCACGTGTACACCAGGATTTCTTATTCCGATTTCAAGAACGACGGGTTTCTTCCATCCACTACGTCCCGCGACGGATATCGCGGGGGCTTAGGGATCGTTCAATATTTTTACACGGCTGAAGATTTTAAAACTTATTTCTTCGTGAAGGAAGAAGTGAGTTTTGCCGACACAAGAGGCGATAATTTTAATCGGTTGGGCTCTTTGACGCGCCTGGGTATTCATGGCCCCTTGGATTTTCTGGGGCCAGTGACATTTGATGCCTCGACAGGTTTTGATTATGGCTCCTATCCTGATTTTTCCTCTTTGTCGGCGCTTGATCTTAACGAGCGCCGTGACCTGAGAATGGATGTTTATGCGGACCTTACTTATCATTGGCGACCGGATCTTGCGACGAGAGTGTTTTATCGTTATATAAACTCTGACAATGACAATGGTTTTTATGAACGGGATAGACACATCACAGGTGTGGAGGTTGTGTTTTCTATATGAGAAACCGCATTTTTATCGTTCCTGTCTTTATTTTTTCTTGCTGCCTTAATTGGACGGCGATTTCTTTTGCCTCAGAAAATGGAGTGGACCCCAGAGAATTCGCGATAGACAGAGTCATCGGTGGAATGGAGGAGGGAAGCCGTCCTCTAAAACCGCAAAGTTATACGGGAAAAACCCAGACCCGCCCCATTCCCGGCGGAAACTTAAGCCCCTCATCAGATACACATGTTACAGCTTCTTCTGCCAGTTCAAGTGCTGGAACCGGCGGTGTCAATGCCAATCTGGGCACCAATCTCGGCGCAGGCGCGGGATCTGGCGGCTTACAAGGAAATACTCAAGACACTGTGACGGGCGGTACGACCGGGGCTGGACCGGGTGGAAACATCGGTGTTGAGACTTCAACAGGCGGCCCGACCGAGCCTTCCACAGAGCCTGCAAGCGGCGGAGGTACCAGCAGCAGTATCGTCAACGTGGATGCGAACGTGGATCTAAGCGGTGGAGAGCCAGCCGTAGACGCCAATCTTGCCATCGACACCAATGCAGACTCACTTCTTGATGTGGATACCTCCTCCACAACCGATGCTGCATCGGTGGACGCGACGGTCACGGAGGACGGAACAATAGCGGGCCAGGATCTTACCACGACTGTTAATGAAGCCCCCATCGATGCGGTTCTTGATGCGGAAGTTGTCACTACTGATATTCCGTCTGAAAGTGAGGCAACCGCGGGTCTTGAGGCGGACGTGGACCCTGTGACCGCCGACAGCGATGTGACCTCTGCCGACGCCGCTGACGGACTTTCGGCTACTCCCAGTTTATGAACGAAAATTTTAGCGCATGGGGAATTTTAAGGAAGCTGTCTTTACAGGACGCGCTTCTTGTTTTGGGAATCTTTATTCTAGCCCAGTCATTGATGTTCATGACGCGGCGGATCGGCGTGTATTTAGCGAAGAAAACACCTTCACATTTGCGTCTTTCTATTCTTCGCGCTATTCCGCTTATCCGGTTTTTTATTGGGATAGCTTCAATCGTGTTGATCGTACCGATCCTGGTAGAACCGACATTCAGAAACATCATCGCATTGGTAGCGAGCGCTGGTTTAGCGCTAGGTTTTGCCCTCAAGGACTATGGTTCAAGCGTTATTGCGGGACTTGCGGCCGTATTGGAAAATATTTATCAGCCGGGTGACTGGATCGAGGTGGACGGAGCTTATGGAGAAGTTAAATCCATTGGTGCGCGCGCTACCCGGATCGTGACCGCGGATGACACAGAAGTTATTATTCCGCATACACGTCTATGGGCGGCAAATATTCTCAATGCTTCTAGCGGCAGCCAGAGCCTCTTGTGTGTCGCTGATTTTTATCTCAATCCGGACCATGATGCGGTTTTGGTTCGCAAGCACCTGACGGCAGTCGCGGAAACAAGTTCTTATAGAAAAGCAGAATCCCCTGTCACTGTTATTGTTCTCGAAAAACCTTGGGGCACGCACTACCGTGTGAAAGCCTACGTCAAAGAAAGTCGCGAACAGTTTTTATTTCTCACGGACTTGACGGTACGAGGCAAAGAAGCCATTCGATCTCTTGGTATCCGTTTTGCTCAGGCGACATACGCTGAGACAAAACGCTGACTTAGTAAATATACGGTACCACCCCGTCCAGATTAGCTAAAATGTATCCCTAAAAGCGCTTTTAGAACCAACCTCCCCTCTAGAACATCGCCTCGTATTTGGTATATTTAACTTGAAATATATAGTATATATGCTATATTTTTAGTATGAATCTCTTCTCTAGGGCTATCTATATTGCTCGGATTGAAAAAGGGCTTTCTCAAAAGGAGTTAGC
>JAHFFI010000014.1:0-2454 GCA_023248025.1 Candidatus Omnitrophota bacterium
GCCGGCGGCATCTGGCAGGCGCTGTTGGCGACGACGTTCGGCCTCTGCGTGGCGATTCCGACGTATGTCGCTTACAATTATCTCGTGAGCCGCGTTGATGGTTTCGTGCTCGACATGGAAAGAAGCGCTACGGATCTTCTCAACATGCTCGGTGAAAAGAGGGATGAATAATGAGGTTTAAACGTCTTAAGCGCCGTACGTCGCTTGAAAAAAGTTACCTCGATGCCACGATGAAGGTGCCGCTCATTGACGTCATGTTCAATCTATTGTTTTTTTTCATGTTGACGTCCAATTTTATATTCCCGACGGGCATTAAAGTGATGCTGCCTCGTGCTGTGACAAGCGAAGTCGTGAATGCGGAGCATCTGATCGTGACGGTCACCGGGCAGGACTTGTTGTTTCTAAATGAAAAACCTATTACCATCCAGGAGTTAACCACTCAGATCGCCGATGCCGCTAAATTCAAACGATCCTTATTGCTTAAGGTGGACAAGAACGCATCGCTAGGCCGCGTGGTTGAGATCTGGGACCTGTGCCGTGAAAAAGGGGTTCCGCAGATTAATATTGCGACGAACCAAAGGCCGGGAGAAAATCTGTGAGGGGTTACGAAGGCTGGTCCTTTAGAGATCGTTCGTTCCACTGGGCCATAGGCGCTTCGGTGCTGTGGCATCTTTTTTGGTTTTACTCCATACAGATCGATGTGAGCCCCAGAAAAGTCAAGCGGCCTGTATCACCCGTTATTATTTCAATGGGCGCGGTGCTGGATGACACCATTTTTAGGACGCTCGTTGAAACGAAGCCGGCATTCTCCGAGGCATTTTACCGGCGCATATCCGATTTTGAAGATCCGGTGGACGTGGAAGTGGCCAAGATGCAGCGCTATTCCTCGGGGGACGTGGTCAGTGTGCCTTTCGGACAAAAGGTTATGAATTCTCTTAGAGAACTTGTGGGAGGCAATAAAATTTTTCCTGATTATGAATTTACTTCGCGTTTAAAATTAGGCTATTCCGAAGGTTTGCCCGAGATGGAAGGAGACGTGAGAAATCGGCAGGTGATTCACAGACCGCAGGATCCTCAACCCAATATCCGGGGAGTCGCAGCCGCCTCTTTAACGGATACTGAACTTTTATTTACGGTGGACCCTTCGGGTACGGTAAGCGCGGTTGAAGTGCTTACTTCCTGCGGCAACGAAGAGGCGGACGCCGTGTGGGTCACGTATCTCAAAGGATGGCAGTTCGCGCCGTTGGCGATCGATAAGACTCCTATGCAGCAGCGGGGCAAGATCAGGTTGCATTTTCCCGAGAACGTGAAGGGATAGCGTGTTCCGCCTCGACGTCTCAACGATGGTTTTTCTGTACATCATGTCATCGCTTTTAGTTATATTTGTTCTGTGGATATTTTTCGAACGCACGGCGATATTTCCAAAATTTGTGAGAGAAGAAGCGGATGTGTGGGAATGCGCGATCTGCTGCTATACGTACGTGGATTCGACGCATCATGAGATTTCTCAGTGTCCCCAGTGCTCGAGCTTTAATAAAAAATCGCCCGAAGACAGATTTGTGTAGTATTATATCGTTTCGCTATTTTAAATAAACGGGAGGTTGGGAATGATCACTGAAATTGGTATTGTAGCAGGGGATATTTGGCATTACCTCGATAAGAATCGTCTGACCACGCTGTCAGAACTTATCAAAAGTATCGATAAGAACCGCAATGTAGTTTTAATGAGCCTTGGCTGGCTGGCCCGCGAAGGCCATGTGATCATGGAAGACCAGGGGAATGATTATAAAATAACCCTGCGTTTCTGATACGGATGGTCTTGATCCTTACAACGGTGCCTGACGCAAAAACTGCGTCGCGAATCGCACGGAAACTGGTGGAGGGCAAGTACGCAGCCTGCGTTTCTGTTATAGGGAACGTTTCTTCCGTGTATCGGTGGAAGAAAAAGATTGAGACGGCCAAAGAGCACCTGCTTTTGGTGAAAACGTCCCATTCCCGTTACAAAAAATGTGAAAAGTTTATTTGCAGTGTGCATCCGTATGCGGTGCCGGAAATCCTCTCGGTGCCCGTCCTTCAGGGGCTGGGGAAATATCTCGCCTGGCTAGGTGAGTCGCTAAAATAAAAATTTTGGGCCTGTAAACTCTCCGCCACAAAGCATGGCGGATTCGCTACAGGCTAGATTACAAGATTAGGGCCTGTAGCTCAGTTCTGCCGAAGGCAGTCCGCCAAGTTCTTTGGCGGAGGTAGAATAAGAGCATGGTAGCTCTCCGCCACAAAGCATGGCGGATTCGCTACAGGCTAGATTACAAGATTAGGGCCTGTAGCTCAGTTCTGCCGAAGGCAGTCCGCCAAGTTCTTTGGCGGAGGTAGAATAAGAGCATGGTAGCTCTCCGCCACAAAGCATGGCGGATTCGCTACAGGCTAGATTACAAGATTAGGGCCTGTAGCTCAGTT
>JAHFFI010000014.1:2464-20256 GCA_023248025.1 Candidatus Omnitrophota bacterium
GCCGAAGGCAGTCCGCCAAGTTCTTTGGCGGAGGTAGAATAAGAGCATGGTAGCTCTCCGCCACAAAGCATGGCGGATTCGCTACAGGCTAGATTACAAGATTAGGGCCTGTAGCTCAGTTGGTAGAGCGCTTCGTTCGCAATGAAGAGGTCAGCGGTTCGACCCCGCTCAGGTCCATTCTTCTTCGCTCCCGTCGCTTTCGCGCGGGAACTCCGAAGGAACGAGTCCGCATGGTATAATCTCATAATGTCCCGTTTCTATTTTAATCCCGAAAAGGTAAGCTGCGGAGTTGTGCTTTTAGAAGAAAAAGAAAGCCGCCACGCGCTTAGGGTCTTGAGGCTTAAAGCCGGGGATACACTTGAGCTTTTGGATGGCCGCGGTAAAAGTTTTATGGGTTTCGTGATCGGCGAAGAAGGGGGGCTTTTAAAGGTTCAGCTTGATGCCAATGGGGTAACCCAAAGAGCACCCGTCGTTCCGATGGCCCTGGCGTGTTCGGTGATTAAGCCCGACGGAATGGAATGGATGATACAAAAAGCCTGTGAGCTCGGCGTTGCAGGTATTTTTCCTATCCTATCGGAGCGCAGCGTTGTAAAATTGCCCGAAGATAAGTGGCAGGCACGAACGGCTCGTTGGCAGCGGATAGCGGAGGAGGCATGCAAGCAGTGCGGCCTAACTGTCGTGCCGCGCGTGTCGGTGGTTCAGAAATTTAAAAATTTTATGGAAGCAAAAAAAGGATACGAAAAATTGCTTATGCCGACATTGGCCGTGAAGGGGCAGACTTTGTCATCCGCTCTGAAGACTCCCGCCAAAAGTGTTCTCGTCATGATTGGACCTGAGGGTGATTTTACAAGCAAAGAGACGGAAGAGGCGGTGCGTCAGGGCGCTGTGCCCATCAGTCTGGGACCGCTCGTGATGCGCAGCGAAACGGCAGCTGTCTTCTCACTCTCGGCGCTGCGGTTTCACTACGATGAAATTTAAAATCATACTCATCTCAATTCTGTGCATGCTGATGGCCCGAGGCGTCTTCGCGTCCGTTGTCTCGGAAGACCGTGACGATGACGGAGACGGATATAAAGAAAGCAAGGTCTATACGAATAAGAACGAAATCGTGAAAGTGCTGGTCGATTCAAACAAAGACAAAAAATATGACAGTACTTTTTATTTTAAAAATGGGGTTCCCAGTTCTGCCGAGCGGGATTCGGACCATGATGGCAAGACGGACACCTGGATCCAGTACAATTTGTCGGGGGAAGCAACCGTGGTCGCCACGGACAAAAGGGTTGACGGAAAGCCGGATTATTGGCGTTTTCTGAAAAAAGGAGCCATTTATAGACGCGAATTCGACCGCAATTTTGATGGCAGGTCTGATCTCAAGTTAGTGGAGAATAACGGTCATCTTGTCGAGAAGCAGTACGATAATGATTTCGACGGAAAATTCGAAAAGGTAGAAAAAGCCCCGGAAAAGGGATCAACGGGTCTTGTAAGGACAGTCGCGCCAAGGCGTAACTAAAATTTTTAACTATTAACTAATTGACAAGGCAATCTATGGATGGTATACTTCCAAAACAGTCACAGAAAACAAGCAGTTTCACCCATAATTTATTAAGACATAAGCCCTTACGATGAAGGAATTTTTCTCCCAATTAACGTGGGTGGACTATCTGACCGTGATAGCGGTTCTGAGGGGTTGTTATGTGGGCTATCGATCCGGTCTTTTTCCGGAACTTTTACGGTTAGCCGGTTACGTGATTACCGTTGCCATTACGCTGCGGTTCTATGAGCTGTTGGCGCAAACGCTGACACTTAAAACTTTTTTGAATCTGACTTCGGCTACGGCAGTGGCGTTTATCGCTCTTTTAGTGGCCGTATTTATCGTCATCAAGTTTTTGACTTTCGTTCTTTTGAAAATGTTAAAGGTGGGTGAGGGCGGAATATTTTATAGACTCGTAGGTCTAGCCGTCGGAGCTTGCCGATGGGTGGTCCTGCTCAGCATGATCTTTATGATTATTGATTATCTGCCGATGGATTCTTTAAAAAAAGACATTCATGAGCATTCTGTCGTGGGGCCTAAGATTGTGATAATTGCTCCGACTATTTTTGATTTTTTATCGCATTTGTCTCCGCAGCTGGGCGTAAAGGCTAAAGGGGTCGCGGGGTGATTCCGGACACGGTGCTTCAGCAGATTCAGGACCGGCTGGACATCGTCGAGATCATATCGGCCAGCGTGCCGCTGAAGCGATCGGGCCGCAGTTTTAAGGCGCCATGCCCGTTCCATCCGGAAAAAACGCCGTCTTTTTACGTGACGCCGGATAAACAGATCTTTCATTGTTTTGGCTGCGGCGTCGGTGGAAATGTTTTCAGCTTCATCATGAAACTCGAGAAAAGAGATTTTCTCGAGGTCGTGAAAGAGCTGGCTGAGCGCGTGGGTGTCGAGTTACCCAACGACTTCGCTCCGAAAGATCGGGAGCGCGAAGAGCGACTGGCGGTCGCTTCGCGGGTGAATTCGCAGGCGATGAATTTTTATCATGATTTTTTGCTAAAAAGCCCCGAAGCACAGAAAGCTCGTGTATACTTACGGGGCCGTGGTTTAAACGAAGAGACGCTCGACCGGTTTAAGATAGGGCTCTCTCCGGACAGCTGGGACGCGCTCTTGCAGCAACTACGCGGCCAGGCGGCGGAAAAAACGCTCGAACGCATAGGCCTTGTTCTCGAAAGAAAAGAGAAGAACGGCTATTACGATCGATTCCGAAACCGCATCATTTTTCCGATCCTTGACATGAAAGGCATTTGCGTCGCATTCGGAGGCCGGGTCATGGATGACTCGCTTCCGAAGTACATGAATTCACCGGAAAGCGAATTTTATTCTAAAGGCCAGCATCTTTACGGTCTTTTTTGGGCTAAACCCGCGATACGCGAAAAAGATGCGCTCATCGTCGTAGAGGGTTACATGGATTTTGCGATGTTGTTCCAGGCCGGAATTCAGAACGTAGTCGCGTCGCTCGGTACGGCGCTGACACGCGACCAAGTGCGGCTCATCAAGCGTCACACGCACAACGTGACGATGCTTTATGATGCAGATAAGGCCGGCGAAACGGCGACGATGAGAGGACTTGAGCTCTTTTTAGAAGAAGGTCTAGAGGTGAAGATTGTGCGGCTTCCGCAGGGTCACGATCCCGATAGCTTTGTGCATAAAGAGGGTACGGAACGTTTTCATGAAGAGTTATCGCAGGCAAAGAATTTATTTGATTATAAGCTGACACTGTTGCGCGCTCAAGAGAATGCGCAGACCGTGGAGGGCCGAGTAAAAATCGCGAATGAAATGGTGATACTTCTGGCAAAAGTGCAGAATGAAATCTTGCGTGCCGCATGGATAAGAGAATTAAGTCAGGGTCTGGGTCTTCCGGAAGAAGCGCTGACGTCCCAGATGAAAAAGCCGCAGGGTGCCGCGGCCCACGCCAGGCTTCTCAAGCCGGAGAGCCTGTTCGCTGCCCCGAAACTGGGAGAGGATGCGGATAAAAGGGCCGAGATGCTTTTGATAGGTCTTATGATGGAAAGCACGCAGTACGCGAAGGCGGTATCCGCTGTGATACAGCCGGAAGATTTTCACGGCGCAGATGAAAGAAAAGCGGCCGGAATTATTTTTGAGCATTTGGAAGAAACGACAAGCGCAAGCCGCATCATTAACCGTCATCCTGAGGATGCGGACCTGGTGAAGCTTGTTTCGACGGCCAGCGCCGAGATGGACGCCATTGCGGACAAGATGAGGACATTGGAGGATTGCCTCGCATGGATGAAGCGAGTCAGGCTCAAGGCCGAGCAGGAAGGTTTGAAGCATGAGATCGCTGATGCGCAGCGCATCGGTGATAAAAACCGATTAAAAAATCTTTTGGAACATTTTACCGAATTAAACAAGGGGATAAAAAAATAATCATGAAAAAATCGAAAAAGGCAAAAAAGATAAAGAAGCTTCAAAAGCCCGTCGCGAAGTCTGTCGCTAAATCCTCTGCACCTGCCGGAAAACAGGCTCGTGTCGCCGAAACCGATAAGACGAAGAGCATTGAGCAGCTTGTTGCTCTCGGAAAAGAAAAAGGATTTCTCACTTACGACGATATCAACCGCGTACTTCCAACGAACGTCACGTCATCGGATGAAATTGATGATGTGTTGGTGACGCTCAATGCTCAGCGTATTGATGTGGTGGACTCTGAAGACGCGGCAAAAGACCAGGACGACGATGAAGAGTCCGAAAAGGAAGCGGGGGAAGATGCGCCCGAAGCGGATTCCGATAAAAAGGAAGAGCCTGAAGTCGCAGTTGTTTCACCGACTCGCCTTGAGCAGATGGATGACCCTGTGCGTATGTACCTCCGCCAAATGGGCCAGATACCACTTTTGACACGCGAACAGGAGCTCGAGCTTGCCAAGCGTATCGAAGCGGATGAGCTTGAATTCCGCAAAGCAGTTTACGAATGCCCATTTTCACGCAGTTTTATCCTGGAATTTACGAATAAACTGCTCAAAGGTGAATACACTATTGAAGAATATATTAAAGAAGATCTGAAGGACCGCGGTAATCCCGTTAAGACGCTGAAACGTCTGACCATATTGGCCCGCCGCTTGCGCGGGGCTAAAAAGAAAACCAACTCCACGCAGCTTCTTTTAGAATTCAAGGTCACCCCGCGCGTAGTTGAAGACATGTTCGCCGATATCCGCACAGGCCTACTACGCATCGATCGCATTGATAAAGAGATCGAAAGACATCGCCGCCGCCGTGCGCGTGCGGAGATCTCAAGACTCCTAAAAGAACGCCGCCAACTTTTGGTCACTTTCGGAGAAAGTTACGACAATCTGAAGGAACGCTATATCGTCATCCGACGCAAGGAAACCAAATATCAGAAATCCAAAAAAGAACTTGTTGAGGCGAATCTTCGTCTCGTGGTTAGTATTGCAAAAAAATACACGAACCGCGGTCTCTCGTTCCTGGATCTTATTCAAGAGGGAAACATTGGTCTCATGAAGGCGGTGGATAAATTCGAATATCGTCGAGGCTATAAATTCAGCACTTACGCCACATGGTGGATTCGTCAGGCCGTCACGCGTTCGATCGCGGACCAGGCCAGAACCATCCGTATTCCCGTGCACATGACAGAAACGATTAATAAGCTCATCCGTGTGTCCCGCACGCTCGTACAGGAAACCGGTAAAGAGCCGACTCCCGAAGAGATCGGCCAGCGTATGCGCATGGGTGTAGAAAAGGTCCGCGAGATCCTTAAAATCGCTCAGGAGCCGATCTCACTCCAGACGCCCATTGGCGATGAAGGGGATACGCATTTTGGTGATTTCATCGAAGACAAGCGTGCTGTTTCGCCCTCGAGTGCCACGACCTACGCAATGCTCAAAGAGCAGATGGATGACGTGCTTTCTACCTTGACGGACCGCGAAAGAAAGGTGCTTCAGCTGCGTTTCGGTGTCAACGACGGTTATCCGCGCACGCTGGAAGAAGTGGGCTCCATCTTCAACGTTACACGTGAACGTGTGCGTCAAATCGAAGCCAAGGCGCTTCGTAAGCTCCGCCATCCGACGCGCTCCCGGAAACTTAAAACTTTCCTTGAACTGGGCGCCGGGGAAGAACTAGACTTCTAGGCGTTTCATTTTCCCACCTATCAGCTTTACCTCCACGCAACGGGTGTGCTAGAATCATCCCTTTGGGCTCGTAGCTCAGTCGGTTAGAGCAGCTGACTCATAATCAGCGGGTCGTTGGTTCAAGTCCAACCGGGCCCAGTGTTCGGATGCTTAAGGGCACTTAGCTCAGCCGGTTAGAGCGCTTCGTTCACATCGAAGAGGTCAGAGGTTCGAGTCCTCTAGTGCCCACCACGCGCGACGGAGAGAAGCAAGTTCATGAATGCCAACAAATTAGTTGCGAGATCAAAGGAATAAATGCCGGTAGCCTTTCCTGACCAGATAAAGATTCTTTCACAGCTGCAGCACATAGACGGCGAAGCATACGCATTAAAAAAAGAGCTCGATGAGCAGCCGAGCATCAAAAAAACGATGGAGGCGGAATTCGACAGGAAAAAGGCATCTTTTAAGCACGCCGACGAGAACCTTAAGACCGCGCAGTTGAAACAAAAAGAAAAAGAAGTGGGGCTCCAGAGCATCGAGGAAAAAATAAAAAAATTTCAAGCCCAGCTTTACACGCTCAAATCCAACAAAGAATATCAGGCGATGGAGATGGAGATCAAAGGTGCCAAGGCCGACAAATCGGTTCTCGAAGAAGAGATTCTAGGGCTTTTTGACGCCGTCGATGAAGCGAAGAAAAAATGCGCAAAAGAAAAAGAAGCGCTCGCCGCCGAAGAAAAAAAATTCAAAGAAAATGTTTTGGCTGTGGACAAACATATAGTTGAGCTGCAGGAGAATATCTCAGTTTCTAATGAACGCCGCAAGGAATTCCTTCCAAATTTAGACCCTAAGATCGTGAGTCAGTACGAAAAACTTTTGAGGAATCGTGACGGCGTGGGTCTGGTGCCTGTCAGGAATGGCTCATGCAGCGGCTGCAACATGGATCTGCCTCCTCAAGTGATTAATGAGATACAGGCTAACAACAAGCTTATCTTTTGCGAGTCCTGCGCGCGCATTCTTTACTGGAATTCTTGAAGCCCAAAAAAATCTCCAATATTCAGGTATACGTGGATGGCGCCGCTCGCGGCAATCCCGGTCCGGCGGCCGCCGGCGTCGTGGTCTGTGATAGCGCCGGTAAGACTGTCAAAACGTTGTCCGTTGCTCTTGGACATGCCACGAACAATGTGGCGGAATACATGGCTTTGGTGCTGGGTCTTCAGGAGGCGCTACTTTTAGGCGCCAAAGAAGTGAGTCTTTTTACCGATAGCGAGCTCATGGCCAAACAATGGAGCGGCGAATATAAGATCAAGGACGACCATTTGCGGCGCCTACATCGCCTAGCCGCTCATTTAGCGCCTGCATTTAAGCGCCTTAAGGTCAGTCACGTGCCCCGCGAGCGCAACACATTGGCCGATAAAGAGGCTAATCGCGCACTGGATGCGCACTTGCTTTTCTAGCACCACCCCAGTAAAATAGAAGTGTCTAAAAGGACTTGTGGGCCGGATAGTCGCTTTGACCGAGGAGTGTGTTCCGCCAAAAAACGGTGGATTCATTATTCGTCGAAGAGGAAAGTCCGGGCTCCATTTGAGCAGCGTGGTGGGTAACACCCACTCTTCATGTCAGTTGACAGTTGACAGTATTCGGTCGACAGGAAAGCTGATATTAAGCAGATTAGAGCATCAGAGACGTTCGCCACTAGAACAACGGCGGGCGCCCGCCAAAGCATGAATGACGGGCGAGTCCCATCGAGAGATGGGAGTGAAACGGGCAATCTCCACGCGGAGCAAGGTTAAATAGGGGAAGAAGAACTGCTCAAGTTCGCTAATCTTCCCGGGTAAACCGCTTTCTGCTTCGCTGTGTCCTTGACGGCACAGCTACGCAGGAATGAATTCAACAGAATTTATTCCTGCGAAGCGCCGCCGATAAGGACAGCGCGTAGCAGAAGACCTGTCCAGCAATGGACAGGCCAGATAAATGACTGTCTAGAAACAGAACCCGGCTTACGAGCCCGCGAGCATCCTTTTAGAACTTATCAGATAACAGAGAACAGATGACAGAAGACAGACAACAGAATACCGACAACCGAAGACAAGTCTCAGGACCGAGGAGAATATTTTTTTTATTTTTTCTGTGTTCTGTTTTCTGTATTCTGTTTTCTGAAAATAACTATGCCGAGTCGCTTTTAAAGCAGCCATCCACCAAGGAAACTTCTCCGCTGGATGAAAGCCCTGCCTTTAACAGCTTCACTATTGAAACCGATGAAGACAGCGCTCGTGACAGCCTAAATCGTGTTTCAGGTACCTACGACCTAGGATTTTCGGCTCCTGAACAGACCTATAAGTCTGAGAACCACAAAAGCGCAGATCCCACCAAAAAACACGACCCCTCGACGTATTAATGATTGCCTAGTGTAGGTCTTTTTGCTAGTATACAACATATAGCGTGCTATATGTTGGGGTAAGGCTAGCTGTTTCTACCATTCAAAAGGAGGCTATGGGCGGAGCTTTTTTTGGAAAAGTTGTTTTCTTTATGGGAGGGTGTCTGTTGCCGTCCTTTTTTCATTCCTCAGTTCTCCTGGCTGATACGATCGTCCTCAAAAACGACAAAGAGCTTAAAGGGCTTGTTGTTGAAAGACACGCGGATCGCGTGCTGTTGAGCACCGAGACCGGGGAGATCCCCATTCTCTTGCGCGGAATAAAAGATATTCAATACGATGAACCGGAGAAGAACTTCATCGAAATTGGCAAACAATACGAGTCTCAGGGAAAATTTGAAGAGGCGCTCGTATTCTACGAAAAAGCGCTTGCCGAGAATCCGAATTCCGAAGAAGCGCGCATCGCCGCGTCCGGTGTTAAAAGTAAATTTTTTTCCACTGTCACGGAAGGCCCTCGCAACGAAATCGAAAAACAACAGCTGATTTATGAATCGTGGGGAAAGCAAAGGTCTGTTGAAGCACTGATCAAGGAAAGATCCGTCGAACACGGTCAGGCACTCAAGCGGGGGATGGGCATTACGCTCAAAAGAAAAGGCGACTGGGTCGTGATCGATGGGATCGATTCTAAGAAGCCCGCGGCAGAGGCCGGTCTCAAACGCAATGACAGGCTCGTGGCAATAGACAGCACATCGCTGCGTTATCTTTCTGCCGATATTGTGAGGCGTTATTTTCTGGTCCCCCAGTATTCCAATTTTATCCTTTTTTATGAAAGAGATCTTGTCGTCCGTCCTGTTGCTGGGGCTCGGGACCTGAGAGCGATGGGATTGAAATTAAGCCAACAGTACGAGGGCGTGGTGGTGGAATTCGTAAAAGACAAGAGTCCGGTTCAAATGGCAGGTGTTAAAGAGCAGGATTTTCTCATGGCCGTACAGGGACAACCGACGCGTTATTTGGCTTTACCGAAAACCGCAGAACTTATAGAAAATTCCGCTAAGGGCGGCGGGGTGATGCTGACCGTCCGTCGTTCCTGCTTTCTTGCGAGGAAATAGTGACGGAAAATAGATTGCCTGCGCGCAAGGCCGCAACTTTCCGCCGTAAACAATATTTTGTCGAACGCGCGCTGCAGCTGCGCTTTGCACGCTTCGTCATATTGTTTGCTCTCCTCGCGTCGCTGGTCACGGGACTGATAATTTTTTTCACCACGTTTATGATCCTTGGGCAAAAACTTTCGCAGGTTTATCCGCAAGGCCGGCTTGTTGTGATATTCCGCTCAGCTTACATCGCGGCTTTTATGAGTCTGCTTGTGATCATACCCATATTATTTTATTTTTCGATAAAATTTTCTCATCGAATCGCAGGTCCGCTGCCCAAGATCTATCAGGCACTACGCGACATCGGCAATGGCCGTTTTCAAGTGAATCTTGTTTTAAGAGAACATGATGAGCTCAAGGAGTTGGCGGACGTGATCAATGAAACTGCCACGAAACTGAAGGAAAGAGAAAAACATAAATGACGCGCACTCCCTGATGAGCCGGGTGAGCTTATTGGGAAACCACCAACGAAATAGACAAAAATTGGGAGATCTCTCCACGCGTGGGGAGGTCTCTCCTTTTTTTTGGCCTCTCTCGAACCCCGTTTTAAGCATTACAACCCGTTCAAATATAGATAGTTACGATCGTAACAACCCCTCATTTTTCCATCGCTCAGATTTAAGCAATTTCAATCAAAAAAATAATCCTTTCAATGATATTGACACGAATACCTCTCTAGTGTACACTCTTCCCATAAAGTACCAAAAAGTGGTGAGGAGTGGAGGAAGGGAAAAATGTTCTACGGCGAATACGAACATAGCATTGACCGCAAAGGCCGGCTCATTATTCCCTCTAAATTTAGAGAGGTATTCAAAGAAAATTATGTGGAACGATTTTTTGTCACTCGGGGTCTTGATACGTGTCTCTTTGTATTCGCAGAAGATGAATGGAAGAAGCAGGAGTCTAAATTTAAATCGCTTCCATTCACCAGCGCAGAAGCGCGTCAATTCAACCGGATTTATTTTTCGGGAGCATGCGAAGTTAATTGCGACAAGCAGGGACGCATCCTAGTTCCGCAGTACCTGAAGGATTTTGCGAACATTAAACGCGATGTCGTTATTGTGGGAGTTTCAAATCGTATGGAAATATGGAGCAAGGAAGCATGGAGCGAATTTTATAAACGCACAAAGGATTCGTTCGAGCAGATAGCCGAGAAGGTATTCACCGCCGGCGCGCCGCTCGAGGATCCTTCCAAAATACCGGGGCGAGGTGACGTGTGAGAAAAATGATAAAACGCGAATCGGTTCCGACGATGTTCTTCAGGAATCACTGGATTGAAGTGCCGAACGTCGAAATATTGAAACGCAACCGTGACTTTGTGCCGATAACTATGCAAAGAGAAGCAAAGAATTTTTTTGAGCGCATACTGAACATTAAGAAAGATCATGAGCCTGTTTTTGTGAACAACAAGGAAGCGAAAGGCCGATAGTTTTTTGGCATGGCATGAAAGTGTTCTTTTAAATGAAGCGATAGAATTTTTAGCGCCGGGTCCTTCCAAAGTGCTGGTGGATGGAACGCTCGGTGCCGGGGGGCATGCAAAAGCCATGCTCCAAGCGGCTGGCCGGGGCGGCAGGCTCATAGGCTTGGACAGGGATCCCGAAGCGCTGGCGTTGGCCGAGAAAAATTTAGAAGATTTTAGAGGAAGCATTATGCTGATACATGAAAATTACAGGAATCTAGCGGGTCGTTTGAAAGAAGAGGGGCGGGATCCGGTTGATGGGATACTGCTTGATCTCGGTGTGTCGTCCATGCAGCTCGACCAGGATAAGCGTGGGTTCAGCTTTCTAAAGGACGGTCCACTGGACATGCGTATGAACCCAGAGGATGCTCTGACGGCTGCAAAGATCGTGAATGAAGCAGATGAGAAGGCATTGCTTGAGATCCTCTGGAAATATGGCGAAGAGCGCTTCGCCCGCCGCATCGTGAGGAACCTCTTGTTTGAACGCAAAAAGTCGCGCATTGAGACGACTCGTGAGTTGGCCGTTATTGTCGAGAATTCCGTGCCTTCATATTATCGTTATGGACGCGTGCACCCGGCCACAAAAACTTTTCAGGCGCTCCGCATGGCGGTGAACGGCGAACTCGCAGCGCTGGATGAATTTTTATTGACCGCGTTGGATGTTCTGGCTGACAAAGGCCGTGTTGTTATTATTTCTTTTCACTCACTGGAAGACAGGAAAGTGAAACACACCTTCCGTGACTGGCAGACCAAGGACCTGGGTAAAGTGTTGACTAAAAAACCGGTGACCGCATCGGAGGCAGAACTGTCAAATAATCCCCGTTCGCGCAGCGCCAAGCTTCGCGCGTTCGAAAAGGGGGCGGAATGAACCGGTTCTTGAGCGCTCTCTTGTGTCTTACACTGGGCGGCCTTTCTTATGTTTATCTTGAAATTCAGGCAGTCACGGTGGGTTATACCATCCGCAAGCAAGAGGAACAAAAAACCATGGCTCTCGATCGCGGCAGGGCTCTCAACTACAATATTGCGATGTTGAAAGCTCCGCACAATCTCGAGCGTAAGCTAGCGGCCCAAAAAATCGTGCTGGAGGCGCCGCGTTCCTGGAATACGCTAATCGTGGCCGATCCTAATGCGTCGAAGGCAGGTGCCATGCAGAGCATGTCACTGGCGCCTTTGATGAACAAATTTTTTGTTGGAACGGCGCAGGCCGAAGCGAGAGAACGCGCGTCAGGATGACCGAATTGAGTACACTTTAGCGGCTCGTTGGGTTATAATCATAAAAATTGCCTAACCTTTCAAAAACGCGCCTACTTTTTGTTTTTTTATTTTTTCTCACCGCCCTTTTTGTCCTCTTAATCCGCCTCGGATTTCTTCAAATCTTCAAATCCTCAAAGTATTATTCTATCGCACAAAATCAGTCGCGGGCGCTGGTGGAAATGCAACCCGCGCGTGGTAAAATCGTCGACCGCAAAGGCCGCGAACTGGCACTGGATGTGCGCCTGGACTCACTCTATGCCGTCCCGCGTGAAATGAAGGATGCCCAAAAGCCCATACTTTCAAGCCAGCTGTCAAAGATACTGGGAAAAAGCCGGGAAGAGATCTCCACTCATATTGATAAAGATAAACTTTTCGTGTGGATCGCAAGAAAGATCATGCCGGCCAAGGCCGAGGCGGTCAGGCGGCTAAAGGAGCCGACGCTCGGATTCGTAAAGGAATCCATGCGCGTGTATCCTAAAGGACAGACCGCTTGTCACCTCGTCGGGTTTACGGACATCGATAACAATGGGCTTGAGGGTATTGAACTTCACTACAACAGTTTTCTAAAAGGCGTTCCGGGGTGGCGCCTGGGACAGCGGGATGCCAAACAGCGCGAGCTTATTTCTAAGGAAGTAGAAATGGTTCCGCCCGTTGACGGCTACAATGTTCATCTGACCATTGATGAGGTCATTCAGTCGCTTACGGAAAGAGAACTGTCTGCCACTTGCGAGAAATTTAATGCCTCGGGCGGCTCGATCATTGTCATGGATCCCAAGACAGGTGATATTCTCGCAATGGCCAATTACCCGCTTTACGATCTCAATAATGCTAAAAAATCGAGCACGGATGAGCGCCGCAACCGAGCGGTAACCGATCTATTTGAGCCGGGATCGGTGTTCAAGATATTTACGCTTTCTGCGGTGCTTGAAAATAAAGCCGTAGGGCTCGATGAAAAATTCAACTGCGAACAAGGTTCATGGGCTGTTGCAGGCAAAGTGCTGCATGATCATCACGGCCACGGAATGCTGACATTCCGCGAGATCATTGAAAAATCAAGCAACATCGGAACCGTTAAAGCGGCCATGCGCATTGGCGCGGAGAAACTGTATAAAACAATCAAGCAGTTTGGTTTTGGCGACCGAACCGGCATCGTCCTGGCGGGGGAAGTGAGCGGCATTGTGCCGAGTCCGAAGAACTGGTCCAGAAGCTCCATCATCAATATTCCGATCGGGCAGGGTGTGGCCTTGACGCCACTGCAACTGGCGTCGGCAGTTTCTGCTATCGCCAATGACGGGCTGCTCATGAGACCGCGCATTATTTCCCACATAGATGACAATGACGGCCGTATCATGAAAAGTTTTGATCCTGAGCCGATCCGGCAGGCTGTCTCAAAAGAGACCGCGCTTCAAGTGCGGTCAGTGCTTCTAGGTGTCGTGAGTGACCACGGAACCGGTAAAAAAGCGATCGTGAAGGGTTTTAAGGCTGCGGGAAAGACCGGGACGGCGCAGAAACTTTTACCCGGGGGAGCTTATTCTCATGACCAGTTTATAGCATCTTTCGTAGGTTTTGTTCCTTATGACGAACCCAAGGTTGTGATCACGGTCAGCATCGACGAGCCCCATCCGGTTTATTACGGCGGCGATGTGGCGGCCCCCGCATTTTCACGGCTTGCCGCATCGATACTGGCGTACTGGGAGATCTCTCCTGTGCAAGTGCCGTCCGAAGTGGTCAAGGATGCGAACGGTGTTTCAAAAAAAACAAAAAAATCCTCTGATTATCAACAGGAGTTGCGGCCACTTGAACCGAGTCCACAAGGGATCGGAGCCGGCCGGTAATGATGTCTTTGAAGAAACTTTTCTCGGAGGCGCTTCCGGATTGGAAGGGTGTTCCGGAGCTGCCCGAGATCTCCATCGCGGGTCTTGAATGCGATTCTCGCAAGATCCAAAAAGATTTTCTTTTCTTCGCCATTCCCGGAGCAAAACTCGACGGCGGCGCATTTATCAACGAAGCTTTGTCTAAGGGAGCCGTGGCTGTTATTGCCGCCAAACCCGTAAACGGTCCTCCCGGTGTTCCGGTGCTGGTTGTGCCTGAACCGCGCGAAGCATTGGCGCGCATGGCGGCAGTATTTTATGGGCGGCCGTCAAAGCAAATGCGCGTAATCGGTGTCACCGGTACCAATGGCAAGACGACCGTCAGTTTTTTATTGGAACATCTTTTGATCTCACAAAATCAGAATACGGGTGTATTCGGCACGGTTAGCACCCGTTTTGCCGGGCAGGAAATTCCGGCTCAGGAGACCACGCCCGGTCCTCTTAAGATACAGCCGCTTCTTTTCCAAATGGCCGAAGCCCACGTGCGGTACGCCGTGATGGAGGTGTCTTCACATGCGCTTGACCAGCATCGCGTCGACGGCATTGACTTTGAAATAGCTATTTTCACAAACCTTACGCGCGATCACTTGGATTATCATAAATCCTTCGAAAACTATTTCGCAGCCAAGTCGCGGCTTTTTACGACACTTTCTCCCGAAAAATTTGCGATTATCAATGCCGATGATGAATGGGGGCAGAAGCTCGTTTCCAGGACGCCGGGGAAGGTCCGCACGTACGGCATCGACACGGATTGTGAATTCCGCGCATCCGACATTGAGTGGCACGTGGACTCTACACGCTTTCAGTTCATGATTGGGAAGAAAAAGATAGAAGTTGAATCACCGCTTGTGGGTTGTCACAATGTATACAACGCATTGGCGGCGCTCTCAGCGGTCTCCGTACTGGGGCTGGACCTAAAAAAAGCGGTTGCAGACCTAAAGCACTTCAGGGGAGTGCCGGGGCGGCTTGAGCGGGTGGCGTGCGAGCAGGGTTTTCTTGTGTTCGTGGATTATGCGCATACGCCGGATGGTCTTCAAAACGTTTTGAAAGCGCTTAAGCCTTATGCTAAAAAAAAGCTCATTACGGTATTTGGTTGCGGCGGCGAAAGGGACAAGGTCAAGCGGCCGGAGATGGGTCGGATAGCCGCGGAGTATTCCGATAAGGTTATCATTACTTCTGATAATCCGCGTTCCGAAGATCCAAACGTGATCGCGGCTGAAATTAAAACAGGGGTGCCGGTGGATTTCAAGCATTGCGTGGTCATGACGGATCGCCGCAAGGCCATCCGTCAGGCGCTTCTGACCGCGAGGACCGGAGACATTGTTTTGCTGGCCGGTAAAGGCCATGAGACTACGCAAGTGACGCACGAAGGCGCGTTCCCATTCAGCGATAGAAAAGAAGCAGAAAAGGTACTGAGTGGACATTAATATTTCAGAAGTTTTGAAAGCGGTGGACGGGATCGTACAAGGAACGCTTAAAGAAGGTCTCCCGATACGCAACGTTTCAACCGACACGCGCACGCTCGAAAATAGCGACATTTTTTTTGCGCTGAAAGGACCGCACTTTAACGGGCATGACTTCATAAAAGAGGCTGCCGCTAAAGGCGCTTTGCACGTCGTGGTTTCGGACCTTGAAGCCATTCCCGCCGATCTACGCACTCGTCTCAACGTCATTTTTGTGGACGATACGATACGGGCTTATGGGGATCTGGCGAGATATTACAGACAGAAATTTAAAATCCCGGTCGTGGCAGTCACCGGCAGCTGTGGGAAGACTACCGTGAAGGAACTTTTGGCGCATTTATTGTCCCAGCACTTCAAGGTCCTGAAAAATAAAGGAACTGAAAATAATCTCATAGGTGTCCCCAAAACAATTTTTGCATTGGATACGACTCATCAGGTGCTTGTGCTAGAGATTGGCACAAGCTTGCCGGGTGAGATTTCAAGACTCGCGTCGATTATTTCGCCGCAGATCGCGGTCGTGACGCAGATCGGCGCAGCCCATCTGGAAGGCCTGAAAGATCTTGAAGCGGTTCGCGAAGAAAAACTTTCACTTCGAGCGCATTTGTCCCGTGGCGGCACGCTCATTCTGAACGGTGATGACCCAATGCTGGCGGATGCCGCAAGCGGTGTTCACAAAGTGCTCTATGCGGCCATAGAAAAAACCGATGCCGACCTGCGAGCCTGCGAGATCTGGGGCCATGATAAGGGAGCTTCCTTTTCAGTAACAGGCGGCGGTCGTTTTGACACGCAGCTTATCGGACGGCACAATATTCTGAACATTCTTTTGGCTTTCCTTGCGGCCAAAGAGCTCGGAATCAATTATTCATTGTTTGAAAAATATTTACCGTCTTTTAAACCTGTGCCGGGGCGACTTTGCATGAAAGAGATAGACGGTATCAATTTTATAGACGACTCGTACAATGCCAATCCTCAGTCTTTCCGCGCGGCGCTTGAAATCCTGAAGGAATTCAAGATCCGTGACAAAAAAGGAGTGGTTTGTGGTGACATGTTGGAACTTGGTCCCTACGCGGAAAAATACCACAGAGAGCTCGGCGCTTCTCTTGCCGAAATGCTTTTTGATTTTGTTATAGCGGCGGGACCGCTGTCAAAATTTGTCGTAGAGGAAGCGCTTAAGAACGGTTTTCCGCAAAAAAAGATCACTTCCGTCAAGGACAGTGAAGAGGCGGGCCGATTGTGCCGACAGATTGCTTCGGCAGGTGATATTGTGCTGGTAAAAGGTTCACGTGCTTTGCGAATGGAGAAAGTGTTCGAATGTTTTACTACCTCCTTTACCCGTTAAGAGATATTTTTTTTGGTTTTAACGTTTTTCGATACATTACATTCCGCGCCGTAATGGCGAGCATCACGGCTTTTCTTGTGACCGTTCTTATCGCTCCGTTCATGATTCGTTTTTTATCGAAACTCAATTTCAAACAGACGATCGAGCGTGAAGGTTTTTCTAAACTTTACGAGCAGCATAAGGGCAAGGACAAGGTGCCGACCATGGGCGGTTTTTTGATCTTGGGCGGTGTCGTGGTCTCGACCGTTCTTTGGGCGGATATCTTGAATCGATATGTGCTCCTGTCGTTACTCACCATGGTCTGGCTCGGGGCTATCGGATTTGTAGACGACTGGCTGAAGCTTTCGAAAAAAAATTCAAAAGGGTTGACGGCTGCCAATAAAATTTTTGGTCAACTCGCGATCGGTATTTTTATAGGAACTTTTCTTTATTTTGATTCTCCCGGCTGGCAGCAGGTGAGTGTGCCGTTCTTCAAGAACTGGCTTCTGGCAATGGGGCCGCTGTATATTGTATTTGTTGTCATGATACTCGTCGGTGCTTCGAATGCCGTGAATCTGACGGACGGTCTGGATGGCCTGGCGATCGGGTGTACTTCCATGATCGCGTTGACTTACGGAATTTTTAGCTATGTAACAGGAAATGTTAAATTCAGCGATTACCTGCAGATTCCGTTCATACCGGGGACCGGGGAACTGGCTGTTTTTTGCGCGGTGCTTTTTGGCGCATCCATCGGTTTTTTATGGTTTAATTCGCATCCAGCCAGCGTTTTCATGGGAGACACCGGTTCGCTGGCGCTCGGAGGAGCCTTGGGAGTTGTCGCAATATTCACAAAAAAAGAGATCCTGCTCGCCATTGTCGGCGGCGTTTTTGTGATGGAGGCCCTTTCGGTCATGATCCAGGTGACGAGCTACAAACTCCATAAAAAACGTATTTTTCTTATGGCGCCTATTCATCACCATTTTCAGCTCAAGGGCTTGAGCGAATCGAAAGTGGTCATCCGTTTCTGGATCATATCCCTCATCCTGGCACTCACGGGTCTGGCGGCCTTGAAATTGCAATGATGAAATTGTCCGGAAAAACCGTCACCGTGGTAGGACTCGGTAAAAGTGGTTTTGCGGCGGCAAAATTTCTCATTAAAAAAAAAGCGGTTGTGCGCGCCACAGAGCATTCTTCCAAAAAGGGAGCACTCCAGAACGCGACCTACCTGAGAGAATATGGCGCGTGGGTCGAAACCGGCGGACATACTCCCGAATCCCTGAAATCGA
>JAHFFI010000090.1 GCA_023248025.1 Candidatus Omnitrophota bacterium
AAAGCGATCTTCGACGCCGACCCACGGATTGGATTCGGTCTGCTTGATACCAAGCGATATTTTCTGGTTATCTTTGTCGATGCTTAAGACCATGACATCCACGCTGTCTCCGGATTTGAAGATCTCGGCCGGATTCGTGACGCGCTTGGACCATGAGATCTCAGAGACATGCACTAGACCCTCGATGCCTCGCTCAAGCTCAACAAACACTCCGTAAGGAACCACATTCACAACCCTTCCCTTTACGCGGGAATTGACCGGAAACTTACCATCCGCTTCGGTCCAGGGATTGGGATCTTTCTGCTTAAGGCCCAGGGACACTTTCATATTGTCCCTGTCGAAAGAAAGGATCTTCACATCCACTTTGTCGCCGACTTTTAGAAGTTCGGACGGGTGATTGATGCGTCCCCAACTCATATCCGTTATATGCAAAAGCCCATCGATCCCGCCAAGGTTGATAAACGCACCGAAATCGGTGATGTTCTTTACGATACCCTTGCGGATGGAGCCAACCTCAAGCTCTTCGAGTATCTTGGCTTTGGATTCCAGTTTTTCTTTTTCGAGCACGTCTTTCCGTGAAACAATGATGTTCTTGCGGCTGGGATTGATCTTTACGATCTTGACCTGAATAGCCTGTCCAAAAAGTGAATTGAGGCTGCCGAATCCTTTAAGGAATACCAGTGATGCCGGCAAAAATGCTTCCACGCCCACATCCACCATGAGGCCGCCTTTTACCTTGCGGGTCACTTTCGCCTCAACGACGTCACCTTCTTTGTATTGTTCAACGACGCGGTCCCAACCCTGGCTCTTCTCAGCCTTGCGGCGCGAAAGGATCACGCGGCCGTGATCATCTTCGGTCTCGTCAAGATACACATCCACTTCGTCGCCGAGTTTCAACGCCTGAAGATTGTCGAATTCATGGGCCGGAATGATACCTTCCGATTTGTAAGCAATATCGACCACTACTTCTTTCGAGGTCACGCGAATAATCCGGCCCTTAACCACCTGGCCTTGGTTCAACTTCATGAAGGTCTGTTCGTAATTGATCCAAGAAACCGGACCAGCCCCCTCTTCATGTTCGTCCATTGTCGTAAACGGTTTAATATCTGCTAGTGCCACTTTTTATTTCTCCTATCGAGCCGCCCTGTGGGTCTAAGCTCATCCGGGATGCGTCGATTTCATCGAACTAAAACCTGGCGCATAACTCCCGAAACTTATTGGTATTTTTCTTTCATCCGCCTTATTTCTTCCAAAATTCTATTGGCCACCGCCCCGTAAGGCTCTGCACTTTTCATGATCGAGTCTTCTGCCTCGGGCACGAATGATTGGCCGTAATAAATGTTTATTGGCTTGCCGCACCGCGGCCACTTCACATGCCTTGGGAAGGCGTCAAAACTTCCCTTTATATAAACCGGCACCACCACCGCATGACTTTTTATTGCCAGAAACCCGATGCCCGGCTCTACTGTCTGAAGCTCCCCATCTTTGCTGCGCGTACCCTCAGCAAAAACCACCGTGCGTTCACCGCTTTGCAAGAGACGTATGAGCTGGCGCATGCTCTTAAAATCATCTTTCTCGCTTTTGATCGGCAAGACTCCAAGCCACCTGAGCGCCGTCCCGAATAAAGGGGGCTTAAACAAGTACTCCTTAGCTAAGTAAGTAATCGGCTCTTGCGTAGAAATGCCAATAACCGGCGGATCCAGAAAACTCGAGTGATTAGGAGCAAAAATAACACCTCTGGTCCTATCATGGGGAACATTTTGAACTTCAAAAGAACGGAACCGGAAAAGAACCCGGTAAGCAATATAAAGAACAAATCTGATGGAAGCGTAAAACCCGTCCTTGCGCTGGGGCAAACCCTCATTCGGCACGGCCGGCTACCGCTTCACAATGTCCAGAATCATATCAATCGTCTCCTCGATTGTCAATGAAGACGTATCAATGGGGATGGCGTCTTTGGCTTGTCTTAACGGACCTGCCTTTCGTTCCAAATCTGTCTTATCGCGTCGCCTAATGTCATTCAGCACTTCCTCTAAAGTGGTCTGCCGACCCTCCGCAATGAGTTCACGGTATCTCCTGCGAGCCCGGACATCATCACTGGCGGAAAAATAAAATTTGTAATCAGCATTGGAAAACACCACCGTCCCGATGTCACGCCCCTCCATAACAGCCCCGTTCTTTTTGGCCATGGCCCGCTGCTTTTTCACCATCTCACGACGGATTAAAGGCTCCTGGGCAACATAAAATACATTTTTTGTAAGCAGGGGTTCGCGAATCGCCTTGGTCACGTCCTTGCCGTCCAAATATACTTTTTGTTTACGGGGATCGACACCCTTAAGCTCAATGCGCGCTTTTCTTGCTGTTTCCACTAATTTTTTGGTGTCGTTTAATGCAATTTTCTGGCGCATCGCTTTGAGTGTAATGGCGCGGTACATAGCTCCCGTATCGATGTAAGGAAGTTTTAATTTTTTAGCCAATGCACGCGCGGTTGAGGATTTACCGCTACCCGCAGGCCCATCTATTGCAATGATTAAATATTTTCTCATAATTTACTCCGCCAAAAAGCGTGGCGGACCCGTCCACAAAAGCGCCGCGATTTTTGGACGGACCCGCCAATGCTTTTGTGGCGGGTCCGTCCAAAAAGCGTGGCGGACCCGTCCACAAAAGCGCCGCGATTTTTGGACGGACCCGCCAATGCTTTTGTGGCGGGCGCTGCCCGCCGGACCATCAATGGCGATGATGCGTTTCTTTTTCATGAGTTGAATGAATTCTTGTTGGCCTGCTTGATGAATCGGACGATACCCGCACGGTCGCCCAAACGCAGCATTTCTTTCAACAAATGAATTCCCTTCCTCTCTGTCTCGACTATGCTTTCCAGAAGAGCTTCACGGTTCGACATAAAAACATCTGCCCATAGATCTGCGTCCGATTTTGCGAGGCGTGCCAATTCGCGGATACTCGGATTCGGCGGAGTATTTCTTGGAAAATCTTTTTTGGTTTGAAACAGCGAAAATGCGAGCGCATGCGGCGTGTGGCTCGTCTTGGCGACAAGATCGTCATGTGCAACGGCGTTTAAAATCACCGGTCGAGAACCCAGTGCTTTCCAGAAACCCTCAACGCGGGTATTTCTTTTAGTAATAAAACAGACGCTGCGCTTGAATAGATCCGCGTCAGCCGAAAAGATCCCGGTTTTTTCAGAACCCGCCAGTGGATGAGCTCCCACGAATGTATTTTTTTTAAGGTGCGTGCGGGCCGCTCTTTCAATCTCAATTTTAGAACTGCCAACATCCGTAACGAGAGCGTTTTTCTTAAGGTACTTTTGAATAACTTTAAGCTGCGACTCAATCACAGAGACCGGCGCGCACAGGACCACAAGGTCAGCCCCGCTGACGCCCTTCTTCAGGTCTGTCGTGGCCACGTCGACGGCTTTTCGTCGAAGCGCTTCCAGAAGAGTTCGCTCACTTCTCGAAACGCCTATTACCTGCCGGGCAAGGCCCATTTTTTTTGTGGCCAGTGCGAGTGAACCTCCGATGAGGCCCAGGCCGACGATAGCGATCTGATTGAACAGAGGTTTTTTCAATTTAAATAGTGCGCCCGATCGCTTTTGCGATGCTCTTTAATTCCTGCATGAGAATTTCGAATTTTGCGGGTTTCAGCGCCTGCGGACCGTCACACATGGCTTTTTCAGGATCGTCATGCACTTCAATGAGCAGGCCATCGGCACCGACCGCCACGGCCGCTTTGGAAAGAGGCGCCACGTAATCCCAGATGCCGGAACAATGCGATGGGTCTATCACCACCGGTAAATGGCTTAGTTTTTTAATCACAGGCACAGCGCTGATATCCAGCGTGAAACGCGTAGCATCCTCAAACGTTCGGATGCCGCGCTCACAGAGAATGATATTGTGATTACCCTCTGAAACGATGTATTCGGCCGAAAGAAGAAAATCCTTGATCGTACTGGCCATACCGCGTTTGAGGAGTACGGGTTTGCGAGTCTTGCCCACTTCTTTCAGAAGCTCGAAGTTCTGCATATTGCGCGCGCCGATCTGAATAATATCCGCGTATTTTAAAAAAAGCGGCAGGTCGCGCGGATCCATAAGCTCCGTGATGATCGGTAGGCCCGTCATTTTTTTAGCCTCATAAAGAAATTTCATTCCCTTGTCTTTGAGTCCCTGGAAAGAATAGGGGGACGTACGTGGCTTGAACGCGCCGCCGCGCAGAACCTTCGCGCCGCTTTTTTTTACGAGATTGGCGATGTTTACGAGTCGGTCTCGGTTTTCAACGGTGCAGGGGCCCGCCATCACGATGAATTTTTGTCCGCCGATTTCAACGCCGGGCGCCAGCTTAATAATGCTATTTTCTTTTTTGAATTCCCGAGAAACAAATTTGTATGGTTTCTGTATCGGTACGACGCTTTCCACCCCCGGAAATGCCTCAAAGGGCTGTAGGCGCGCCTTGTCCTCTTCTCCGATGACACCGATGATGGTGCGTTCTTTGCCGGCGGAAAGCATGGGTTTCAGACCCAGCTCTTTAATCTTCTGTTCAATGTGCAAAATCTGTTTTTTGGTTGCGTCAGGTTTTAAAACTATAATCATTTATTCACTCCTATGTTAATAATTAATTTCGAAAACTTAAAATCCGAGCGAACATCGATCCGTTTGGCGCCTGGAATCGGGTATTCTTTTCGGCTCCGCCATATCTTGACTACGGCTAACTAGCGAATGGACGTGGGCGTTCGCCTAAAGAGAGCACCCGATTCCCTCGCACCGCTTCCTCGACAGTTGGTAGCTGCAATGGTTGTACTATTGCAACGATATCGCTTAACACTTCCGACGGGTGGCGAAGGGAATGCTCTATTTGCCCGGAGCCGCTAATAGACGGCGAGGACAAATAGGGCGTTTCCTTTGACAGGACCCGGCGGTGGATGAGTGGTTGAGATGAAAATCGACTCAGCAACTAAATCTCTCAACGACTAAACATTATTTTTTTCAATTCTCTTGTAAATTTTCTATTCTCATCCACCTTCCCAATGGTCACACGAATAAACTCTTTCATACCCCACGCGCTCATGGGGCGCACGATAATTCCCTTGCGGATAAGATCTTCAACCACGGGCCGTGCATCGCGCTCTAGGTTGACCAGCATGAAATTTGTGGCGGTCGGCACAGAATAAAGACGGAGACGTTTAAATTCTTTTTCTAAATACGCCCGGCCTTCTTTTACCATCCTGACGGTTTTAGTTAAATGAGCCTTGTCGTCCAGAGCCGCCAACGCCGCCCGTTGGGCCAGAAGGTTCACATTGAACGGTTCACGCACTTTGTTGAGGGTGTTTACAATAGCTAAATCGGCAATACCATAGCCGATGCGGAGACCGCTCAATCCGTATGCTTTTGAGAACGTGCGCGTCACAAGAATATTTTTATGCTGTTTCAGAAGCTTGAGCGAATCAGGATAATCCTTTCGGTCGCATGCGAATTCGTAATACGCTTCATCGAGAACGACAACGACCTCCTTTGGCACGCGCTTCATAAGGTCCGACATCGCTTGGGCCGTCACATAGGTTCCCACGGGATTGTCGGGATTGGCGATAAACATGAGCTTCGTGCGCGAGCCGATCTTTCGGGCCATGCCTTCGAGATCGTACCGAAAATCCTTCATAGGTACTTTTACGATGACGCCGTTCTCCATCGTCGTGGCTATCTCGTAAATAAGAAAAGTCGGGTCTGCGATAATGACTTCATCGCCCGGACCAACAAATGCACGCACGACCAGCGCCAACAACTCATCGTAGCCATTGCCAAACACCAGTGTTTCCGGCCGGACCTTTAAAAATACGGAAAG
>JAHFFI010000091.1 GCA_023248025.1 Candidatus Omnitrophota bacterium
AATTAAAAAGTACACCTCGTATGAAGCCCGACCGAACTATCCAATGCGCCACATCGAGTGCATATTTAAAAGAAATGGGATCCCAAAGATCTAACGAGCGAAGTTCTTGGGCTGTAAAATCACCTCGTTCACCAACTTTGTTAAGCCAGAGCTCGGCCGCACGTATCGTTGACGAAGGCGCGCCGGAAGAAAATTCAAATTGGACCATGCCATTATTAATTCCGACGATTTTGGCTACAGACGGATAATCATAGTGTTCATTATAAAGCGACAGCTCTGCTCCTATTTTTTCCCAGCCGGTGTAAGTTCCCCCGTCGGCACTCACACCCGTTTCTGGATTAGAGGACGTTCTCCAATCAATAGAAACCTCAGCGCGCTCAGATTCAACATTCAAAACTTTAAGCGTAACCGTTTTACTTGCATCCCTACTTACATCATGTTTTTCGCCTCTTGCCAAGTAAATCGTCACTGGCTGCGCTCCCGGAGGCGCCAATGGCGCCGAGGAGGAGAGAACTTGGCGACCTAGATCTGTCAACTTATAGGCATCTAGGGTATTATCATGTTCCCCCGGTAGCTTACCATCTTTAACTAACCATCCCATTTGTCTGTATGCAAAGTCAAAAATAGTATCCTCCCAAAGTCCTTTTGCTCTGAGATCTGCGGCTGTAAATGTCTTTAGCTCAGCGACTTTGCGAAGCCAATGCTTGGCATCCTCTACCGTCGCCAACCGAGCTCCCCGAGGCGCCACTGGCGCTGAGGAGGAGTCCGCCGGCGCACTTTGGCGGGCTCCCCGAGGCGCCACTGGCGCTGAGGAGGAGTCCGCCGAAGCACTTTGGCGGGCTCCCCGAGGTGCTGATGGCGCCGCGAAGGAGTCAGAAGGTGAATTAATTGTTGACCCATCTACGACTGCGAAAGCTACAGTTATAGTGTCATCCGGATTAATTATGAAGTCTGGATTTTCTTTTAGGGTCAGCCTTATTCCTCCATCCTCAGACTTAGGCGTAACGACAACCCCGGTGATCATACGGCCCTGCCCATCTGCTGAGTCAAGTACCGATTTCACGAAATCTTTTAAGGAAGTGCGGCTCGTAACAGAATAATTGCGATATGTTCCATGCTTATCATCCCCAGTGCCACGCACAATGTAATCCGGTAGCGCCTGATTGAGGCTCCCACCGGACAGACGGGCGCCTGCTGATTTTAAATCAAAAACCGGTCTTTGGCTTGCGATCTCGAGCGCTCTCGGAGCAGATGTGATAGAGGTTACCACCTGCGAGAAAACATTAGGACTATTCGCCACGACAACCGTATCCAACAAGCTCTGCGAGACCTGGGATAAGTGCGCGGGCTCCGTGACAAATTTTTGATTTAAAAGAATTCTTTCGTACTTCTCGTGATTGGTTTCCGAATAAATCTGTGGGCGCACGGAAACATAGGAAATATTCTGCTGCTTCAAAAGGCTCTTTAGATGGGGCGTGTGATAACCGCCGGTGATGAGAAGCGCCGTTGTCTGGGACTCCGCCGCCATTTTTTCCGTCATGTTGCGGATAAACGCCTGGTCTCTATCGTGCGTGATGGTATAAAACATTTCCGCGTTGGCAACCACTTCGTCGAAACCATTCTCAAGGAAAGTGACGCTCTCGTAGAAATTCTTGAGGTCCATGATCTTTTTATTAAGAAATCCGGTGAGATGCGCGATGTCGAATGACGCGGCATCGGCCCGGTAGACTTCAAATTCTTCAGGCGTCATGGTGAGCTGGAATAGTTTTCTTAAAGAGCGCAGCATGTCGGCGCTCTTGATCAGGTCTTTTTCGTCCCCGGTGACGGAAAGCGCCGAGAACACTTCCTTTTCCAGAAGTTTTTCTTCATCGAGTATCTTTTCGGCTTCGATTTTCTTCGCGGCCTTCAGATAATCGAAATATTTCGACAGCTCGGCCATGCGGCCGAGGCGCTCTTTGCCCAATTTTTCTTCGAGCAGCGCATAAAATGCTTTTTCGTCTTTATGGTCGGTGGTGCACAGTTTCGACGGCGCTTTACGGTTTGCAGACAGCTCGGCGAGTTCCTTCTGTTCATCGGATGAAAGCGCCGAGATGGCCTGGATCTGTTCTTCATTGGCCTTCTTGAAATCGATGGTCGTCTCCTGGGCTTTCAGTCGGCTTAAGCTTTTTAGATGCGGGTAGTTTTCCAGTGAAATATTTTTTTCGGAGGCGGCAGTTTTCAGAATATCAAAAAATTCCGTCAGCGCCATTTCTTCCTTTGAATAGCGGCCGTACGATGCGTCAAAGGCCAAAAGCCGGGGATTGTAAATTCTCGGTTTGAGCGTCTTGATGGCGGATTCGATCTTATCAAGATAGGTTTCAAAACGACCGCGCTGCGTGGCAGTGAAACGGCAGGCTTCCAGCGCCTTCATATATAAGGAAACGTCCTCTACGCCCCAGAGTTTGAAATCAGCGTCGGAAGTCAGGTCGAAATATTCATGGCCGTGTACCAGGCCCTGCCTGAGAAGGCTCGACGCGATCTGTTGTCTTTTTTCCGGGGAAGCGTACTGCCTGAGAAATGAAAGCGAATCGTCGCCGATACCGGCTTCGACGAAAACATAGCGGATCTTGTCATCGCTTTTTAGGATGGCGCCGAGAGACTTCGCAAGATTGAACTGTCCGGATTCATTGGTATGGGCGTCCTGTATCAGGATCACGGTCTGCTCGCTACCGGGGGCGTGGTAAGCGTCATCGATCGTGGCGACGGATTCAGGGAAGCTGAAACGGACTACCGGCTTCTCAAAAATATCGATCTGAGAAGGCTTAAAACCGGGTGCCGCGTAGGAAAATTGCTGTATTAAAAAGGTCTGAATAAGAAGAAATGAAACAATACGCAAAGGATGATTTTTTGCAAATCTAGATTTCATGCATTCCCCCTTGAATTGGACGACACAACAGAAAAGAAAACTTAAAGGAAATTTTACACTATATCCGATATAAAACAAGCGTAAGAGGCTGAGTATATTTGAACGTTGTTAACTCTTTTTAAGCGCATTTTAACCGTATGAAAATATTTAAGCGCTTTTAAAGAAAATAAACCAAATGACAAAGAATATCGGGACGAGGATCGGAAGACTATATTTAAAGAAATACCCGAAAAAAGAAGGCGTGGCCACCTTGGACTGGTCGGCTATCGCCTTTACAAGAAAATTAGGGCCGTTGCCTATGTAAGTGACAGCTCCAAAAAAAACGGAGCCGACGCTGATGGCCTTAATATAGGCCGGATGGGAGGTCAATAGCTGCGGCCCAAACAGCCCCTGGGCGGCTGAGAAAAAATTAAGATAAGTCGGGGCATTGTCGAGAACGGACGAAAGAATACCGCTGCCCCAATAAAATTGGCCGGGTGTCGAGATGCCGATCTGGGACGCGTATTTTTCCAGCCATTCCAACGCCGGGATCATCGTCGCGAATATCCCCAGGAACAGGATGGCCACTTCCCTGACGGGCGCGAAGCTAAAATCATTTTTTTCGTGAATGTGCTTTGGCGTGAACAAATACGAGAAGAGCGCCGCGGCCAACATCAGACCCTCACGCAAAAAATGCGGGTGGTTGATAAAAACGGCGCCTAAAATCAGGCCGAGAAAAAACAGATTGCGGAGGCCTTCGAATTTCCATTCCTCGTGAAACGTCTCTTTTTGCCTGACTGCTAAAGGAGCTTTTTTAAAATTTCGGCTGTCTATGACAAAAAAGATCGTGATGAGCGCCGTGACGGCCGCGAGCCATATCGGCCATACATTGCGCATAACCCAAAAAAACGGCACGCCCTTCAAATACCCCAAAAAAAGCGGCGGGTCGCCGATCGGCGTCAGAGCACCGCCTACGTTACTCACTATAAAAATAAAAAAAACAATATGATACGCCGTGATGCGGTATTTATTCATCCGTATCCAGGGGCGCACGAGCAGCATCGAGGCGCCGGTGGTACCGATAAGATTAGTCAGCAGCGCTGCGATAAATAAATAAACACAATTTATCCACGGCTTCGCCTCCCCTTTCACCTGGATGTGAATGCCCCCGGATACGACAAATAACGAGCCGATGAGGCAGATGAAGCTGAAATATTCGGCGGCGGTGTGAAAAATAATGTCGGTTCTATGCAACTGGACCAGATAATGAAAAAGCGTGACCGCTCCCAGGCCCAGCGAAACAAATAGAAAATTTTTTTCCCACCATTCCTTTTTTATCAGCGGCAGCAGGGCAATGCATGCCAGGAGAACGATAAAAGGAATGACCCACAATAATTCAGCGACCATACACGACCCCTTTACTTAGGCAGTATATCCGGAAAGTTTTGGCTGATTAAAATGTAAACGTAATGCATAATTATATCAGTTCTCCTACGCGCTGTCCTTGACGGCAGCGCTTCGGAGGAACATCTGCTTCGCTATTGTATAGACCTTGATCCTGCGAAGCTGTGCCGATAAGGACACGGCGAAGCAGATGGGAGGCTAACGGGATTTGAACCCGTGCTAAGAGAGCCACAATCTCTCGTGCTACCACTACACCATAGCCTCCATAAAGCGATGAAATGAGGTTTTGATTCTGCCACAAACCTCACTTCCAAACAATGGCTTAATTTCTAAAGAGCTCCTTGATTTTCTTGACGGTGAATTCAAGATCTTCTTTGGATTGATCCACGCCCTTCTCCCCGATGCGCTGGATCACATTCTGTAGGATGTTTCCGACGTTCCCAAGAATGGTATTTTTAAGTGAATGTTCGATACTTTTACGGATCACGTCGCGCGCCCGCACGGAACGGTCGGCGACGTTCCATCGCGCCGTGATCTGGAATTTCAATTTGTTCGAAGAATCCTTAAGGAAAGATAAAATCTCATCTGCCTTGAGCCCAAAAAGCTGGTTGTCGTTTTCATAACTTTGGAAAAGCAGACCGGAGATCTCAAGATCCGCATTGGTGGACAATTCTTTATTCTCCACGTTCAAGTTCATACGCGCATCCAGAAAACCGCTCTCGATGGTTGCCGGCGTGACCTGCGAGTAATAGGCATTAAAATATGGGAGAAATATATTCTTCAGCGTAAAATGGGCTTCCGTCTCAAATGACGCGGGCCGCGTCCACCCAGACAATTGAAATTCCGCGGGCCTTTGATCGCGGCCCTGCAGCACTTGTGCGGCGGCCTGATAAGACATCTTATCGTGTGAAAATGGCAGCTCAATATGGCGGATCTCGGCGTTAATGCCGTCAAGCGTGATCACAAAACCTTCCTGCAAGGCGTCATAGTCCAAAAATTTAAAGTGACTGTTCTTGATGTTGAATTTATTGATCTCAAGAGGCAGAATAGCCGTCTTCTTGGAAACATCGCTGGATGTCCCCTGCCCCCGATCGGAAGCTCCCTCGGGAACACGGGTGCTCTTCACGGCATCCGACAAGGGGTGCATGAGACGTCCGCCGCGTTTACGCACAACGATGGTGGCGTTTGCCACTTGAATCTTTAAAATAGTGAGTTTTTTCTGAAATAGGCTAATCGGAGATACATCGAGCTCAATCGTATCGGCGTAAAAAGAAGTCTCTCCGCTGAAAGGCGCTTTCTCGCGGATGTGAAAACCCTTCATTTCAAAATGGCTTGGAAACTGATAGTCCACAGAGCCGATTTCCACGTCGCGTGAAAGCGCGTTGCGCACGGCTTGGATGAGAAGATCCGGCGCTTTTCGGGCGAAGAAGCTCGCCGCAAATGCCAAGACTACTATCAGAACTGCAAGTACAATAAGAATTTTTTTCAGCATATCGCCTTTTGTGAAA
>JAHFFI010000092.1 GCA_023248025.1 Candidatus Omnitrophota bacterium
TACCAAGGGGTCCTTTTGGCCGTAAGCGCGAAGACCTATACCTTCGCGTAAATTATCCATGTTGCGAAGATGGTCCTTCCATTTAGTATCGACAACATCGAGCAGGATCATGCGTTCAAGGCGTCTTAGGTGTTCACTGCCTATTTCTTTTTCCTTCTTTTCATAGGCCGCCTTGGCGCGTTCGATGAGACCCTCGAGCAACGGTTCGCCCGATGCATCCTCAAGACCATCCAGCGAGACCGGAAATGTTTTTCTCACAACTTCGCTCAAAGCCTTAAACGCATCGTCTTCACCGGGATTGAATGCCGCCACCATCTCGTCTATTGTTTCTTCAATCATCTCAAGATAGCGCTCACGAAGGTCTTCCCCCTCGAGCACTTTACGGCGCTCCGTATAGATCACTTCGCGCTGGCGGTTCATTACGTTGTCATATTCTAATAGTTGTTTACGGATCTCGAAGTTTCGTCCTTCGACACGCTTCTGCGCCGTTTCTATCGAACGGGAGATAAGCGGGTGCTCGATCTCCTGCCCTTCCTCAAGCCCCAATCTTTGCATGAAGCCTGCGATGCGGTCCGATCCAAATATTCGTAAAAGATCGTCTTCCATGGAAAGATAAAACCGCGCAGAACCGGGATCACCCTGACGGGCGGTACGGCCGCGAAGCTGATTGTCAATGCGGCGCGCCTCATGGCGCTCGGTGCCGATCACATGCAGTCCCCCCAATTCTTTTACGCCCCCTCCCAGAAGAATATCGGTGCCGCGTCCGGCCATGTTAGTGGCAATCGTTACGGCTTTTTCCTGACCCGCCTGCTTTATGATCTCGGCTTCCATTTCGTGATACTTGGCGTTCAGAACATTGTGTATGACGTGGCGCTTCCGGAGCTCGGAGCTCAAGCGCTCCGATTTTTCGATGGACACCGTACCCACAAGCACCGGACGGCCCTTTAAATGCATTTCGACGATCTCGTTAACGACCGCATTAAATTTCTCTCGCTCCGTGCGGTACACGCGGTCGGGGAAATTCTCGCGCGCCATCGGGCGATTGGTCGGCACAACCACAACATCCAGTTTATAAATTTCATGAAATTCCTGCGCTTCGGTGAGTGCTGTGCCCGTCATGCCTGCGAGTTTTTCGTACATACGGAAATAATTTTGGAACGTCACGGTAGCGAGCGTCTGATTCTCTTCCTCAACCTTGACGCCTTCCTTCGCTTCGAGTGCCTGATGAAGCCCGTCCGAATACCGGCGGCCCGGCATGAGACGGCCCGTGAATTCGTCGACGATAAGTACCTCTCCGTCCTTCACGACATAGTCGACGTCTATTTTGAAAATTACGTGCGCGCGGAGAGCCTGCTCCACGTGATGCACGAGCTCAACATTGGAAGGATCATAAAGATTGTCGACGTTTAGAAGTTTTTCGATTTTTTTAATGCCCGCATCGGTTAGGGCGACGGTGCGCGTCTTTTCTTCGACCTGATAATCCTCATCCTTCTTCACGTTCGGCATGATCTTATTGATTTTGTAATATTTATCCGTGGATTCTTCGCTGGGCCCGGAAATAATAAGCGGCGTACGCGCCTCATCGATGAGAATGCTGTCCACTTCGTCGACGATGGCGTAATGAAGCGGCCGCTGCACACGGTGAGAAGCATGACGCACCATATTATCGCGCAGAAAATCAAAACCAAATTCGTTGTTGGTTCCGTAGGTGATGTCGCTGTTGTAGGCCTGTTGACGGTCCTGAGGACTGGAGCCGTGCTGGATCACGCCTATACTAAGACCTAAAAATTCATAGATAGGGCCCATCCACTCGCGGTCTCTTTTGGCCAGGTAATCATTGACCGTAACGACGTGCACACCTTTGCCGGTAAGCGCGTTCAGGTAAACGGGCAGCGTCGCAACCAGAGTTTTTCCTTCACCGGTAGCCATCTCAGAAATCTTTCCGCGGTGAAGCACAACGCCACCGATCATCTGGACGTCAAAATGACGCATTTTGGTCACGCGCTTGGAAGTCTCGCGAACCACTGCAAACGCTTCCGGCAGGATTTCTTCAAGTGAAGCTCCGTTCTTCAGCTTTTCCTTAAAAGTGGATGTTTTCGCGCGAAGCTCGTCATCGGATAATTTCGAAAGCGCGGGCTCAAAGGCATTGATCTCGGCAACATAGGGCGTCATCTTTTTTAAAATACGCTGGTTCTGTGTTCCGAATACTTTTGTTAAGACCCATCCAATCATGAATTAACCCGCCCCTCTTTCTTCTGCTTGCATTTTTAGATACGCCACAAAAAAATCCTTTAGGTCTCCTTCGAGCACACGCGTCGCGTTTGACGTTTCGTAGTCCGTGCGGTGGTCCTTAACCATATTGTACGGATGAAGCACGTACGAACGGATCTGACTACCCCAGGCTATTTCCTGCTTTTCGTTATAGTTCTTTTCCGCGGCGGCCATGCGTTTTTTCATCTCGAGTTCAAAAAGCCGGCTCTTCAATACTTTCATCGCAGTCGCGCGATTTTTGATCTGCGAGCGCTCATTCTGGCACTGAACCACCAGCCCCGAAGGAATATGGGTGATGCGCACAGCCGAGTCGGTGGTGTTAACTCCCTGACCGCCTTTGCCGCCGGACCTAAAAACATCCACTCGGATATCCGCTTCTTTCACATCAATCTTGATATCATCGTTCACTTCCGGTATCACTTCTACCGACGCGAACGAGGTGTGCCGTCTTTTATTAGAATCAAACGGCGAAATACGCACGAGCCGGTGCACGCCGTTCTCGGACTTTAAATACCCGTAGGCAAAATCACCCTCGATTAAAAGTGTGACATTTTTTATGCCCGCTTCTTCGCCCATGAGCCTGTCAACGATCTCTACGCGGTAACCGTTCTGTTCCGCCCAGCGCGTGTACATCCTCAAAAGTATCGCGACCCAGTCGCAGGACTCCGTGCCACCGGCACCCGCGTTAATACTGAAAACGACGCTATTGCGATCGTTCGGACCGCATAAAAGTTTCTGGAATTCAAGCGCGTCGACCCGTTGGGTCAAGTGCGCGCTTTCCTCCTCAATGTGTTTGAGTGAGCGCACATCACTTTCTTCCGTGATGTCCAACATCCCAATAAGCTCTTGGCACTCGCGTGAAAGATCCAACTGTGGCCCCAGCTGTGATTTTAAACGCTTGAGTTCCTGTATCCGAGACTCTCGATCCGGGTTGGTCCAAAATGAGGCCTCAGCCATTTCGCTTTCAAGCTCGAGCGCTCTTTTTTCCAGCGTAGGGACATCAAAGATACCTCCCCAGCTCGGAAAGTTTCAGGCTGATGTTCGTTAGTATTTCTTTCAGTTCTTTTTTCATGACAGAGACATAATTTTAGCATTTAGCAGGATTGAGTCCTAGCAAAAAACCCCGCCCTTCCTGACCCTGAAGAAAGTTTAGGAAGGGCGGGGTTAGCGGCGAATGCCGCAGTGATCAATTATTCATCGCATCTTTTACGAATTCATCCGCTTGCGAATTCTTGATCCACTGTTGATCGGAAAAAATTCGCTGCAGATAAAACGCCGGCACCGAGATATCGATAACGGCAAGCAGCACAACCGCGGCAACTTTCCAGCCCGTGGCTATTGGAAGCGTCAGGATCAATACGGCCGGAAGAATCACAGCCGCGATAGCTGCGACCAGCACCATAAACAGCATGGTGCAAAGCATCACCACATGCTGCCTGAGCGCTTTTACCGCCTGAAGATAGAACGTGGCGGCGTGAATCTTTACAAGCTCCATCACGCGCTTGCGGTAATCTTCGACCAAACCGACGGTCGAATCGTAAAAAAGCTGTTTGATCTTATCGATCACGACGGGAAGATCCGAGGACCAATCCGAGAAGTAGCGCCCCAAACGCCACCCCGCCGATATAAAGCCAAGGATTTTCATGAACTTTTTCATCGATTTCCGACGTTGCTTGTTTGAATTTCTCAGAACCGTCGTCGATAGCATCTTCTGCCTGACGACGGATTCGGTTCAAATTGCGGCCCTGTTTCTCAGCCGTTTCCTGAACAAAATCGCGTATGTTCGTGAATTTGTTGTTTAAGAGACTCTGTACTTCTTCTTTTTTTTCTTTCGCCGCTTCACTGAGAAGATTCAGCGCTTCGTCGATTTTTTTATTGTCGGACATCTGGACCACCCTCCCTATTGACTATGACGGTATTGGTAACTATTGATAATAATTATATGTTAAATATTAGTATTTGTCAAATTTAGATACTATTGATTAAACTGAGACTATCCCATTGCCATGGTATCAAAAAATAACTTTGATGTCTACGGAATCCGAGTGGATAGAGTCGCTCTCAGAACATGGGCAAGCTTAGGATTGAGACCACCCTTTTCGACCAGTGAGGTTTCCGATAAAGTCCGGATTTTTTTGACGGATCCAAACGTTCTGAGTAGCCTCGTTTTGGCTTTGGGGCCGAGGCCCGGAATATTATCCAACTGGGACACCAACTCCTCTTTTCGATGCAGACGCCGATGATAGGCCACGGCAAACCGGTGCGCTTCATCTCTCAGGTTACGAACGAGATCCAGAACGGGAGAACTTAGCGATAGAATAATGGGCGCCGGGCGTCCCGGCAAAAAAAGATGCTCGTGCTGTTTGGCAATACCGATAATGGGCACATGGCTCAAATTTAAGGCGTCCAATTCTTCCTTCGCCGCCGCTAGATGCCCCTTCCCCCCGTCTATCACCACAAGATCGGGAAGCGGCAGACCCTCGGCCAGGACGCGCGTATAACGCCGGCTCACCACTTCCCGCATCATGTTGTAGTCATTGATACCCGAAACGGTCTTCACCCGAAAACGTCGATACTGCGAACGGGCAGGGCTTCCGTTTGAAAAATACACCATGGACCCCACTGCTTCCTGGCCGAATAAATTGGAAATGTCGAAACCTTCGATATGAATCGGCGGTTTGGAGAGGCTCAGGATTTGGGCTAAATCATTGAGCACTTGCCCGATCCCCCCGGCAAATGCACGCGAAGGCCCGACGGCAACGGACAAGGCTCTTACGGTATCATAAGTCGATTGGGCGTTTTCAAATTCTCTTTTTGCCGAATATTCCTTCATCTGACGCATGAGGTTTCGGACCAGCGCGTCGCGACGGCCCCCCAGGAAAAGCTCGAGCTCTTTGACAATCTTGGCGTATTCCTCTTTATTGATCTCCTGGATGCACGGCCCTTTGCACTGCCCAATGTGGTACATGAGACAAACTTTGTCCGGCATAGGATGGCAAGTGCGGAGCGGAAAGAGACGTTTTAAAAACCCGACTGCTTGACGCAAGAGGTGGACATTCGTATAAGGACCGAAATATTTCGAACCATCCGCCTTCCGTGCCCGCACGATCAGAAGACGCGGGAATTCTTCCGCGCTTATCTTGAGGAAGGGATAGCTTTTATCGTCCTTCAAGAGCTGGTTGTATTTTGGCATGTTCTCACGCACAAGCCCCGCTTCCAGCAAAAGCGCTTCGGCTTCGGAGACAGTCCCAAGATAATCGATGCGGCGTATTTCGGAAAGCATTTTACTTTGCTTGGAAACGCCTTCGCCGTGGGAACGAAAGTGTGAGCTTACCCGCTTGCGGATAGAGACGGCTTTGCCGATGTAGATCGCTTTTCCGCTTTTGTCCTTAAAAAAATAGACGCCCGGAGCTTCAGGCAGTTCCGCTATTCTTCGTTTGAGGTGATCCGGAATGAAATATTTTCTCATAAAATTTCCTGGCTTCTTCGATGCGGAAAACCATCACCA
>JAHFFI010000093.1 GCA_023248025.1 Candidatus Omnitrophota bacterium
ATGCTTGTGGATTACAGAAAATTGTCCGACGACTGGACAAGTTTTAGACTTTCCCCATTATTGGCAGTTTTTTTAGGGGCTGTCGTGTTTTGGCAGATCGCAGCGGTTATCCATTCATTTCCCAGCCCGCTTCCGATGGCCAGCGTTCACGGCACGACAGAAGCCGTTGGCCGTGTCCTTTTTCAAAAATATGTCCTGCCGTTCGAACTGACGGCCTTCCTTCTACTCGCGGCGGTCGTAAGCGTCGTTGTGCTGGCGAAGAAAGACAGACCATGACTCTGTCTCTGCAGCCGTATCTTTTTGTTTCAGCGCTTCTTTTTTCTATCGGTCTCGTCGGTATCCTAACGCGCCGCAACATTCTCATGATCCTGCTTTCCATCGAACTCATGCTGAATGCCGCAAATCTTTCTTTCGTGAGTTTTTCTTCATTTTTAGGGGATCTTTCGGGGCAGGTCGTTGTATTTTTTACCATGATAGTGGCTGCGGCGGAAGTCACCGTGGGTTTGGCTATCGTCCTACTCGTCTATCGTAAAAAAACCAACGCCAACATCAATGAGCTTAAAACACTAAAATGGTAGACCAGCTTCTCGATTCCATTCCCCCGGCGCCATGGATCATTCTTTTTTCACCTTTTGTGGCCTGTATTTTGATCGTCCTTTTCTCGCTGAAACGACCCAGGCTTGCGAGTACATTGGCGCTCACGGGTATTCTGATCTCATTAACGCTCAGCGTATTTTTGTTCTGGTTTGACATCACAACCACCTTTGGTCCTGCCGAATCCAGCTTTCGCTGGCTTCAAATTGCAGGTCTTTCTATCGATTTTGGTTATCTCTGTGATCCTCTCTCGACGCTGATGCTGCTCATCGTCACCGGCGTCGGCTCATGTATTTTCCTTTACTCCACAAGCTACATGCGCGGGGACGAAAGTTACCCGCGCTACTTTGCATCGCTGTCACTGTTTGCCTTTTCCATGATAGGCATTGTTATCGCCAATAACTTTCTGATGCTTTTTATCTTCTGGGAGCTTGTAGCGGTGAGTTCTTATCTTTTGATCGGCTTTTGGTTCCAAAAACCGTCCGCGGCGGATGCTGGAAATAAAGCATTCATTGTGAACCGTGTCGCGGATTTTGGTTTTGTTCTGGGAATTTTCTCGGTCTGGGTGATGTCCGGTATGGGCGGCGGCGAGAGAACTTTTAATTTCACGGAGCTTTCAGACATCCTCCCGGCACTCGCGTCGCAAGGCATACTTTCGCATAAGCACCTTTTTGCCGCAGCCCTTCTTATTTTTTGCGGCGCGGTCGGCAAGTCGGCACAATTCCCGCTCTATATCTGGCTCCCGGACGCGATGGAAGGCCCCACGCCGGTAAGCGCTCTGATCCATGCGGCGACGATGGTGGCAGCAGGCGTGTACCTCCTTTCAAGAAGCTTCTTTTTGATCAGTTTATCACCCGCCGCGATGAACATTATCGCGAACATCGGCGGCATCACGGCGCTTTTAGCGGCACTTCTGGCTGTCGTGCAAAATGACATTAAAAAAATTCTCGCGTATTCCACGATTAGCCAGCTCGGCTATATGGTGATGGCCCTGGGGCTGGGCGGCATGGTACCGGGTATGTACCACCTCACAACACACGCATTTTTCAAAGCGCTTCTTTTCTTAGGCGCGGGTGCGATGATACACTCGCTTCACACACAGGACATTTGGGAAATGGGCGGGATTTTAAGAAAAATGCCTGCCACGGCCGTTACCTTCATCATCGGCACACTGGCCCTTTGCGGCGTATTTCCTCTGTCCGGGTTTTTCAGTAAGGATGAAATTTTGGCCTTGGCTTTCGAGCGTAATCGTGTTTTATACGCCGTGGGGATTTTCACTGCAGGTCTCACCGCTTTTTATATGACACGCGCGGTGTGGGTCGCGGTGTTGGGGCACGAAAAAGCGCATAAAAACAGTCACGGACATTTTCATGATGCCCCCTGGGTCATGAAAACGCCGCTACTGATCTTGGCGGGTTTTTCGGCGATTGCAGGTTTTATCGGCATCCCCCGTTATCTCTCAAGCCATGCCCATGAAGCGCCGCTCAACATGGCAGTCGCTTTGACGTCAACGGTGACAGCGCTTGCCGGCATAGCGCTCGGGACATTTATTTATGGAAAATCAAAGGTCAAAGAAGATCCGGTAAAAAAAGCACTCGGTGGCGTGTACGAGATTCTTATTAAGAAATACTATCTCGATGAATTTTTCATTGCGCTCGCCAATGTGTTCCAGAAGAGCTTGGCAGGACTGTTATTCTGGTTTGACGGCAAGGTCATCATGGAAAAAGGCGTAGGGGGTGCCGCTTTTCTCACGGCTAAATTTAGCTCTGCCTTAAGACGCCTCCAGACAGGCAACCTTCAAAATTATGCGTTGATGTCCGGCATCGGACTTATCGGTTTTATCTTCTTTGCACTCATGAACAGGCGTTGACCCAAATGATCTCTCTCGGACCTATTTCCTGGCTTCTTCTTTCACCCGTCATCGGCGGAGCGTTGCTCTTCTTTGTGCCGGCTAAAAAAGAAAATATTCTCAAAAATATTTCTTTCGCGGCCGTAGTTTCGTCACTTGTGGCTGCCGTTTATGCTTTCTGGAAATATGACCGTACGGCCGGTGGATTTCAGTTTGTCGACAAAATCGAATGGGTGCCCAAACTCGGCATTTCGTATCATGTCGGCGTAGACGGCATCAATCTCGTCCTGCTTCTCATGACCGCGATCATTTCTTTCTGCGGCGTCATCGTCTCCTGCAAAGTGAAGGATAGGCTTAAGGAATATCTTATATTTTATCTTTTCCTCATCGCCGGCTGCTTCGGCGTCTTGAGCGCGCTGAATATTTTTTTCATTTATTTCTTCTACGAGTGCGCGGTCGTGCCCGTATTCCCGCTCATCGGTGTCTGGGGCTCGGGCAATAAAGAATACGCCGCGATGAAACTGACGCTTTACCTGACGCTCGGAGCGGTTCTGGCACTTTTGGCTATCCTCTCGCTTTATTTCGTGACGGGTCTTCATACCTTTGATCTGATAGTTATACAAGCGGCTCTGCTTGCGCATCCGCTTCCGTCTGAGTTTCAGCGCTGGGCATTTCCTTTGATCATGGTCGGCTTTGGCGTCATTCTGACGCTTTGGCCATTTCACACCTGGTCACCCATGGGTTACGCAGCCGCCCCGACGTCGGTCAGCATGCTGCATGCGGGCGTCCTTAAAAAACTCGGGGCTTACGCCATCATTCGTCTCGGTATCGGCCTTATGCCCACCGGCGCGCAACTGTGGATGCCCATCGTCACCTGGATCGCGGTCATTAATATTATTTACTGTGGATTCGTGGCCTACACACAGAAAGACTTGAAGTATATTCTGGGTTATTCCAGTTGCAGCCATATGGGCTATATTCTTCTGGGTCTTTCCTGTCTTACACCAGTAGCCTTGAACGGCACAGTTTTTTTTATGTTCGCCCACGGCATCATGGCATCCTTGGGTTTCGCTTTGGTTGGATTTATTTATGAACAAACCCATACCCGCCAGCTCGAGGACTGGGGTGGTCTTGGAAAACAAATGCCTCTTGCCGCGACGCTTTTCATCATGATGGCCATGGCTTCGGCGGGTCTGCCGGGTTTTGCGAATTTTGTGGGCGAAGTGACAATACTCGCGGGTGCATGGGACAAAACCCGCTGGCAGGCAATAGCGGCTGTAGCCGGTCTTGTAATAACGGCGGGTTATATGCTGAAAACGGTGCGATTGGGCTTTCAGGGGCCGCTCAATCCCAAATGGATTTCGCTGCATGATATTCCCGGGGCTGAAAAACTGCCTTATCTTATTCTTATTATCGTTCTTTTAGCCGTGGGTTTTTTCCCCTCGATACTCATGCCCACAATCGCGGGTGCCACGGCATCCATCTGGCGAGGTTTTTAATATGCCAAGCTTTCCCTTTTCGCTTTTTTCTACCGAAATCGCATTGATCACGCTGGCGCTGGGCGGTCTCCTACTCGATATTTTTCTTAAAGACGATGAAAAGCGCGGCACGGTGCTCGCCAATATCGCCATGATCGGCCTTTCCGTGACTTTCGCCCAACTTCTCTTTCAATGGGGGCGTTTCGGCTCGGCTTTCAAAGGAAGTTTCATGCAGGATGAGCTCTCATTTTATTTCAAACTGCTTTTTCTTTTGGCTGGCTTCCTCGTACTTTTCATGGCCCGCGAATATCAGTCCCATTTAAAAAGGGGCCACGGCGAATTCGTACTGCTCATTCTCTTCAGTCTCGTCGGCATGAGTTTTCTTATTTCAGCCAATGATTTCCTGGTATTTTTTGTGGCGCTCGAGACACTCACCATTTCTTTGTACATCATGACAACCTATCTCAGGGATGAGAATGCTTCCATAGAAGCCGGCGCCAAATACCTCGTGCTGGGTGCAATTTCTACGGCCGTGTTCCTTTACGGTTTAAGTTTTATTTACGGCGTGACGGGCAGCACGTCTTTTGGCGTCATACAAGCCAAGATGTCCTCTGTTTCCAATCTTCCGCTGCCTTTTCTTTTCGGAGTGGTGTTGGTCATAGCGTCACTCTGCTTTAAAATAGCGGCAGTGCCTTTCCAATTTTGGGCGCCTGACATTTATCAGGGGGCACCCACGCCGGTCACGGCCTTTCTTGCCATAGGCTCAAAAGCCGCGGGTTTTGCGGGACTTGTCAGATTGCTTTTTTCAGCTTTTTCTCCGGCCGTTGAGACTTTAGCCCCTCTTTTTGCGCTGCTCGCGGCACTCACTATTATTTACGGCAATTGCGGCGCTATCCCTCAAAGCAATATTAAACGCCTGCTCGGGTACTCCAGCATCGGCCATGCGGGGTACATGATGATCGGTCTTGTGACCTTCGCCCATACCGGTAAAGAATCACTTTTGTATTATCTTTTGACTTATTTATTCAGTACGGGCGGGGCTTTTCTTGTGCTTCTGGCGCTGTGCCATCATCTCAAAACGGATTCTATCGAGGAACTTTCGGGGCTCTCGCGCAAATCACCGCTGCTGGCGGCCGCGATGCTGATCTCTCTTTTATCACTGGCGGGTGTACCGCCTATGGCAGGATTTTTTGCTAAATTTTATCTTCTTTTTTCCGCGGTGGAGTCGGGCTACTTATGGCTGGCGGTCATCGGTGCACTCAACGTCATTACGTCGCTTTACTATTATCTTAAGGTCATAAAAGTCATTTACATGCAAAAATCTGCCGATGACGCTCCGATACACGTATCTTTTGACAAAAAAGTAATGCAATACTTCACAATGGCCGCAATTCTCATCCTCGGTATTTACCAAGGCCCCTTCGTCCGCTTCGTAGAACAAATTTTCCTGCGCTAGTCTATTCGGATCTATTTGCCAGGTCCCGGACCCCGGAAGTGGTCCTAGACCATTCGCTAATGAGTGATGATTGATTTCAAAACTCTCCACCGCATCCACCATCCGTTTGGCGCCTGGAATCGGGTATTCTTTTCGGCTCCGCCATATCTTGACTACGGCTAACTAGCGAATGGACGTGGGCGTTCGCCTAAAGAGAGCACCCGATTCCCTCGCACCGCTTCCTCGACAGTTGGTAGCTGCAATGGTTGTACTATTGCAACGATATCGCTTAACACTTCCGACGGGTGGCGAGGGCACGGTCCCTATTTGCCCGGAGCCCGT
>JAHFFI010000094.1 GCA_023248025.1 Candidatus Omnitrophota bacterium
CCTTCGCCACCCGCCGGATAATGCTTGTTTAATCAAGCACTCATTCAAGACCCAGACAACCCGACGGGTGGCGAGTGGTGCGGTCCCTATTTGCCCGGAGCCCGTAAGGGCGAGGACAAAGTGGGCGCGCCCGAGCCAGGCCCTGTCGGTGGCTGCATTGGCCGTGCTCATGCAACGATGTCGCTCAACATCTCCGACAGGACACGTCGGTATACAAGCATTATGTTGAAGATACTTATGATAGGCGACACGGTAGGAGACCCCGGACAAAAAGCCATCGAGAGGGTTGTTCCGGGGATGAAAAAACGCGGTGAAGCGGATTTTGTGGTGTGTAATGCCGAAAATACGGCTGACGGTGCGGGTGTTACGGAATCTATAGCTAAAGAACTCTTCTTTAATGGTTGTGATGTTCTCACTATCGGCGATCACGGTTTTGACCGTCGTAAGGATATCGAAGAATACATCAAAAAAGAACCGCGTGTCGTGCGGTTGGCCAATTACCCCAAGGGAGTCCCGGGATCAGGTTCCTGTCTTGTGGAATGCAAAGGCTATAAAATCGGTGTCGTGCATGTGGCGGGACAGGTTTTTATGCGATACAGTTTTTCTTCGCCGTTCCACGCGGCCGATGAAGAGATCGCGAAATTAAAAACAGCTGGAGCAAAAATTATTCTCGTGGATATGCACGCCGAAGCGACCAGCGAAAAAGTGGCTCTGTCCTGGTATCTCGACGGGCGTGTGTCGGCGGTAGTTGGCACTCATACGCATATTCCGACTGCCGATGAGCGTGTATCCGAGAACGGCACGGCGTGCATTACGGACCTGGGCATGACGGGTCCTTATGATTCGGTGATCGGACGCGACAAAACGTCCGTGATACAAAAATTTTTAACGCAGATGAATGTAAGACACGCCGTCGCCACAAAGGATGTGCGTTTTTCAGGGGTGATTATTCAGGTGGATGAATACAGCGGAAAAGCGATCTCCATCGAGCGCGTGCATAGGAAATTACAGTAGACAGTAGTCAGGTATCTGGGAAAGGCATTATTTTACATTAAATTATGTCTGAAACGCTTAATATTCAAACGGAACGCAAGATCCTCACCGTCTCTGACCTCACGCGCGATTTGCGCTGGGCGCTCGAAGAAAATTTTTCCAATATCTGGGTCGAAGGCGAGATCACCAATTTTAAACACCATACTTCCGGCCATATGTATTTCACGCTGAAGGATGAAAATGCGCAAATTCAGTGTGTGATGTTCCGCGGTGAAAATTCGCGTCTGGAATTCTCACCCAAAGACGGCCTCGGCATCGTGGTGTTTGGACGTGTGAGTGTTTACCCCCTGCGCGGTCAGTATCAGATTTATGTGGAACGCATGGAGCCCAAGGGCATTGGCGCGTTGCAGCTCAAATTTCAGGAACTCAAAGACAAATTGGCCAAAGAAGGGCTTTTTGATGCGGCCAGAAAAAGACCACTTCCCTATTTGCCGGGGTGCATCGGCATTGTCACCTCGCTTGACGGTGCGGCCCTGCGCGATATCTTGCATGTCATCGAACGGCGTTTCCAGGGCGCTCATATTGTTATTTATCCCGTGGTTGTGCAGGGACCGGGTTCGGCAGCATCCATCGCCGGAGCCATTGAAGATTTTAACGAAATGAATCGCGCCGATGTTCTTATCGTGGGACGCGGTGGCGGCTCCCTCGAAGACCTCTGGGCTTTCAACGAAGAAGTGGTGGCCCGCGCAATTTGCGCTTCCAAAATTCCTGTTATTTCCGCCGTAGGACACGAAGTTGATTTCACCATAGCTGATTTTGTGGCGGACTTGCGCGCCGCGACGCCTTCGGCCGCAGCTGAAATAGTTCTGCCCGTCAAAGAAGAGCTTATTTTACGCGTGGATGAATTAAAATCGCGCGCCGCCCATTCCATGCTTTCCAGACTTCGCGATCTGAAAGAAGAGGTTGAAACGATTCGCCGCTCCAAAGTCCTAAGAAGTCCCTTAGTCAGTTTCGAACTTCATCGCCAAAGACTCTCTGAATACAAAAAGACGCTCAAGCGCTCACTGAATAATTTCCTGAAATTAAAAACCGAAGCACTGGCATCGCTTATTGGCAAATTGGATACACTCGGACCCCTGGCGGTACTGAAACGCGGTTTCAGCATGACACTTAAATTACCGGGTGAGAAAATAGTTACCCGCACCGATCAATTGAAGATCGGAGATAATATTAAAACAAAATTAACGAATGGTTTTTTCATAAGTAAAGTTAAACAAATCAATGCATGACGCATTTTCGCTCATCCAAGTAACCGCCGGGTCCTGGCTCGGGCGCGCCCACTTTGTCCTCGCCCTTACGGGCTCCGGGCAAATAGGGACCGCACCACTCGCCACCCGTCGGAGATATTGAAAGACATTGTTTGGTAAGGGTTACGGTGACGAGGCCCGTGTCGTTATTCGGTAAGGGTAACGAACGGGTTGTCTTGGCCTTGAATGAGTGCTTGATTAAACAAGCATTATCCGGCGGGTGGCGAAGGGGGAGGTCTATTTGCCCGGAGCCGCTAATAGACGGCGAGGACAAATAGGCCTTCTCCTTCGACAGGCCCTGCCGGTTACGTTTGTTTAATGTAGCCGAAGGACCACTTCCGGGGTCCGGGACCAAGCAAGAGTGCGCCCGATTCCAGGCGCCAAACGGATCATAAGTTCGCTCGAGATTTTAAGTTTTTGAATTGATTATTAACAATAGGAGAACTATGAACCCATCCAATAAAGAAGTGGATTTTGAGACGGCATTAAAACGGCTGGAAGAGATAGTCGATAAACTCGAGACCGGCGATCTGTCGCTTGAGGAATCACTCAAGCGCTATGAAGAAGGTGTCCGCATGGCCGATATGTGTTCAAAAAAGCTCAGCGAGGCGCAAAAACGTGTCGAAGTTCTCATAAAAATGGCTTCGGGAAAAATAAAGACCGAGAATTTAGAAAAGAAGAAATAATTTTTGAACGTTGCCGCGTATTTAAAAAAGAAATCTAAACAAATAGAAAAAGCGCTTGATAGCATCCTATCGGCCAAAGGTGCTGTTCCGCAAAGCCTAGCGCATGCGATGCGTTACGCGATTTTTGCCGGCGGAAAACGGGTGCGTCCGATATTGGTACTCGCCGCTTGTGAAGCGGTGGGAGGGGATGAAAAAAAAGTGCTGCCAGCGGCCTGTGCTATTGAGCTTATTCATAATTATTCTCTGGTGCACGACGATCTGCCTTGTATGGATGACGATGATTTAAGGCGCGGTAAACCGACTTGCCACGTGAAATTCGGTGAAGCGACGGCGCTTTTGGCGGGGGATGCGCTTTTAACCCTGGCTTTTGAAGTCATGTCCGGCACAAAGCTCGAGGCCGTTAAATTATTGGCTCAAGCCGTCGGCGGCTCAGGCATGGTAGGCGGCCAACAGGTGGATATAGATTTTCAAGGTAAGAATAAGGACTTGCCGACAGTTCAATACATTAATACACACAAAACGGGAGATTTAATAGCCGTTTCTTTTCGCCTGGGTGCGTATCTCGGCGGCGGAACTTCCTCTCAAACAAAGCCTATTTATGAGGCCGGCAAGTGTGCAGGGCTGTTATTCCAGATAGTAGATGACATCCTGGATAAAGAGGGATATGCTAGTGTTATTGGTATGCACGAGGCAAAAATCCAGGCCCAACGCCTTCGCGAAAGGGCTAAAAATCACCTGAAGCCTCTCGGCCATAAAGCCGTAGCATTATCTAACATCATCGATTTCATTGCAGATAGGGACTATTAGTGGATTCTTTACTAGCTAAAATCAATTCTCCTTATGATGTTCGGAAATTAAGTGTCCAGGAACTACCGAAGCTGGCTGCGGAAGTACGCGAATACATTCTGGAAGTGGTTTCCAAGAACGGCGGACATCTGGGTGCGGCACTCGGAGCCGTGGACCTAACTCTGGCCTTGCATTACTGTTTTGAATCCCCCGAAGACGTCATTGTCTGGGATGTGGGACACCAGGCCCACGCGCATAAGATTCTCACGGGGAGAAAAGAAGCCTTTAAAACGTTTCGTCTTCACGGGGGTTTGAGCGGTTTTTCTAATAAAGACGAAAGTGTCCATGATGCCTTCACGACCGGCCACGGAGGCACGTCCATCTCTTCGGCGCTTGGCATCGCGTCAGCGAATCGTATCCTGGGGTACCCCGAAAAAAAAGTGATCGCCATCATAGGGGATGCGTCGCTAGTGAGCGGAATGGCGTTCGAAGCGCTGAATCACGCAGGCCATTTGAAAGACAATCTTGTCGTTATTTTAAATGACAACGAAATGAGCATTTCTAAAACCGTAGGTGCTTTGAGCCGCCACCTCAACAAAATCATCACGAACCCTTTTTATAATCACGTCCGTAAAGACATCGAACGCTTTATCCGTCGGATGCCAAAAGTGGGAAAGCCCATGGTCGCGGCCGCCAAACGCATTGACGAAGGTTTAAAGAACCTGCTGGTGCCGGGTCTCGTTTTCGAAGAACTGGGTTTTCGGTATTTTGGGCCGCTCGACGGGCATAATATTCATGAACTCGTGAAGATTCTTAAAAATATTTCAAAGATCAATGGCCCCATCCTTCTTCATGTTTTGACAAAAAAAGGAAAAGGTTATAATGTTGCCGAAAAAGATCCCGCACGCTGGCATGCCTCGACTCCTTTTTGTGTGGAGACGGGTGCTGTCAATAAAAGTTCTTCCGTAAAAACGTATACGCAGGTTTTTGGCGAAAGCATGCTGAGACTAGCCGAAAAAAATCCAAAAGTAACTGCAATTACGGCGGCTATGTGTGAGGGAACGGGTCTTGTTGAATTCTCAAAAAAATTCCCGAACCGCTTTTTTGACGTTGGTATTGCTGAAGAACACGGCGTTACCTTTGCAGCGGGCTTGGCAAAGCAGGGCATACGTCCATTTGTCGCGATCTATTCCACCTTTCTTCAAAGAAGTCATGACCAGATCATTCACGATGTGGCGCTGCAGAACCTTCCGGTGGTGTTCTGTCTTGATCGCGCCGGTCTCGTGGGTGAAGATGGTCCGACGCATCACGGTGTATTCGACATTTGTTATTTAAGAAAAATTCCAGGTCTTACGGTGATGGCACCAAAAGACGGCCGTGAATTTGAGCTCATGCTGAAATTTGCAGAAAATTTTACGTCGGGACCCATCTCTATGCGTTATCCGCGCGGGGCTGTGGCCGAAGAAAGCAATTCCGCGTTAAAGAGCATCGCACCTGAGCCCATAGTGCTTGGTCGTTCCGAGATTCTTCAAAAAGGAAGCGACGCCGCGCTCTTGGCGATCGGTTCCATGGTCTATACAGCATATGAGGCCGCGCAGCTTCTGAAAAAAGAAGGCATTGAAGTAACCATCGTGAACGCACGTTTTGCAAAACCGCTTGATGAAAAAATGCTTTTGGATCTGGCGAAAGATCACGCGCATATTTTTACGCTCGAAGAAGGCGCTCTGGCCGGCGGTTTTGGAAGTGCCGTGATGGAGTTCTTACCGCAGGTGAAACGTCTGGGCATCCCGGACCAGTTTATTTCACACGGAAAAAGGGAAATTCTTCTCGATAATCTGGGTCTAAGTGCCCAGAAAATTTACGAAACCGTTCTAAAAACCGTCAACGTTCAAAAGAGCCAATGG
>JAHFFI010000015.1 GCA_023248025.1 Candidatus Omnitrophota bacterium
TGTCCCACTCGGGCCATGTGCACGATGTGGCTTGAATTCTGGTCGAGCACTTTCAACTCCTTGTCGCGCACGCATTTTATAGTGACGCTCATAAGCTCTTTCGGATTGATCTGCCAGGCCGAACGCACATTGCGGATCGCCTGTATTTCGCTGATGACAAGGCCGATCTCTTCTTCGATTTTTTTATCTATCCACTTGCTGTCGGCCTTGGGCCATGCGCTCACCATGATGGATTCACCTTCGTGCGGGATCTTCTGCCAGATCTCTTCAGTGAGGAAAGGCATGAACGGGTGCAAAAGCCGGAGCACATTATCCAAGGTGTGCACGAGAACCCACCGGGTCCCTTCGGTTTGAATGGCAGGTTTTGCAAGCTCTAGATACCAATCGCAGAATTGATGCCAAAAAAAATCGTAAAGGGTCGACGCCGCTTCGTTGAAGCGATGGCGGTCGAGCTGGTCCGTGACGTTTACAATGGTGTGGTGAAGCCTGCTCAGTATCCAACGGTCCACATGGCTTAAAGCGGCAAGCTTGGGCGCTGCTTTAGACTTCGCTCGAAGTTCTTTGGGCAGGTTCATCAGAACGAAACGAGATGCGTTCCATATTTTATTCGCAAAATTACGGCCGACTTCAAATTTTTCTTTAGAACAATATACGTCCTGTCCTTCGGAAGTAATGGAGATAATGGCAAAACGCAGCGCATCCGCTCCGTATTCTTCGATGATATTAATCGGATCTACGGCATTTCCGAGTGACTTTGACATTTTTGCGCCGGTTTCGTCACGCACGATACCATGAATATAGACATTCTTAAAAGGCTCCTTCCCGATGAATTCCAGCCCTGCCATCATCATGCGCGCCACCCAGAAGAAAATGATTTCATATCCCGTGACAAGCGTCGATGTCGGATAAAAATATTGCAGATCCTTACTTTTTGCGGGCCAACCGAGTGTTGAGAACGGCCACAACCACGAAGAAAACCAGGTATCCAGAACATCCGGATCTTGAATCAGATTTTTGCCGCCGCATTTGGGGCATTTGACGGGAACCGTGCGCGAAACCACCATTCCTGCTTCTTTATAAACACCGGAAGCCTGTTTTTGTACAGGCGAAATGATCTGCACCTGTGTCTTGTCCTGGCACTCCTGACAATACCAGACCGGAATTCGGTGCCCCCACCATATCTGACGAGAAATACACCAGTCTTTTATATTTACCATCCAATCCAGATAAACTTTTGTCCAGCGCTTAGGCGTAAATACAGTCCGTCCTTCGCGCACCGCGGCGATCGCAGGCTTGGCCAAAGGCTTCATGCGCACAAACCACTGTCTGGAAAGATACGGCTCCACTATAGTCTGACAGCGATAGCAATGACCTACGGCGTGTACATGTTCTTTGGTTTCGAGAAGAATACGTCTGTCCTCAAGTTCACTGACAATCTTACGGCGGGCTTCAAAGCGATCAAGACCGCTGTAAGGGCCGGCCTGTTCATTGAGTGTACCATCGGGATTCATGATATTGATAAAATCAAGACCGTGCTTCTGCGCAAGACCAAAATCTACAGGGTCGTGTGCCGGCGTGATCTTCAAAGCGCCGGTGCCAAATTTCAAATCGATGCCTTCATCCTGAATAATACGCAGCTTTCGGTCTAAAAGCGGAAGAATGGCTGTTTTTCCCTTAAGGTCCTGGTAACGCTCGTCATCCGGATGAAAACCAATGGCCGTATCGCCCAAAAGCGTCTCGGGACGCGTGGTGGCGATAGTCACATGATGGTCCGTACCCTCCACCGCGTATTTCAAGTAGTACAAATGACCCGTCACGTCTTTATGCTGAACCTCTTCATCGGACAGTGCGGTTTGACAGCGCGGACACCAATTGATGATATAAACACCGCGATAAATCAGTCCTTTTTCATAGAGGAGTACGAATACTTCGCGCACAGCATTGGACATGCCCTCGTCCATGGTGAAGCGCGTGCGCTCCCAATCGCAGGAAGTGCCCATACGGTGAAGCTGACGAATAATGGAATTACCGTATTTTTCGCGCCATTTCCAAACACGCTCGAGGAATTTCTCACGACCCAACGTATGACGAGAAAGAGTCTCTTCCTTTAGGGAACGTTCAACGACATTTTGGGTGGCGATACCTGCATGGTCGGTCCCCGGCATCCATAGGGCTTCGAAACCCTGCATGCGCTTGAAACGTATCAAGATGTCCTGCAGCGTATTGTTGAGCGCATGGCCCATATGCAAAATACCGGTAATATTGGGGGGCGGAATAACGATGGTGTACGGCTTTTTTTTGGAATTTGGCTTGGCATGAAAATAACCCTGCTTCATCCAAAACGCGTACCACGTCTTTTCAACTTGCTTGGGATTATAGACCTTCGATAGCTCGGATGAGGCCTGATCTTCTAAATTCATGAGTTATGAACGAATCAGTTTATATTCCATTGCGTCCACGAGCGCCTGCCAACTGGCATCGATAATATTCGTCGATACGCCTACCGTGGTCCAAATGTTTTTTTCGTCTCTGAATTCTATGAACACACGCACCTTCGCGGCGGTTCCTGCTTCCGAGTCCACTACACGCACTTTGTAATCATCAAGATGGATCTTTTCAAGCGCCGGATAATACGGAACAAGTGCCCCGCGCAGAGCCTTATCGAGTGCATTCACAGGTCCGTCCCCGGTGGCGACGCATTTTCCTTTTTGCTGGCCCACAGTCAAAAGCACCGTGGCGGTAGAACTTGAATTTTTATCACCGATATTTGCGGCCGATACCTCTACTTTTTGAAATTCAAAGAATTTCTTTCGCTTGCCGGTCACTTCACGCACCAAAAGCTCGAAACTGGCCTCCGCGGCTTCGTACTGATAACCCTCATTCTCTTTTTCCTGCACTTTTTGAAGAATCTTTCTTGCTTCAGGGGATTCCTTATCCAGATGGATGTCGAGTTCTTTGGCTTTTAATGTGATATTGGTTTTCCCGCCGAGTTCAGAAACGAGAAAACGCCGGCGATTGCCAACCAGAGTCGGGTCGATATGTTCATACGTCTCCGGGTTTTTTAAGACCGCGTTAATATGCACGCCCCCTTTATGGGCAAAAGCACTCAGCCCTACGTAGGGCTGATTTTTAGCCTGGGCCATATTGCTGATTTCGCCGACATAACGGGCCAGCTCTGTCATTTCCCTGAGATGAGACGGCGCCAAACAGGCGTAACCCATTTTAAGCTGAAGATCGGCGATGATGGCGATCAGGTCCGGATTGCCGCAGCGTTCGCCGTAACCATTGACCGTTCCCTGCACATGTGTCGCACCGGCCTCAACCGCGGCCAGCGCATTCGCGACAGCGAGTCCGCCGTCATTGTGCGTATGAATACCGATCGGGCATTTTAAGGCGGCTTTCACCTCTGATACGACTTTGGAAACCTTAGTGAACAGCGTTCCGCCGTTCGTGTCGCAAAGGACGAGCGTCGTCGCCCCCGCTTCGAGAGCGGCCTGGAGGCTTTTCATCGCATACGCAGGGTTGGCCTTGTAGCCGTCAAAAAAATGTTCCGCGTCATAGATCACTTCGCGGCCTTTGGACTTTAAATATTTTACCGAGTCCTGAATCATTCGCAAATTTTCTTCTAAATCCACGCGGAAAACGTCGCGCACGTGCATGTCCCAGCTTTTGCCGAAAATGGTGATGACTTGAGTTCCCGAAGCGAGAAGTCCTCTCAAATTATCATCGTCCGATACTTTTGCCGCAGCTTTTCTTGTGGATCCAAAGGCCACCAATTTTGAATTCTTCAGTTTGAGTTTTTTAGCTTCCTCGAAAAAAGTAATATCCTTCGGGTTGGCGCCCGGCCAACCGCCTTCGATATAATGAAAACCGGCCTCATCGATTTTTTTTGCAATGAGCAATTTATCCTGAGCCGAAAAAGAGATCCCCTCGGATTGTGAGCCGTCACGCAGTGTGGTGTCGTAGATTTCTATCTTTTTCATTTTTTTCCTAATTTAAATTCCTTGTGAAGCGCTTTCACGGCACGCTCGCCATCTTTTTTTTTCACCACGCACGAGATCTTAATCTCGCTGGTCGATATCATCTCGATATTGATCTTGTGTTTTGCAAGTATCGTGAACATCGAAGCTGCAACACCCGCGTGGCTTCTCATGCCGACGCCAACCACCGAGACTTTTGCTATTTCTGTGTCCTGCGACACGTCGCGGATGCCGACTTTGCTCGAGATCTCTTTTAATGCTTTCATGGCGGCCTGTGCGTCGCTTCGGGGAACCGTGAATGAAATATCCGTGTCCGCTGATTTTCCGATATTTTGGATAATCATGTCCACGTTGATACCCTCATCCGCAAGCTTGCGAAACACTTCGGCTGCGATGCCGGGTTTATTGGGTACACCGCTGATCGTAAGCTTGGCTTCCGAACGGCTGAGCGAAACGCCTCTTATCAGAACATCTTCCATCGACTTGTCCTCCTTCACGACCCAGGTTCCTTCACTCTGTGAAAAACTGCTGCGCACATGCAGCGGAATGTTAAACTTACCGGCCACCTCGATAGAACGCGGCTGCATCACCTGCGCACCCGACGAAGCCAGTTCCAGCATTTCTTCATAACTGATGCGCCAAATCTTTTGCGCTTCTTTGACGATGCGCGGATCGGTGGTGTAAATACCTTCCACATCTGTAAAAATCTCGCAAGCATCCGCAGCCAGGGCTTTCGCCAGCGCCACCGCAGTCAGATCGCTGCCTCCTCGGCCGAGTGTCGTGATCTCATGTCGATTGTCTGTACCCTGAAATCCCGCAACGATGACGATACGGCCCTTCTTCAACTCTTCGCGGATCCGGTCCGTGCTAATATTGATGATGCGCGCGCGAGTGTGAGACGAATCGGTCTTTATCCCGACCTGATACCCTGTGAATGAGATCGCATCACAGCCCAACTCATGCAGGGCAATCGCCAGAAGTGATACGGATATCTGTTCGCCCGTCGACATCAGCATGTCGAGCTCACGCCGCGACGGATTCTTTGAGATCTGACCCGCCAAACCAAGAAGCTTATCTGTGGTATCGCCCAAAGCGCTGACGACGACAACCAGAGAATACCCTTTTTTCTTATAACCCGCTACGCGCCCAGCGACTTTTTTGATACGCTCCGGATTCGCGACGCTTGAACCACCGTATTTCTGTACGATCAATTCCATTAAATATCTTCCTACGCTATGAAATATTTCAGCAATTCGTGGCCATCCGCAAATGTGAGCTTACTTTGCGCCGCGTTCTTCTCACTAAATTCTTCGATGCCGGGATCCGCCGAGCCTGATCCGCAGATCATGAACGGCATCTGACCATGTGCGCGCACGGGTTTGGATACTGTCGCAAAACAATCCGAAGTAATAAGCACTTTGATTTTATCGGTTGCGGACGCCGTCTTAAGCGCCTTTGCGATCCAATGATCAAAATCCTCTATGTGCTTAATTTTTTCCTTAAAGTCCATGGCTTTGTTCGGCGCCGAATGACTCGGGAAATATCCCAAAACAAAATCATAGCGCTCTATCGCCTGTTCGAGCTCTTTAACAACCGCCAGGCCAGCGGATGCACCCACGCCGTTTACAAAATCGGTTTCAGAAGACACGGCACCGCGCTTACCCGACCGCGTATAAAAATCGGGAATTTTAGGGTTTTTGCCCTGGCCCCACAGCCACAACATATTGGCCGGATTTTCCTTAAGATCTATGCGCACACGGTTGATCTCGTGAAATTCAAGTATTTCACGCGATTTTTTCATGAACAGTGCAAGCGGTTCGGCATTTTTTCCTTTGGGAAAATGCTTTATATATTTTTCATTTCTGATGAGCGACGGCTCCGCACACTCTAGCTCATCCCATTCGTCAACGAGCTTCGCTTCGTCTACTAAAAGAAAATTTTTATAGCCCGAGCCTTCTAGAATCTTCAGCCCCTTACCTTCGAGACTTTTCAACTCTTTCAATAAGATCGCCGATTCTTTTGTCGAAATAAGTCCGGCCACCGGGTCAATCATTTCCTCCTCCGACACGGTCACAAAATCACAGCGAAAAACAAGCTCTCGGTCGTCCGCCTTGATGCCCAGGGCCCGCGCTTCCAACGGCGCCAGTCCCGTATAAAATTCGGCTGGGTCATAACCCAGAACAGACATAATTGCCGCGGCCGGAGACACTTCGACCGCATGAGGTATAAATGACACCATTCCCATACGGGCTTCTTTGGCGAATGCATCCATGTTCGGGGTTTTAGCCACTTCTAACGGCGTACGACCACCCAATTCCTCCATCGGCTCATCCGACAGTGACTGCCCCATCAATATCCAATGCTTCATAATTTGACTGCCTTTAAGATTGCGTTTAAATTAGCCGCCACGGTCTTCGGTTTCTTAACCGATGCGATCGCACGATCTGGGTCTTTTAAACCATGTCCTGTGAGAACGCAGACCAGGGTCGCGCGTTTCATGGACTTAAGTTTTTTCTCAAAATATCCGGTGCGGCCGAGTTTCAGCACTCCGGCAACACTGGCTGCGCTTGCCGGCTCGACAAAGATACCTTCCTTGTCAGCTAAAAGCTTATACGCTTCGAGAATTTCCTTGTCCGTCACGGTGTCTATCACGCCGCCCGAACTGTCACGCGCGTTCTCCGCTGATTTCCAGCTCGCTGGATTCCCGATGCGGATGGCCGTCGCGATTGTGCGCGGATCCTTGATAATCTTTTTTTTTACGATGGGTGCCGCTCCTTCCGCCTGAAATCCCAGCATAACCGGTTTTGACCCCACTATTTTTTTTTCATAATACTCACCATAACCCATCCAATAAGCGCTGATGTTCCCTGCATTACCCACGGGGATCGCATGAAAATCAGGCGCTTTTCCGCCCAATTGGTCGCAAACCTCAAAAGCGCCGGTTTTTTGTCCTTCCAAACGGTAAGGATTAACCGAATTCACAAGCGTAATAGCTTCTGTCTGGGCGATCCTCCGAACCATCATCAGCGCCTGGTCGAAATTACCATCGATTGCGATCACCCGCGCTCCGTGGATCAGAGCCTGCGAAAGTTTCCCCTGCGCAACAGCGCCTTTGGGTATCAATACGACGCAGCGCAACCCCGCTCGGGCGGCATATGCCGCGGCCGATGCGGACGTATTCCCGGTGGACGCACAGATAATCGCGCTGGCGCCCGATTCTTTTGCTTTAGAAACGGCTACCGTCATGCCGCGATCTTTAAAAGAACCCGTGGGATTCAAACCTTCATATTTCAAATAAACTTCAAGCCCAAGCCGATCAGACAGCACAGGGGACGGCACGAGCGGCGTATTCCCCTCATTGAGAGTCACCACGGGCGTTTTACTGCTGACGGGTAAAAACTCCCGGTATTTGTCAATAATCCCCGCCCAGCTCATTTTTCCACCCGTATTACGGCCGTATTTTCGCAGCTTTCGGGAAAATGATCGATCTGCGAAAGCGCTTTGCGCAGGTCCTTCTCTTTGGCTTCATAAGTCAATATAATAACGGGAACTGACTTTGCGTCCCGCGACTCTTTCTGATGCACGCTCAAAATAGAGATACGATTCTTACCTAAAGTCTGTGCGATGCGGCCCAGCACACCCGGCTTGTCGGCCACCTGGAAACGCAGATAATATTTGCAAACAGTCTCATCCATAGGGCAAATTTTCGTCGGTACCGCCGGCATGGGGTGCGCGGAGGCCTTTGCACCGCCGGCATGGATCTTTTTTGCGATGGCGATCATATCGCTCACGACGGCGCTTGCGGTCGGATACATTCCGGCGCCTCTTCCATAAAATAAAAGATCATCCACCCGATCACCGCGTACGAAAACAGCGTTATACACGCCGTGCACATGAGACAGAGGGTGATCCAGCGGGAGCATGGTTGGATGCACGCGCAGTTCAAGACCTCGAGCGGAGCGTTTGCCTATTGCTAAAAGCTTGATCGCGTAACCCAATTCGCGCGCATATTCAATATCGGCCGCAGAAATTTTCTGAATTCCTTCGATGTGTATCTTCTCAAACGGAATCTTAGCTCCAAATGCCAGACGCGCCAATACGGCCAACTTGTGCGCAGAATCCGTGCCGTCGATGTCGAGTGTGGGATTTTTTTCAGCGTAACCCTTCTTTTGCGCGGTTTTCAGCGCCGCGTGAAAATCTGCTCCGGCTGAAGACATGGAAGACAATATATAATTGCAAGTTCCGTTCACGATCCCTAAGAAATGACTGATCTTGTTGGAAACAAGCCCTTCCTTGAGCGCCTGGATGATGGGTATTCCCCCACAAACGCTTGCCTCAAATCCGATCTCGACTCCTGCACGCGTGGCTGCCTCCCAAATGACTTCCGACTCCTGCGCCAACAGCGCTTTGTTCGCCGTGACTACATATTTTCCGCGAGCCAAAGCTTTTTGTAGGATTTCTTTAGCGGGATGAATACCTCCGGCAAGCTCGACCACGATAGAAATGGAGGGGTCTTTCAAAAGTAGTTCCGGGTCCGTGCACAAAAAAGATCTTGGAACCTTCACCGCCCGAAGCTTTGAAATGTCTTTAACACAAATGCGTCGAATCTCAAGCTCCACACCCGATCTATCGCTCAAGAGCTTTTTATTTTCACGCAGAACATTGACCACGCCTGAGCCGACAGTGCCCAAGCCAATGAGGCCAATGCCTATTTTGTTCAAACGCAACGGTGACATTTATCCCCCAATATTAAAATAATCGGCGTGAGTGGATTCGAACCACCGATCTCTACCACCCCAAGGTAGCGCCTTAGACCAAGCTGGGCCACACGCCGTAAATAGAAAAACACTAATCCAATTCCCTGTGGGAAGCGCATTGCATCACTGCTGTGATAGCCTTGCGTGGTTCCTGGCCTCGAAATAAAATATCGTACACTGCCTGTGAGATAGACATCGAGACTTTGTATTTTTTGGCCAAAGCCACGGCCGAACGCGCGGTCTCAACGCCTTCCACAACCATCTGCGTTTCTTTTAAAATTTGTTCGAGCTTTCTTCCTTTACCGATCTCTTCGCCAAGCCAGCGGTTTCGGCTGTGCGGACTTAAGCAGGTAGTCGCAAGATCCCCTAAACCACTCAAGCCCATAAAGGTCTCGCGCCGCGCGCCCATTTTTACTCCCAGACGCGCCATCTCAGCCACGCCGCGCGCAAAAAGTGCGGCACGCATATTGGAACCCAATCCTAAGCCTTCGGCGATACCGGAAGCAATTGCGACCACATTCTTGACCGATCCTCCGATCTCGACACCCAACACATCATCACTTTCAAATAAATAAAAATAATCAGTCGCAAAAAGTTCGCGTACCTGAGCCGCCAGTTTACGGTCACTTGACGCCACCGATGCGGCTACGGGCATTTTAAGCGCCACCTCTCTTGCAATTGTGGGCCCCGAAACCACGCAGAACCGCGTCTTCCCCAGCTCTTCTTTCACGACCTGTGACATGACTTTAAGCGTCTTGACTTCAATACCCTTCGTGACACTGACAAGCGGCTTATTGCCAATCTTTTCTTTCTTCAATTTCTGAAGAACTCCTCGCATGTATTGCGAAGGCACCGCAAGAATAATCGTGTGACACTCACGACAAAGGTCACTTAGGTCAGAAACCGGCCGAACATTTTCAGGAATTTTGAAACCAGGTAAAAATTTTACGTTCTCTCTTTTCCTTCGTATCTCTTCAACGTAATCAGGAAAAGCGCCCCACAAAGAAACAGAATATCCTTTGCCGGCCAAAACCAACGCGAGAGTTGTCCCCCAGCCGCCGTCGCCTAAAATTCCTATATTTGTATCCTTATGATACATATAGAGTTATAATTTTTTTAAAGTTTTTCACGTGAAGGATAAGTATAACAAAGTGTGCCGAATTAATCAACAGCTTATCTACACGGAAACTCGGATCCATCAATCCAAGTAACCGGCAGGGCCTGTCGAAGGGGAAGGCCTATTTGTCCTCGCCGTCTATTAGCGGCTCCGGGCAAATAGGCCTTCCCCTTCGCCACCCGCCGGATAATGCTTGTTTAACTCAAGCACTCTAGTTGCTAATAGCACAAGACCTATGCCTAGGTCCCGGACCCCGGAAGTGGTTCATTCGGATCTATTAATCCAGGTAACCGACGGGGCCTGTCAAAGGACGAGGTCTATTTGTCCTCGCCGTCTATTAGCGGCTCCGGGCAAATAGACCTCGTCCTTTGCCACCCGTCGGGTTCTCTTGGGTCTTAATAGAACTCTCATTAGCGAATGGTCTAGGACCCCGGAAGTGGTCCTTGGGGGCGCGTTTGTCGTTTGCGAGCCACGGAAACCTACTTTTACACACGAGCAAACGACAATCGAGCGACAGATTTCCTCGGAGGGGAAATCCGAGCGTCGACCCCAAGGACCACTTCCGGGGTCCGGGACCTGGCATTGCTGGTTTACTCGTAACTATGTTATCGCGTGGTGTCTGGCAGATGGGAAGGATCGTCGAAGCTAAATCCTTTTGGGGCCATATCAAATTTGATGGTGTGCATGAAAACAACCGCAAATACGTGTAGGTTCTGTACGACATAGAAACTACCGATAACGCGGTATATCAGGTGTCCTACGCCGCTTTCTTTGTCAAATACCTTGGTGATGGAAACATGCCGTTCTTTTCTGCGTGGAATATTGGGATGTCCATCGGCAAACGACTGCATCTCATTGATTCCAAATGAGGGGTTTTGCTCCGAGACGTAATAACAATACTTCTTCTCGGCTTTAGCCATCACTCCATGCTGATCAATAACTTCTGTGATGGAGAGATTTTTCCGTTTATGATTCATTGAAGTCGTTGTTTTGATCATTATTTCACGCATTTATCACCCACTATATAAATATTTTTAATATTAGATATTAAATATTTAAAATATAAAAACATAAAATACCTAACTTAAGTATACATTGGTTAGGGATCAATTCAAGGGCTTACTAAATATTATATCGATTAACTATCAAGGCCAAGATACCCTATTTTCAGCTCCCGATAGCATTCTATTAATATTGTCGCGATGCGTCCAGACTGAAAACACTGCGATTGATAGAAAAAAAAGGCTTGTTGGCAGCGGCTTCCCTATTAGAAAACTAACGAGTGCGAGTAAAAAAAATGAAGCCATGGAGCTAACTGAAACCATTTTGAACAGCTTAAGTATGGCCAGCCAAAAAATAGCCGTCATGAGTCCCATTGCAGGTTCACCTGAAAAAATGACACCCATTCCCGTGGCCACACCTTTCCCGCCTTTAAATCCTAAGAAAGGCGTAAAAACATGTCCCAATATCGCGGCAAAACCTATCCAAAGCGCGTGGGTCTGTGATACGTCAAAAAAAATTCGTGCCAGTAGCACCGGTAATGCACCTTTAAGAAAATCGATGATAAATACCCCAATCCCATAAGAACGCCCGAGGACACGAGACGCATTAGTGGCGCCCACGTTTCCGCTGCCATGCTGCCGGATATCAATACCTTTAAACTGCTTGGCAAAAATAAATGCGGTCGGAATGGCTCCAAGAACAAATGCTGCCAACGAAAAAAATACAAAGGTGAGCGCCATTTAGCGGGAGGGATCGGGTTGAATGAGCCTTGCGCCCATACGGATGTACTGAATACCTGAGACAAGGGTTAGCACAAGCGTCACCCCGCAAAACGTGTATTTTAACCAGAGGGACGTTTGCATAAGATAAAGAACAAGCGTCATCATTTGAAAAAATGTAGTCATCTTCCCTACCTTCAACGGGTCGGGCTTTAATGTATTCGTAGCAAAAAAAACGATCACAGAACCCACCAGGATTACAACGTCACGCGTAATAACGGCAATCGTCACCCAGGCCGGGATTCGCATTGTTTCAGGAAGCGAGTCGATGAAAGTCATCGCTAGAAACCCTCCCAATAAAAGGAGTTTATCCGCAATGGGATCTATGTATTCTCCGAAAACCGTCTTTTGGTTGAATTTTCTTGCGACATATCCGTCTGCCGCGTCCGTAATACAGGCAACCAAAAAAATACATAGCGCGGCCACGCGCAGCCAGTCGTTTTGAGGCGTGTAATAGACGAGCGCGCTGACAAAAAAAGGCACAAGAATAATGCGCAGGATACTGAGATTATTTGCGAGATTCAGTTTAGAGCTAGTGGGGGTATTAACTGAGCGTTCCAACTCTGTTCAAAGGCCACCAGCGGAAGATGGCTTTGCCTAGGACATTCTTTTTTGGTACAAATCCCCAAAAACGGCTGTCAGTGGAATTGGCGCTATTGTCGCCCAGGACATAATAGGAGTCCTTGGGCACCCTGATCTTTTCGTTTGGGCCGCCGAATGGGTCGTGATTATAATAATAAATTTTTCCGAAACTATCGGGGTCGGTCAAGATCTTGCCGTCGACGGTGAGCTTGCCGTCACGAATCTCAATAGTCTCATCTTCGAATGCGACTAGCCGCTTAATGAAATCTTTTTTCATATCCTGCGGGTATTTAAAAACAATGATGTCTCCGCGCTGAGGGTGACGGAAGCGATAAATAAATTTATTAACAAAAAGCTTGTCACCTTCAATCAACGTAGGGCGCATGGAGCCCGATGGGATCTTGAAGGCCTGCACGACGTACAACCTGATAACAAATGCGACAAGGAATGCAATGAGAATGGACTGGCCCCACTCCCGGGCTTCGCGCACCAGCATTTCCTTAGTGATCCTGAACTTACGTGTTTCCTGCGAGGCTTCCATAATTATTCCACCTTCAAAGCGGCCAGGAACGCTTCCTGTGGAATCTCTACTTTTCCGAACTGTTTCATGCGCTTCTTACCTTCCTTCTGCTTTTCCCAAAGCTTACGTTTGCGCGTAATGTCACCGCCGTAGCATTTGCTGGTCACGTTCTTGCCCATAGGTCTGACACTTTCCCGCGCGATAATCTTTCCGCCTATCGCGGCCTGGATCACAACCTCGAACATCTGTCTCGGGATCAGCTCTTTGAGCTTTTCGCAGAGCGCACGGCCCTTGTTAGCTGCCTTTTCATGGTGCACGATGCAGCTGAATGAATCACAGATCTCCGTGTTTATCAGAATGTCCAATTTTACCAAATCGCTTTCCCGATGTCCCCGAAATTCATAGTCCATGGAACCGTACCCCTTGGTGAGGGATTTAATCCGGTCATTAAAATCTACGATAATTTCTGACAATGGAAATTCATAGGTGAGCTTCACGCGCTCTTCACTGATGTATTCCGTCGCCTTATAAGTGCCTCGGCGCTGTTCACAGAGCTCGAGCAAGGGCCCCATGGCCGAAGGAGGCATGAGGATCGTAGCTTCGACGTAAGGCTCCATGAACTGAACGATCTGACTCGGGTCAGGCATTTTTGAAGGGTTTTCCATCTCGAGCATTTCGCCGTTATTTTTCACGATTTTATAAACAACACTGGGCGTCGTGATGACAAGGTTCAGATCGTATTCACGCTCAAGTCTTTCCTGTACGATCTCCATATGCAGGAGCCCCAAAAATCCGCAGCGAAAACCAAAGCCAACGGATGCCGAGCTTTCAATTTCGTATACAAGCGACGAGTCACTCAACTGCAGTTTCTCGATGGCATCCTTAAGGGACTGAAAATCACTGGAATTCACAGGATAGATGCCGGCAAAAACCAGCGGCTTTATTTTCTTATACCCCGGCAGCGCATTTGGCGTGGGATTACGAGAATCCGTCATGGTGTCGCCGTTTTCAACTTCCTTCGCGAAGCGGATGTTGCAGGCGATATAGCCCACCTCACCGCAATGCAGTTCGTGACAGCGTAACGGCTTCGGCGCAAGCACACCCACCTCAAGCACATCGTACTCTCTGCCGGTGGCCATCATTCGGATCTTCATACCTTCTTTAACACTGCCGTTAAATATTCTCACATAAACAATAACGCCTTGATAAATATCGTAATTGGAATCAAATATTAAAGCCTGCAAGGGCGCACTTTCTTCTCCCTTTGGAGGCGGGACCTTATGCACGACACGTTCGAGTATATCCGTGATGCCGATGCCCATTTTAGCGCTCGCGGATATGATCTCTTTTTCATCAATGCCCAGAATGTGCTGGATTTGTTTTTTGACTTTATCTATTTCAGCGGTGGCAAGATCTATTTTATTGATGACTGCGATAATTTCAAGATTGTGTTCGATGGCGAGATATAGATTTGCGACCGTCTGCGCTTCGACGCCCTGACCCGCATCCACCAGTAACAATACCCCTTCACAGGCGCGAAGGCTTTTCGAAACTTCGTAGGTAAAATCCACATGCCCCGGTGTGTCAATGAGGTTCAGGATATAGTCTTTTCCATCCTTGGCATGGTATTTGATTTTGACGGCGCTGGCTTTGATGGTGATGCCGCGTTCCTGCTCAAGCTCCATGTCATCCAGAAGTTGATTATGGAAGGTGCGGCTATCGATAGCGCCCGTCGTCTCTAAAATACGGTCGGCGAGCGTGGATTTACCGTGATCGATGTGTGCTATGATGCAGAAATTGCGGATAAGCTCTGTTTTCACGACGGCAGATTGAACGCCAGGTCCTTTCCTCGCCCCACCAGCATTTCCGCCAGCGACTGTGATGTCGCCTCGGAATAAATACGCAGGATGGGCTCGGTGCCGGACAGGCGGAACAAAAGCCAGCTGTCATCAGTCAAAACAAATTTCACGCCGTCCTGGCTTTTTATTTCTTTGACTCGATGACCGTCGAATTCCTTAGGCGGCTGCCTTTTCAAATGATCAAAAAGCCTGGGCTTTAATTCATTGGGATAATTGATATCGTTGCGAACGTAATAAAGTTTTCCGAATTCCTTTTCAACGTCAGCCAATATCTCTTCAAATGATTTTTTGCGCATCGCCATCATTTCCATGAGAAGCAGCGCCGATAACAGGCCATCACGTTCATAAAGATACCCTTGAAACCCGATGCCGCCGGACTCTTCGCCGCCTATCAGGACATTTTCTTTGCGCATGATCTCGCAGACATATTTGAAGCCCACGGGTGTTTCGTGAACTTTGAGGCCCAGTTTGCGGGCCGCTTTATAGATCAGAGCCGTATTGGAAATGGTCGTGACGACGCTGCCTGTTTTTTTTAGGTCCTGGACCATATGCAGCATAATAAGCGTGAGAATAATACCCGGTGATATAAATTCGCCGCCGGGTCGAACCGCACCGATACGATCCGCGTCCCCGTCTGTGACAACCGCCAGGTCAAACTCTTTTTTTTTCATGCGTTCGATGGTGACACCCAAGTTATGCGGGATCGGTTCCGGCGCCGAACCGCCGAAGGTAATGTCGCGATGGCCCCGTATGGTCGTGACCTTGATAGCGCCGCCCGATAATATATTTTGAATGTGTGTGTCGCCGACTCCGTGCATAGAATCTACCAGAACGCGGTAAGGCGCTTTTTTAATCTCGTCCACTTTGAGATAACTTTGAAGAAACCGGAGATACTTCTCGTTCAGATTTCGTGTCACAGCACCGGAGGCGCTCTCGAAGGTTTTTTTCTTGATCGGATTTTTCCCTATAAAGGTCTCAACCGCATCGGTGATATCCTTGTCGGCTGATCCGCCAAAATCCGTTTTAATTTTAATGCCGTTATAACCCGGCGGATTGTGACTGGCGGTGACCGCAATGCCCGCGTCTAAATGCTCGCTTACGATAGCATAACTTACCGCCGGTGTCGGACACGCGGCGCTTGAAAGCAGCACCTCGATGCCATTTCCAAGAAGCACCTCGCTGAAAGTCTTTGCAAAATTTTCAGAATTCTTCCGCCAGTCATAACCGATAACGATACGCGGTGCCTTCGTTGGCTTCCGGGAATAGAGATGGTCGCTGAACGCCTGTGCCACGCGCTCCACATTCTCAAAGGTGAAGTCGGTGTCCATCAAAGCGCGCCATCCGTCCGTTCCAAATTTAATTTGCGCCACGAGTTTAAACGCTCCTTAATTCTTTGATGATCTCGGCCGGATTGGGAGCACCGAAAATAGCTGTGCCGGCGACGAGAACGTTGGCGCCTGCGCGGATCGCTTCCTTGGCCGTATCCCTATTAATCCCGCCATCCACTTCGATATCCCCGTCAAATTTTTTCCTGAGTTCGGTGATTTTAGGCATGACCTCCATCATGAATTTCTGTCCGCCGAAACCGGGATTCACTGTCATGAGCAGCACCATATTGACGTTGCTTAGGTGCTCTTCGATGCGCGACAAAGGGGTCAGCGGCTTTAGGGAGACGCCGCAGGAAATGGCATGCGAGTGGATGTGCTCGATAACCTCGAATAGATTCCCGTGGCAGGCCTCGGCGTGAATGGTGATGTTGCTGGCTCCCGCCTCCGCGAATGCATCAATGTATTTTTCAGGCTTTTCAATCATGAGGTGAACATCCAGAGGCAATTTCGTAATACGCCGAATAGCCTTAACGATAAACGGTCCGACAGTGATGTTTGGTACAAAGTGCCCGTCCATCACGTCCACATGCAGCATATCGCAGCCACCGGCCTCTACTTTCTTTACTTCGGCTTCGAGATTGGCAAAATCAGCGGCCAGAAGCGACGGCGCAATTTTAATAGTTTTGGTCATAACGCACTATTCCCTGTTCACGCCTGGCTGAAAAAAACACAAAACCCGCTACAAAAAAGAGCATCCAATTCCTTGTAAACACAGCAGTAAGAGCAAATAGTATAGCAAAAAGCTGACCCAACACGACAGAAAATTGCGTGGCTTTTATGCGTCCCAGCCGCATGGAAAGAAGCGAGCGCAGAATGCGTCCGCCATCCATAGGAAAAGCCGGGATCAAATTAAAACACCCCAGCACCGGATTCGCCCAGAAAAGATTCGAAGCGACCCCTTTCCAGTCGCTAAAATTAGGAGAGAATAGTCTCCCGTGCCCCATCCACAAAAGCAGCGGAAAATATGCCAGCGCCGCCAAAGTGAAATTGAATAACGGTCCGACTATCGATACCGTAAATTCATCCATGGGTTTGCTGGGAATACGCGCCATGCTGGCGACACCGCCTATCGGATAAAGTGTGATGTAAGGCACCGGTATTCCCAACGCTTTTGCGCGCACACTGTGAGTCAGCTCATGGCCTAGAACACAGATAAAAATAAGGCATACCAGCACAAAAACGCGAACACTCTCATCGAATGGTGAGTTTTTAGAATAGTGGTACGCGATAAAAAGAGGCGTGACAAAAAAAGAAGGGTGAATGCGAATCTCTATTCCAAATATATTGAAGAGACGCCAGGATCTCATTAAAAAGTAAGGTTTCGTTCCAGCGAACGCACGACGGAACCTTTCAGCGGACCGACCACGGAAAGATGCAGAGAGGCATCTTTAAAAATTTCTGCGGCAGAAAGCGAAATATCTTCCATGGTGATCTTCCCAACCTGCGCAACGATCTCCTTCGGGGTCCGGCAGCGGCCGAGACTCACCAGACTTTCTCCTGCCCAAAGCATATGCTCCATGCTGCTTTCAAGGCCCAGTTCTAACTGCCCCAAATAATATTCTTTGGCGCGACGAAGCTCATCTTTAGACGGTTCCTTACCCGCTATTTTTTTTAGTTCTCTTAAGATAACCGACAGAGCTTCCGGGGCTTTCGCGTGATCGACCCCCACATCCACAACAAAAGCTCCCGTCTCTTGGTATTTGCGTGTATAAGAACCGATCTCATAACAAAGCCCTCTTTTTTCGCGTACGTTGTCAAAAAGACGCGAGGACATGTTCCCGCCCAGGATGACGCTCAAGATGTCCACCATATAGCTTTTAGGATGGCCTTTGTGGTGTGCATGAAAACCCAGCGCCATGTGCGTCTGCTCTGTTGATTTGTTGAAATAACGAAATACCGGCTTTGTGCCTTTAGGCTTAAAGGATTCCGTCGTGCGCAAACTTTTAGGACCGCTAAGACGCGCAAAGCGTTGCTTTACACCGGACAAAACATCTTTTTGACTGATATCACCCGCAGCGGCGACTGTAATGAACGGAGGGCTATAAAATTGATCCCGGTATTTTTTGATGTTGGCATGGGTGAGCGCTTTAACACTCTCTGCCGTGCCTGCAATGGGACGCCCAAGGGAATGCTGCGGCCAGAGAATTTCTGAAAGATTCTCATCGGCCAGCTGCGAGGGTTGATCCTGCGTCATTTTAATTTCTTCGAGAACAACCGTCCGCTCTTTTTCAATGTCGGACGCATGGAGCGAAGCGTCCAGTACCATATCAGAAAGAACGTCCAAGAGAACATCAAAGTGCTTCGATGAGGCTTTGGCCAGAAAACAGGTAGCTTCTTCGGAGGTGAAAGCATTAAGAAATCCGCCAACGCCCTCCACGGCTTCTTTGATGTTGTTGGCCGTTCTTTTTTTGGTGCCTTTAAACACAAGATGCTCTAAAAAATGCGAAACACCGCCAAGCGCAGGCGATTCGTGCCTGGCACCGATCGAGACCCACACACCGACAGCGGCGGACTTCCTTTTTTCCATGGGTATGGCGACAGCGCGCACACCGTTCTTAAGTGTTCCAACCGTATAAGTGCTTGGCATTATTTTCTACTCTGCAAATAATTTTGAAGAATTAAGGTTGCGGCAAGGCGGTCGCTGTTTTCTTTTTGTTTGCGGCTGGAGAGTCCTGCCTCGGTCATGAACCGGCTCGCTTCACGGCTAGTCAGACGTTCGTCCCAGGTTTTTACGGGTATTGAGAGCGCTTTTTCCCATTCCACAACTATCTCCTCAACTTCTTTGGCCTTCGGACCATGCGTGCCGTTCATATTGATGGGCAGCCCCACAACGATCTCGTTAACATCATATTCTTTGCAGATCGCGGCCAATGCCCCGAGTACTTTTTGTTTTCCTAGATTCAAGACAGTGGGAATTCCCTGCGAAGTGATCCCAAGCGGGTCGGACACAGCGAGGCCTATACGTTTCGATCCGTAATCCACGGCTAATATTCTCATTTAAAATTGATTAGGAAGATGCTGGCAGAGACGCGCTGCCTCTTCGGAATAACCCCGACGACAAATAAGCGTGCCTCGCGCAGTCTGCACGATGATCAGCCCCGAAACCCCCAGCGTAATCAGGGGATTGTTTGCATAATTGATGAGGAGGGAGCCGTTGGGATCTTTGTGCTGGGAAAGGCCCTGTATCAGATTTCCGCCGGCGTCATGGTGGCCTTTATCAAAGAACATGTCCCAAGACCCCATGTCGCACCAATCCATACGCGTTTTTACCACAGCGATAGGCTTGGCCTTTTCCAACAATGCCAGATCAATGGAAACTTTTGGCAATGCGTTGTAGCTTTTCGCTATTTGCCTAACATCGAAACCACGCAGAAGATTGGGCGCATATTGCTTAACACTGTCAAAAAAAACGCCTGCCCTCCAAGTAAAAATACCTCCGTTCCATAAAAAATGTTTTGTTTTTAAATAATGAACGGCTTTTTTCCTGTTTGGTTTTTCAACGAATCGTTTAGAGAGACAACCGGTCGGGAAGCCCTGGATTTTTGTACCCACT
>JAHFFI010000016.1 GCA_023248025.1 Candidatus Omnitrophota bacterium
AGGTCTATTTGCCCGGAGCCGCTAATAGACGGCGAGGACAAATAGGCCTTCTCCTTCGACAGGCCCTGCCGGTTACGTTTGTTTAATGTAGCCGAAGGACCACTTCCGGGGTCCGGGACCGGGCGTGGAGTGAGCGCGGAGGCGCTATGGGAATAGCGTCGCACAAGCGAACGACTGAGCAACGAAGTATATGGGTATTCGGTGACAAAATCTATGGCGGCGGGTGGGATCGAACCACCGACCTTGGGCTTATGAGTCCCGCGCTCTACCACTGAGCTACGCCGCCTAAATTCACACTGTCATTCAATAACCACTGTCCGCCCGCTTTAGCGGGACGTATCCGTTCTCCGCCTCGAATTTTGGCGGAGGCGGAAGCTACGCCGCCTAATCTTATTCTATCCAGCCTCCGCCGAGCACGCGGTCACCGTCATAAAAGACGGCAGCCTGGCCCGGAGTGACCGCTTTTTGGGGAACGGTAAATTTAATTTGCGCGCGACCGTTCTCGATGCGCGTGATCTGGGAATCTGTTTTCTTGAACTGGTGGCGTATCTTGGTCTTGACCGCTCCCAGACGGGGCTTCAATATCCAATTAACATTGCGCACGCTCATCGTGTCCTTCATGAGGTCCGCCTCGCGGCCGATGATCACTTCGTTGGTTTCCGGCACAATGCGCGTGACATAATAAGGCATTTTATCCGTAATTTGAATTCTTTTTCTCTGACCTATGGTGAACCGGTGAATACCCCCGTGCTGTCCCATCACCCGCCCATCCGCGGCAACAAAATTTCCCGCACCCGGCATCTTATCGGGTGCCGCTTTAGCCACAAATTCTGTATAATTTGTTCTGACAAAACAAATTTCCTGGCTATCGGGCTTATCAAACACTCTCATACCAAGCTCCTGCGCCATCGCGCGAACCTCTGATTTGGCGAGTTCTCCTACCGGAAAAAGAGTTTTTGCCAATTGCTCCTGAGTCAGCCCAAAAAGAACATAGGACTGGTCTTTTGTAGCGTCCCTCCCCTCCCGGATATAAAATCGATCCTCTGCGGCATCGAAATCCTTTCGCGCGTAGTGGCCTGTCGCGACAAAGGACGCCTCAAGTTCTTTTGCCTTGTTCATGAGCACGCCAAATTTGATATGGCGATTGCATTCGATACAGGGATTGGGGGTGCGGCCGGCGACATATTCCTCAATAAAAGTATCCATGACCTTTTCTTTGAAGTCCGCCGAAAGATCCAGAACATAATAGGGGATCCCCAGTTTTCTTGCCACGGAGCGCGCATCCTCAATATCGCGGATAGAGCAGCAGCCCTTGGACTTTTCGTCGCGGCATTCGTCATTGGACCATGTTTTAATGGTGGCGCCGATGACGTCAAAACCCTGCTTCTGCAAAAGATAAGCCGCAACCGAGCTATCGACGCCGCCGGACATGGCTACGACCACGCGTGTCTTTTTTGACGCTTGAATCACTTCTTGTCCTTATTATCCTTACTGGTGTCATCCGAAGAATTATCTTTCATACCGCTCTTGAATTCACGCAGGCCTTGTCCAAGATTTTTCCCAATCTCGGGCAAACGCCCCGCACCAAATAAAAGCAGGCAGATAAGTAAAATAACGAGCAGCTCCGGCATCCCGATTCCAAACATATAGACCTCCTTTGTTAATAATCAATATCGCCTAACACTTCCGACGGGTGGCAAAGGGCGAGGTCCATTTGCCCGGAGCCGCTAATAGACGGCGAGGACAAATAGACCTCGTCCTTTGACAGGACCCGGCGGTGGTTAAGCGGTCATTTCGTTCGGTCCAAACAGTAATAAACCAAGTCCGACAGACTATCTTTACTGACCGAGTCCTTCAGGCGGTCGAGACCATTGAGCGCCTCTTCACCGAAGGATCTGGCCTTCTCCATGGCTCTCTCCACGGACTTCTTGGACGCGGCCAAGCGTTGTATCTCGAGAAATAAACCCTCTTCTTTGGCTTTCATACCCGCCAACAGCCCCTGACGCTCAGTCTCGCTAAGCTCCTGAAAAAGATAAAGAATGGGTAGCGTTACGTCACTCTTGGATATGTCCAACCCCACCGTCTTCCCAAGCGTTTCAGTTTCGCCGACCAGATCCAGACAGTCGTCCACAATCTGAAAAGCCAATCCGAGCTTGAGTCCATATTCGCCTATCCTTTTAACGGATTCGATGTCCGCCCCGCCCAGATACGCCCCGCCCATGCACGCCGCTTGAAAAAGGATGGCGGTTTTTTTGTGGATAATCTTGAGATAATCTTCCTCAGGCATTACGTAATTGCTTCTTTTTTCGATCTGTGTCATTTCGCCTTCACACATGGCGTGGGCACAAGCGGCGAAATACTCATTCACCCATACATTTTTGAGGCCCGCGAGCAGTAGGAACGACTTGGCGTAAATATAGTCTCCTGAAACGATAGAAATTTCCCGACCCCATTTGAAATAAATGGACGGCAGGTTACGCCTTAAAGAAGAGTCGTCAATAATGTCATCGTGTATCAGCGTAGCCGTATGGATGAGCTCTATCGCGGTCGAAAGTTTCACAGCGTCGCGATTCGGTCGGCCCGAGGCCCTGGAAGACAACAGACACAATGCCGGTCGCAGGAATTTGCCTGTCATTTTGATCAGGTGCTCGCAAACGTCATTGATCAGCGCGTCCTTTGAAATAAGCTCCCGTTTAAAAAGATCGCTTACTTCTTTTAATTCGCCTTCGATAGGCCCATATATCTGGTTTAGCGACGCAGGGGATGTCTTCATATGCGGATGTCTTTAAGATACGGTTGAATGCCTTCAGAAACGGTCAGAGACAATTTATCCGGGGACGGTTCTTCTATGCACACCGCTTCCACTCCCTCCGCTTTTAAACGTTCCACCAATGCGTGCCCTTTTTCGGGCCCTAACACAAAGAACGCCGACGCCACAGCATAAGACAAGGACGTCTTCTTGGCGACCACCGTGACACCGGCGATCATATTGGCTGGTTTTTGGCCCGTGTGCGGGTCCACCGTCATCGGAAAACGCCTATTGTCCACCATGATAAAATCCAAATAATCCCCGACTGTCGTTACCGAAAAACCTTCCGGCAGCTCCAGAACCGCAGCGTATTCATCCGGACGCCTCGGATGCTCAATGCCCATTCGCCAATTGCGACCCTCACTGGAAAGACCGAGAAAACGGATGCTGTCACCATTACTCAATGCAGCAGATTTAACGCCATTGTCCTTTAAAAATTTAAGAACCTTGTCCAAGGAGTAGGCCCGGGCGAGGCCTTGCAAGTCGATCTCTGTGCCAGATTCTAAGACGACAAGCTTCTTCTTTTTTGTATCCAAAGTCAACCGTTTGGCGCCCACATTGGCCAGACTTTTGTTAATCAGCGACGCCTCCGGCAATTCACCCTTTTCCTTGGCGAGTCGCCAGGTCTTTCTCAGCGGAGAATCGGTAATATCGAAAGCTCCGTCGGAAAGACGGTTGATCTCGAACGCGTCTTTTAAAATTAAAAGCAGATCCACGTCCAAAGGAAGTGCATCGCCCGACTTGGCCTGTGCCACTTTAAATGCCAGGCCCCGTGGATCAGTCGCTGAAGTCCTTTGGGCTACGTCATCCGCTACGGCGAACGCCTGATCGAGCACCGCTGACAATTCACTCTGTGTCAGGTTACTTTCAAATACCGTGATGTCAAAAACGGTGCCCATGATCGGTTTGGATTTTTGAAATTGGCGATTGCCAATATAGTCCGCGCCTCCAAATAGCAGCAGGAGCAATACTAAAGCGGCGGACTTTGTAAGTTTATTTAGAAATCGCGTTACCAATGTCGTAAAATCTCCAGTGTTTTTTCCAATTCTTTCTGCGAATGCGCCGCGGATAAAAATGATGTCTCAAACGGCGAAGGTGGGATATACACACCTTTCTTTAAGAGATAATGAAAATATTTACGGAATACTTTTTGGTCACAGTTTTCCGTATCGCGAAAGTTGCTTATTTTATCATTCCCAAAGAATACTGTGAACATAGAACCGTAATGCCCGATTTTGATTTTTTTTCCGCGGCGGGCAAGCACTTTTGCAAGTGCCTTCACAAACCAGTCCGTCTTGGCATTAAGATCCGCGTAGAACCCTTTTGAAAGACGCGATAAAACAGTCAAACCGGCCGTCATGGATAAGGGATTCCCCGACAACGTACCCGCCTGATAAACATTCCCCATGGGCGAAAGCCTGTCCATGAGCTCTTTTTTTGCGCCAAAAGCGCCCACCGGCATTCCTCCGCCAATGATCTTTCCCAGCACCGTTATGTCTGGCTCGATACCGTAAACATGCTGGGCGCCGCCTGTCCCCGCCCGAAATCCTGTTATTACCTCATCAAAAATGAGGAGCGCTCCCCTTTTTTTGCTTTCGGTGCGAAGTGTTTCTAAAAAATTTCTCTCTGCGGGCACTACCCCCATGTTGCCTGCCACGGGCTCTACGATCACACAAGCGATATCCTCTTCGTTCCTTAAAAAAATCCGCGCGGCTGCCGCATCATTATAAGGCAGCACCGAGGTTAGTTTCGCAATTTCTTTTGGCACCCCAGCCGAATCGGGCGATCCAAAAGTAGCCAGACCGCTGCCCGCTTTCACCAAAAGTGAGTCCGCGTGGCCGTGATAACAACCTTCAAATTTGAGAATGCGGCCTTTTCCGGTCACGCCGCGAGCCAAACGAATGGCGCTCATAGCCGCCTCCGTTCCTGAGCTTGTGAAACGAAGCTTATCAAGATTCTTAAAATATTTTTTAATTTCGGTCGCCAGCCTCACTTCCAGCATGGTTGTGGTGCCGAAACTCGTTCCTTTCGCCGCGCGCTTTGAAATATCATTTACAACTTCGGCATCGGCATGGCCCAGGAGAATCGCCCCCCAAGACATACAAAAATCAATGTATGGGCGGCCGTCTTCATCAAAAAGAAAAGGGCCCAACGCTCGCGAAACAAATACCGGCTCCCCACCCACGTTCTTAAACGCGCGCACCGGGCTGTCCACGCCGCCCGCCAGATGTTTTTGCGCTTCTTTCCAATGATTAGTCACTCTGCACTCTCGCTTCCGACAGGTCCTGTCAAAGGACGAGGTCTATTTGTCCTCGCCGTCTATTAGCGGCTCCGGGCAAATAGACCTCGTCCTTTGCCACCCGTCGGGGTTTGAGGGGTCAGAATTCCAGGCGCCAAACGGATCGTGGATGCGAAAAAAGCAAGGCAACGCGGAACTACCTCAGCCATTTTGCAATCTCCTTTGACCAGTAAGTAACGATGAAATCTGCGCCCGCTCTTTTCATGGATACATGCGTCTCAAGAACTACTTTTTTAAGGTCTATCCAACCCTTCATCGATGCCGCTTTCATCATGGCGTATTCTCCGCTCACGGCATAAGCCCCCACGGGACAGCCAAAGCGTTCTTTTACACGGCAAATAACGTCCAGGTAACTCAACGCGGGCTTCACTAAAATAAAATCAGCGCCTTCCTCAAGATCTGTCTTGGCCTCGCGGAGCGCTTCATTAGAATTGGGCGGGTTCATCTGATAGCTTGAACGATCGCCGAAGGTGGGTGTGCTTTCAGCAGCTTCCCGGAATGGCCCATAAAAACCCGAAGCGTATTTCACGGCATAAGAAAGAATGGGCGTGTGTTCGAAATTATTTTTATCCAACTTTTGCCGAATCGCCGTAACGCGGCCGTCCATCATATCGGACGGCGCCAGGACATCGGCACCCGCCCGCGCATAAGAAAGCGCTACTTCAGCCAACGTTTTTAAAGAAATATCATTCATGATCTTCTTGTTCTTTATATGGCCGCAATGACCGTGCGATAAATGCTCACAGAGACATACGTCGGTGACAACAAGGAGTTTCGAATATTTATTCTTAATGGAACGGATCGCTTTTTGAACAACCCCATTCTTAGCCATCGCTATTTTCCCCGTAAAGTCTTTTTTACCGGGTACACCGAAGAGTATAATAGCGGGAATGCCCAGCGCATGAATTCGTCCGGCCTCGCTCAGCGCTTCATTCGGCGAAAATTGATATTGGCCCGGCATGGAACTGATCTCGCGGCGACCCGTGAGGCCCTCTTTTATAAAAAGCGGCTGTATCAGGTCGTGGACGGCTAGCCGATGTTCCTCTAAAAGATGGCGGAGCAAAGGATTTTCGCGCAGGCGCCTTAATCTAAGCCCGGGAAATTTCATTTAAGTCCTCCCAAGGCAGAAACCAAACCTTGGATCGAGTGTTCTTTTGCTTCCAGATAAGGTTTAAAACCCAAATGACGCATCGTAGCGCTGGTCACCGGCCCAATACTTATAAACCGCGTCTTGGCTGCCGTTTTCCTGACCTGAAGCGCGCCCAATAAGCTCACAAAATTTTCGAATGTGGACGAGCTTGTAAATACGGCATAATCCACACGACCTTCGAGCAGGGCTTGCCGCACTTCGTGCGGTGCTCCTGCTGATTTCCTTGTCCGGTAGCCGTCGACGCGCGTCACCTTGGCGCCCATCATCGTCAAACGCTTGTCCAGAGCGTCCGGCGCTATATCCGCCCGCACGGATAACATTTTTACATTATGCAGATCGATGCGCCGCTTCTGAAATTCATCGGCTAGTTTCTCGGTATGAAATTCTTCGGGTTCAAGATCCGGACGTAAGCCAAAAAGACGCAGCTCCCTGCTTGTTCCCGCACCAACACTCGCTATTTTTACACTGGCCACAGAGCGTGAATCTCGGCCGTGCGAATAAAGCCGCTCAAAAAATGCCGCAACGCCGTACGGACTTGCGAAAAAAAGCCAATTGTAGTGGTGAATATTCTTTATTTCCGCGTCCAGCGCCTTGTAGCTCGACAGCGGTTTGATCTCGATGGTCGGAAACTCCAGCACGTCCGCACCCAGCGCTTCTAGCTCAGCGCCGAGAGAGCCTGCTTTATCGCGCGTGCGCGTGATCACTATTTTTTTTCCGAAAAGCGGCAGTTTTTCAAACCAATCCAGGTCTTTTCTCATAGCCACGACGTCCCCGATAATGATGATGCAGGGGGCGCCCATTTTCATTTTTTTTACTTTTCCTTCAATGTCACCAAGCGCGCCGTCGCAGGACCGCTGACGCGGAAGCGTTCCCCATTGAATGACACAGGTCTTGGTCTTGGCCGGCATTCCCGCCGCCATAAGCTTCGACGCTATAATGCCCAGATTATAAAATCCCATATAAATAACAATACTGCCGCCTAAGGACGCGATCGTTTTCCAATCGATAGAATCAAGCTTGTCATCATCGGCGCGATGCCCTGTTAAAAAAGTAACGGATGCGTTGTGTTCGCGGTGCGTAAGCGGAATGCCGGCGTACGCGGCGCAGGCCACGGCACTCGTCACGCCCGGCACGACCTCGAAAGCGATGCCCTGTTGCTTGAGGAACATCGCCTCTTCTCCGCCACGGCCAAAAAGATACGGGTCGCCGCCTTTTAGCCTCACGACCGTTTTTCCTTCTTTTGCCGAGCGAATAATCCATTGGTTAATTTTTTTCTGGGAAGGTTTCTTATGACGAAAACCTTTTCCCACTCCGGCCGTCACAGCGGACGGCTTCGCGTGATGAAGATGCGCGGGATTTGTCAGATAATCATAAATAATGAGATCCGCTTCCGAGAGAACACGTTTGGCTTTGAGCGTCAAAAGCCCGGGATCTCCCGGTCCCGCACCCACGAGATAAACTTTTCCTTTTTTCATGCCGCACCCCGCGCTTCGCGTAAAAACCGGGCGGCGCCTTTTTTAAGAAGCGCCGAAGCACAGCGCTCCCCCACGCCAATCGCATCTTCTACAGATCCTTTCATCGCAACCGTAATAAAATTGCGCGACTTGACTGAAAATACAGCTGCGTGTAAACGAATATTTTTAGAATTTACTTTTGAAATAACACCCACGGGTACGCGGCACCCACCCCTTAACTTTTTTAAAAACGCCCGTTCCGCCAAAACCGCTGTCTCTGTTTCCGCATGATTAAGACGACGCGCCATAATAAATACTTCTCCGTTATCTTTTCTCACCTCTATTCCCAGGGCGCCCTGTCCGACGGCCGGCATGAGCGTTTTAAGCGGTATAGAGGCGGCGTATTTTAAATATTTTTTTGTTCGAATGAGGCCTGCCCTAGCGAGAATAACCGCGTCCATTTTGCCTTCCTTAACCGCATGTCCCACACGCGTGTCAAGATTTCCTCGAAGGTCTACGAGTTTAAGGTCTGGGCGTAATCGGAGAAGCTGACTTTTACGGCGGGCGCTTCCGGTCCCGACGACTGCGCCTTTCGGCAGGCGAGCCAAAGGGATCCGTCCCTTGGTCACAAGGCAATCACGCGTATCCGCACGCTTGGGATAAGCCGCGAGAATCAAGCTCTCGGGTAGGTCTGTCGGCATGTCTTTTAAACTATGCACCGCAATATCAATTTTCTTTGAGATCAATTTATCCTGAAGTTTCTTTGTGAACACACCGACATTATTTTTTTTAAAAAGCTCTACGCCCTGATATTCGTCACCCAGCGTTTTTATTACAACGAGCTTAAAATGTTTCTTCGGAAAATATTTTTTTAGCGCACGCATAACTAGCCCCGACTGCGCCAGCGCCAAAAGACTGCCGCGTGTCCCGATGCGTATCGCGGAGCGCTTCATACGGCAAATTCCTTTTTGAACCAGTCCATGAAATGCCGGGTCTGCGTCTGAATGAGCTCCGAGCAGGCGGACAGCTCGCTTTCGCGCAATGCGAGGTTCTGGTCCGCAATCTGGCGCAAGTCATCAATGTTGTAGAGATAAACGTTGTCGAGTTTTTCGGCCGTGATGTCTATATTCCTCGGCACCGCCACATCGATAAGAAACAAGGGCTTGTCGCGGCGGACACGCATCCATTCATGCACTTGCGGCTCCCGCACGAGCACCATCGGAGCGCTTGTCGCCGTAATCAGAATGTCCGTATCCTGTATGCCGCTTTCATAGGTATCGTAAGCCAGCGCTTCGGCGCCAAGCTCCGCCGCCAGCGCAACCGCACGGTCGTGATGACGGCTTGAGATGATACTGGCAAAAGCTCCGCGTGAGATCATGGCTTTAACGAGCTGAGTGGACATGTCGCCCGTCCCAATAACCATGACGCGCACGTTTTTTAAATTTCCGAATATTTTTTCTGCCAAATCTACGGCCACCGAAGCGACGCTTACTTTGCCGGTCCCGATTCGGGTCTGGGTCCTTAAATTCTTTGCAACTTTGAGCGATTTTTGAAAAAGCGTATTCAATACTTTTCCGGTCTGCCGTTTTCTGTGCGCCAAAAGATAGGCCTCTTTCACCTGCCCCGTGATCTCGGTTTCACCGATGACCATCGAATCAAGCCCTGACGTCACCGAAAACAAATGTTCGACGGACTCTGCCCCCCGGTAAACATACAATTTATCCTCGAAACGCGACAGATCCAGTGCAGCGTATCCACTTAAAAAATCCTTGGCTGACTTCACAGCGTCACACCGGCCGTTTGCAGCGCCGTAAAGCTCTGTACGATTGCAGGTCGAGAGTATTAAACGCTCATCGAAGATTTGAAGTTCCTGCATGCGGCTGAGCACCTCCTCGGTTTTTTGAAAAGGCACGCTCAACTGTTCGCGGACTTCCACCGGTGCCGTCTTGTGATTCAAACCTAAAACAAAAATATCCACTATTTTAAAATCCCCTGTGGTACAGAGTCGGCGCATAATAAGAGCTTAAGATCGTTACAAGCAGCAGCACGAATACGAGCGCCGTACCGGCCGCTATCTTTTTACCGCGCCTCACCCGGCTCAGACGGAAGCCCAGCACCATCCAGTACATGAGGCAGGTCAGAAAAGACAAGAGCACTTTCGGATCTTGTATGAGCCCCCCAATTTCACGAGTTTGTTTCGCCCATAAAAACCCGCTCAAAATACCCAGCGAAAAAAAGATAACGCCTAATGAAAGGGCCCGAAAATGCAGCTGATCCAGCACATCCAGCGATGGAAGTTTCATAAAAACACTGCCGACATGCTTGGATTTGAGCTGCCAGGACTGCAAAAGGTACATGAGGGCGCTGCAAAATGCCAGAATAAGCGCCACAAGCCCACCCAAAAGAAGTCCCAGGTGTGTCCAAAGCCATATCGGTGGACGTGCAAGAGTCTCGATTTGTCCGTGCGTCTCCACGAGAACGGCCAAGAACCAGAACAAAAGTCCCATCGGAATAGTAAACAACATGAAAAAACGCGCCGCGGTGCGCTGCTCTATACAGAAAGAAACGAACAAAATAAGAAATGCCGCCAAATGGGTGTAGCCGGATAATGAAAATATGTCCGCATTCAGCGGTATAAAATATTTAAACGCGATGAACACCGCGTGGAGCGAGAGCGTGGCGAGAAAAACCTGGCGCGTGCGGTCTTTTGCGGGTACTTTTTGGCTTTCCAAATGCACGAGATGCATGGTAAAGGCCGCAAAATATCCTGCGAATAAAAAAAGTGGCGCTAACAGTATCAATTAATCCTCAACTTCTTGATCTCGTCTTCTGAATAGGCAGTCGCCTGAAGCGTCTCGGAACGTCCCTCAAATCCGTGCTCGACCGCGACCGGCTGGTCTTTGGGCGCATCCGAATACCGCGCAGCAATACGCGCGATCGCCCCACTGTCTTGGGGCGTCAATTCTCCTTTAATTTCGGCCAGAACAAAAGCACTCCCGACCGAAGGAATGCTGAAGGAATGGCGTTTTTTCTCGTAATATTTAAGAAAATTATTTTCACGCTCGTTCCGACCCACGATGATCTTCACGTACTTTGACAAACGCAGATGCCGACCCACCTTTAGCAGGATTACGTCCTCGTGTGTCAAATTTTCTTTTCCGTTATTCGTAAAAAAATCCCGTAAACGCAGCGAATATCCCGGGTCGGCGAGAAAACAGCATCCTCCGGCAGGCTGAGGGTATTCCTCCAAGCCTTTTTCTTTGGCAAGCGCTTCCTGCGGTTTTCTCGAACGGCCGTTGATAGCCATAAGTTTTGCGCGATCAACCCATCCCTTCACTTCCGGAATAGTGGGGTCCAGATGAGCCGCCGAAAGAGGTCTCAGGATGAGGCCTGTCAGCCCGCTTTCCGTTTCAATGGTCTTCAACGCTTGTTTATGTTGCGAGAACGGTCGCTGGCCCAGCACTTCACCGGTAAACATAAAATGTGCGCCATACTCGTCCATTAATTTTCTCATACGTTTGAACATAAAAATACGGCAGTCGACGCAGGGATTCATATTGGCTCCGTAACCGTATTTCGGGCTTTGCACCACCGGGAGATAGTCTTTTGAAATATCAATGATGTGCATACGGATACCGAGATTTTCTGCCATGCGAAAAGCATCGCTCGGGCGATCCTTATGCGTCCCACGATCGCGAAAATTGCGTGTGTGCTCCGTCACGCAGAAGCCGGTGGAAAAATTGACACCCTCTACTTCGACGCCGAGGTCCACGAGCACCTTTGCTGCCAGCGTAGAATCAAGACCTCCGGATAGCATGCCCAACGCTTTTATTTTCATATTTTTTTAAGAAATCCTTTTTCTTCAAGCGGATCCATCATAAAACTATGTTTTTTTTCCGGGAAAGCTCCTATGCGCACTTCTTTCACAAACTTCTGTGCTGCCCCCCGAAGTTCTTTTGCGCCGTTGAAATAGCGTTTAACGAAGCGCGGCGTGAATTTTGTAAAAAGCCCCGTCATATCATGAAACACAAGCACCTGCCCGTCACACGCGCGTCCGGCACCGATGCCGATCGTGGGAATCTTGAGCGTCTGTGTCACGGCTCTCGTTACGGGCTCAGGCACACACTCCAGCAGCACGCAAAACGCCCCTACTTGTTCAAATGAGACCGCATTTTTATAGACGGAAGCCGCGTCACGGGCTAGCTTGCCTCTTACACGGAATCCTTCATTTTTCTTTACCGATTGGGGCGTAAGACCCACATGGCCCATCACAGGTATTTTATTTTTTATTATAATTTTCGCTATTTCGAGAGCGTCTGAACGCCATTCAATCTTTACGGCATCACAACCGGCCTCGCTCACGAAACGCTTGGCGCAAGCCAGCGCATATTTAGCCCCTTGAGATACGGCCTCGAAAGGCATGTCTGCAATAACGAAAGCCTTGGTTGCGCCGCGCCGGACTGCTTTGGCGTGATGCAGCATTTCCGCCATAGTGACACCCACGGTCGAGGGATATCCCAAAAGCACCATCCCTACGGAGTCGCCGACCAAGATCCAGTCTACGCCTTCTTTTTCCAGAAGTGAGGATGTCAGCGCGTCATAAGCCGTGAGCATGGCCCATTTTTTCCCGCGTTTTTTTGCGTGTATCAGCTGTTTTATATTTAGCATGGGTAAACAATTATTATAGCTGAATTCGACTGGATTGAAAAGGTAGGAAAAAAGTTATAACGTATTGCTATTAAATAAGTTAACGATGTAGGTGGGCAGCCGCGTATACATCGGGAATAAGCTCCTCCCAACCAATGGCCATTAAATGAATCCCCTGGCAGTAAGGTTTGACCGTTTGAATCAGTTCGACTGCGATGTCGATGCACTCCCGGCGCTTGTCCGGGCATGTGTCGAGGCGCTCGATCATGGGCTTAGGAATGAAAATACCGGGAATTTTTTCATTCATGAAATGCGCCATCTTGGAGGATTTTAGAAGAATAATCCCTGCCAGCACGGGCACATGAAATCCTTCCTTCTGGTATCGATCCATGAACCGCTTGAACCTTTCGAGATCAAAAACACCCTGCGTCTGGAAAAACTCGGCACCTTTCTCTATCTTTTTGCGCGTCTTTGATATTTCTGTCTCAATGTCCTCAACGCAAGGATTTAAAGCGGCGCCGATGGCCATTTTGGGCGCGCCATCCAATGCGTGACCGGTCGAATCATAACCTTCTTCCAATTTTTTGATCACAGACATTAGTTCCGCCGCATCCAGATCAAAAACAGGCTTTGCGTTGGGATGATCGCCGATGGCAATAGGGTCCCCCGTCAGAACCAGAACGTTCTGAATACCCAGAGCCGCGGCCGAAAGAATCTCGGACTGTATGGCAAGGCGATTTTTATCGCGGCAAGTGATTTGAAGCACCGGCTCGATGCCAAAATCCTTCAACAAATGACAGCAAGCAAGCGAGCCCATTTTCATAAGAGCACTTTGCTGATCCGTCACATTGACGGCATGAACGCAGTGTTTTAAATACGCTGCCTGCTTAAAAAAAGGCTCAAGATTGGTGCCTTTCGGGGGCCCAAGCTCCGCGGTGATGACAAATTTTTCCTTAGTGAGTGTTTGAATTTCCATTATTTTCCTGTATCTGAGCAAGCGTTAGAAGATTTTTTACGAGCATGACGTTCGTGAGGGGTCCGACTCCCCCGGGAACAGGCGTGATGAAACCTGCGCGGTTCTTGGCCTCTTCAAATTCAACATCTCCTACGAGTTTTCCGTTCAGCACATTTTCCCCCACATCAATGATCACGGCGCCCGGTTTTATCCATTTGCCTTTGATCAGGTTTGGTTTTCCGGCAGCGGCGATGAGTATATCGGCTCTCCGAACATGCTCCTCGAGCGAGTGTGTTTTGATATGGCAGACCGTGACCGTCGCCATTTTATCCAAAAGCAGTATGGCAACAGGCTTTCCCACCACGTCGCTATGTCCGACCACGACCGCCTCTTTCCCAGCCGCATCGATGCCCGTTTCTTCAAAAAGCTTGATAACGGCGCTGGCCGTGGGAGAAATCACGCGGTCGCCGAAACCGTGCAGGATGCGGCGCCCCTCGACATCTTTGAACAACTGCACGGCGTTCAGCACCGCTACATAATCCAGATGCTTTGGCAGCGGCGAAAAGATCATAACGCCGGTGATTTGTTTATCCTTATTCAAGCCTTCGATCTCGCGCTCAAGATCATTTTCGCTGATCTTTTCCGGGAACTGGGCGTAACGATAATAAATATGCAGTTTAGTCAGAAGTTTTTCGAGTGAACGTGAATATAAAAGCGCATCCTTAGAATCACCTACCTGAACGGCGGCCAGCCCGAGTGTTTTTCCTTCGACGCGGAGCGCCTCAATTCGCTTGGAAAGCGCTGTGAGGGCTTTCTGCGCCACGTCGCTACCGTTTAAGATCCGCGCGGTCTTTACCATGAGAGCTTCACCGCTTGACGTACGGCCTGCACGCGCTTGTCATCGTTCATGCCGTTCAAATTTATTTCTACATTAAGTCGCGCGGCCTTCCAACCCGCAGACAAAAGCAATTCTGATTCTTCCAGGTCACTCATAAGAAAACGGTTTGTAATTTTTTCCTGCGTACCCATGAGCTCCGCCGCTTCCCCGGCCAGCACGCACATCCGTAAAGGCGCGCGAGTGCATTTTTCAAAATACGCACCGAGCTCGGCAGACTTCTTGCCTTTTTTGAATTGGCCCATGAGATCCCCAAAAGCCCGCGCATCCTTGTCTATGAGGCTAAGGACTTCTTGTCTTTTTTTTATGAGTGAATCAATTATTTTATTTTGTTTTTTTTCGTCCTTAGACTTTAATCTTTTTAAATTCAAACGACACACCATTTCGCCCAGTGAAAGCCCGAGTGCTATGGTCATGCACGCCGCAGCGCCCCCGCCGGGTACAGGTTTTTGAGAACCCAATTCGTTCAGGAAGTCTGCTATTCTCAAAATAGTCCTTTCGGCTCACCCTCATCCGTCAAATCCATTTGTTCGAGCATAGGTTTATCCGGCAGGCCCGGCATGAGATTCATTTTTCCGGCCAGCGCCACAAGGAATCCCGCGCCGGTATAGGGCCGCACTCCCCGAACCTTAAGCTTCCAGCCTGTCGGAGCGCCTTTGATATGAGAATTATCCGAAAGCGAATAGGGCGTTTTTGCCATGTTCACGGGAAGGCCGCCGAGTTTTAGACGGTGTATCATTTCAAGGTCCGCCTTCGCCTGGTCGAGGTAGACGACGCCGCTGGCGCCATAAAGATCGCAGGCTAATTTATGAATCTTTTCTTCAGGCGACATGCTGAGCTCATAAAAATATTTAAACTTGGCGCTCTTTTCTGTGATAACTTTCAAAACTTTTTGAGCCAGCTCCACGGCCCCTTCACCACCCACCCTCACCGCATCCGATACCGCGCATTCTATATTCTCGGACTGCCAGTGCTCACGCGCTGCGCGCACCTCTTCATCCGTGTCTTGAGGAAAACGGTTGATCGCGATAACAGGTTCAATACCGAAGGCGCGCACATTCTTCACGTGGCGGTCGACATTGGCGAAGCCGTCTTTAAAAACGTCCGAGAATTTTTTCATCGCGATGTTCTCGCCGGCGTGTGCTTTCAAGGCCTTGATGGAAACCACGATCACAACCGCACTGGGTTTAAGCTCGCCTTCACGGCAAACGATATCAAAGAATTTTTCCATACCGAGCTCAGTGGCAAATCCGGATTCGGTGACGACGTAATTGGCAAGCTTGAGAGCCATCATCGTTGAAACCAGAGAATTATTTCCGTGAGACACGTTGGCAAAAGGCCCGGTATGCATGAAAACCGGTTGACCTTCAAGCGTCTGCACGAGATTAGGCTTGATCGCATCCTTCAAAAGAAGTGCCATGGCGCCCGCAGCTTTGAGATCCTTCGCGGTGACCAGGCCGCCCTCTATCGTGAGTGCCGCCGAGATCTTGCCAAGTTTTTGTTTTAAAGAATTGACGGAATCGCAAAGTGATAAACAGCCCATCACTTCACTTGCGGCCGTGATATCAAAACCAGTGCGGTGCTTGGAAAGTTTCGACGCTTTCGCCAGACCGACGATAACCTCACGAAGCTGTCTATCGGGAATGTCCATCGCCCGGCGCCAAAAGATATGCTCTTTATCGATATTGAGCGCATTGCCGTGATGAAGATGGTTTTCGACCACGGCTGTTAGAAGATTATGCGCAATCTCAACGGCATGAATATCACCGGTAAAATGGAGGTTAATGTCCGCCATCGGCAGGACCAGAGAATAACCGCCGCCCGTAGCGCCCCCCTTGAATCCAAAAATTGGCGCAAGCGACGGCTCGCGAAGACAGAGCATGACTTTTTTCTTTAACAGACCCAACGCCTGCGTCAAGCCAATACTTGTGGAAGTTTTGCCGTCGCCTTCTTTGGTGGGCGTCATGCCCGTGATGCAAATGAGCTTTCCGTTGGGTCGTGAGGATAGGCGTTCGAGAACGCTTAAGGAAACTTTGGCTTTGAAATTTCCGTAGCTTTCGATTTCGTCGAGCCGCAACCCCGCCCTATGCGCAATCTCAAAAATCTGTATTGGTTTTGCTTTTTGCGCAATCTCAAGCGAAGAAAGGGCCTTGCTCACGAAGACTTATTTTCCCATTCCAACACGCTGTGCCTGTTGGAACACTTTTCCCTCTGTTTTAATGGAGGGGGCGATGATGATCTCGGTGAGCTGAAGCTCGCGAATGGACTTAGCGCCCACGTTTCCCATGCAGGTCTGAAGCGCCCCCATGAGGTTCTGGGTGCCGTCATCCAATTTCGCAGGGCCGTATAGAATTTCCTCGAGTGAGCCGGTTGTGCCTACTTTTGTCCGCGTGCCTCGGGGCAAATTCGCATGCGGTGTGGCCATGCCCCAATGAAAACCACCCCCCGGTGCTTCGCTGGCACGTGCAAAAGCGGAACCCACCATAACCGCATCAGAACCGCAGGCAAATGCCTTGCAAATATCGCCACCGGCACTCATGCCGCCATCGGCAATGATAGGAATATATTTTTTGGATTTCTTGAAATAAAAATCTCTTGCGGCAGCCGTGTCACATATGGCCGTGACCTGCGGAACACCCAAGCCCAAAACGCCCCGTGTCGTGCAAGCAGCGCCCGGGCCGATGCCGATAAGCAGCGCCGAGACACCGGTCTCCATCAGCTCAAGCGTCGTTTCATAGGTGACACAATTGCCGATTATCACTGGTATCTTCATGGATTTACAGAATTTTTTAAAATCAAGCGATTGATACTCGTTCGAAATGTGCCTGACTGTCGAAACAGTGGATTGTACTACAAAAATATCGCAACCGGCTTCCTGCGCGATGCGTCCAAATTTTTCGGCGCGCTGGGGAATACTGGAAACACAGGCCACGCCGCCTTTTTTCTTGATTTCACGAATTCGTCTGATGATCAGCTTTTCCTGAATAGGTTTTTTATAGATCTGCTGTAAAAGATTTGTGATCTGTTCGAGTGTGGCGCTGCGTATCTCTTTTAAAACCGACTCCGGATTCTCATACCGCGTCTGAACTCCCTCAAGATTCAAAACAGCGATACCGCCAAGCTTTGACATCTTTACGGCAAAATTGACGTCCACAACACCATCCATCGCCGAAGCGATGATAGGCACCCGAAACTTTTTGTCGCCGACGGACCAAGAAGTGTCGGCTTCGTTAGGATTAAGAGTAACCGCGCCGGGAACAAGTGCAATGTCATCAAAACCGTAACAACGTCTGGCCTTTCGGCCCATCCCAATCCATTCACCCATCGCTAGACTCCTTCTAGAATTTTGACTTGGTGTCTGGAACGGTCGCGTCTTCGACCGCGGCTCCGGTGGCTTCAGTGGTCGCGCCGACAGCTTCACCGAGCGTATCATGAACCGGCGCAATCGGGCTCGTGACGACTCTCGCCGCATCTCCCGTAGCCGCTAAAACACCCTGCACCGCTCGCCCCACCGGCAGACCCTGCTGCTTGGGTTCCGCAACACCTGTTTTTTCAATTTTATCCACCGTTACATCGCCGTTTGAATCCTCGATACGAAAATTTACGAGGTCATGATGTGAAATACCCTTCAAGAGACCGGGTTGGCTTACAAAAAACTCCGTTTCGCCTTGCGCCGCAAAATCCTTGATCGAGTCATGGGCAATCGTAATACGGCCAAAAAGCGGGTCGACCGATACGACTTCGCCTTTCGCGTTTATCTCTTTTTTAGATTCAAATGCATAAGATGTGCTGACAATTAAGGATAAGGCTAAGAAAACACCGAGCAGAGCAGTTTTTTTCATCGTAAAACTCCAGGTTTATTAGATGAAAAAGTTTAGCAGATTGGGCCCTATTTGTCTATTTGAAGATTGGAGCCTCTCCTAAGTTTATCTATTCTTTAATCCAGGTAACCGGCAGGGCCTGTCGAAGGGTAAGGCCTATTTGTCCTTTGACAGGACCCGTCGGTTACTGGGATTGATAGATCCGAGGAAACTATCTTCTTCTGAGGAAGCCAAGCCGTGCACCCTATCTAGATTAATATTTCATATTTTAAAGATACCGTTTGATAAAGATCAATAGCTCTTCCAGCTTAAAAGGTTTGATAAAAAAGTCATTGGCGTGCATGCGCTGAGATTCCAAAAGCGAATCGGTTTCCCCGTATGCCGTCAACATAATCACAGGCAGCGAACTCATCTCATCGTCGGCTCGTATCGCTTGTAGCACTTCCCAGCCATCCATCTCAGGCATCTTGACATCGAGCAACACCAGATGCGGACGCTCGTTGCGAATCACGTTGAGCGCCTGGCGCCCGTCCGCTGCTTCCAGAATATAATATTTTGCCTGCTCCAGCCATTGCCTGAGAGTAGCGCGAAGCTCCGCCTCATCATCTACGATCAGGATCTTTTTTACGTATTTTTTAGGAATATTATCCATGTTTTTTCTTATTGCGTCGACTGGCTTGCACTGCTTTTTTGATCCATCCGGTCAGCGCTGCCGTATCTTCCAGGATATCTGCCGGCACTTCCCAATAGGACATAGCTATTAATTTACGCTTCGGCCCCTCATAAGTAAATGCCTTACTGCCTCGAGTCTTGTAATCGGATAAATTCTTCTCATCCACCTTAAAATAAAGCTGGTCGTCCGCTATGATGCCGAACACCACTTCGTTCTGATAAATACCCCATCCACCAAACATGGCCCTAGCCCGAATTCCAGGCACGTTACGCATGACGTCGTGAAGAATATATTCAACAAAGCTGTTTGTTTTAGTCATTAATTTCTCCTGTTCCGGGCAAATAGAACTTCCCATTGCTGGGTCCCGGACCCCGGAAGTGGTCCTTGGGGTCGACGTCTCAATTTCCCCTCCGAGGAAATTGAGACGTCGTTAAAGTTTGCGCGTGTGTAAGAGTAGGTTTCCATGGCGCGCAAACTTCAAAGGCGCCCCCAAGGACCACTTCCGGGGTCCTAGACCATTCGCTAATGAGAGTTCTATTAAAACAAAGAGAACCCGACGGGTGGCGAAGGGAATGCTCTATTTGCCCGGAGCCGCTAATAGACGGCGAGTCCGCCAGAGGACGGATCCGTCCACAAATCGCTCGTGCGATTTGATGGCGGAGACAA
>JAHFFI010000017.1 GCA_023248025.1 Candidatus Omnitrophota bacterium
ACCATGCAAACCGTTTCGTCCATCACTATGATACCGGCCGAGCCCAGCATGGTGCCGGCGGCGCGCAGCGAGTCATAGTCCATTTTCACATCCATTTCATCCGCCGTAAGGATCTTGGCGGAAATACCGCCGGGGATCACCGCTTTCAATTTTTTATCGCTGAGAATACCTCCCGCATGCTGGTAAATAATTTCCCGCAAGGGTATCCCCATCGGCAGCTCATACACGCCGGGTTTTTTTACATGCCCCGAAATACTGAAAAGATGCGTGCCGCCATTTCCCGGTGAACCCAGGCCCGCGAACCAAGCCGCGCCGTTCTTCATGATAGAGGGAACGCAGGCGATCGTTTCCACATTATTGATGATGGTGGGACACCCAAAAAGACCGACAATCGCCGGGAACGGAGGTTTGAGGCGCGGCAACCCACGTTTTCCTTCAAGAGATTCAAGAAGCGCTGTTTCTTCTCCGCAGATGTAGGCGCCCGCACCGCGATGCACAACAAGGTCAAGCGCAAAACTTGTTCCAAAAACACCTTTGCCGAGATAACCTTTCGCATACGCCTCGTCCACCGCCGCCTGGAGATTTTTAAAGGGTTCGACGTATTCGCCTCGGATATAAATGTAGGCTTTGTGGCAATGAATGGCGAAGGCGCTGATAATAATGCCTTCTATCAATTGATGCGGGTCGCGTTCCAGAATATATCGGTCTTTGCAGGTACCTGGCTCCCCTTCATCCGCATTGATGACGAGGTAAATAGGTTTTTTGGAATCTTTTGGTAGGAACTGCCATTTTTTTCCTGTCGGAAAACCGGCGCCGCCGAAACCTCGCAGATTGGAGGCCAGCACCTGCTGCACAACCTCCTCCGGCTTTAATTCTGAAATAACCTTCTTCGCCGTGCGGTACGCGTCGCGGGATTCGGCCACAGAAAGCTTCCAGGCTTCGGCAATATTAAAATTTCGAGATAAAATAGGCTCCATTATTTTATTTTATCCAGTATTTCATCCACTTTTTTTTCATCCAAAGGTCCGTAATACTTGTCTTGCACCTGCATCATGGGCGCCACTTCGCAGGCGCAAAGGCACTCGGCTTCTTCGAGTGAAAATTTTCCGTCTTCTGTGACACCGCCGTTCTCGACTCCCAGTTTCTTTTTTAGATGCGCCAGGACCTTCTCGCCGCCCATCAGAACACAGCTCGTCGTCGTGCAAAAACGAATATGATTTTTTCCGACGGGGTTTTTATGATACATCGAATAAAAAGTAACCACTTCATGGACATGCACCAACGGGACTTCGGAATGCTTGGCAACCCAGGCCTCGGCTTCGGGCGTCACGTACCCGATCTTGTCTTGGGCAAAATGCAATAGCGGCAGCACCGCCGCACTTTTTTTATCATATTTCGCGACGATTATTTGCGCTTCCGCATTAAAACTATCTAAATTCTGTCTTCTGTATTCTGTATTCTGTCCTCTGTTATTCAATGGTCAAGCTCCCCGCCTATCATATTCACGGAACCAAATGACGGAACGATGTCCGCCACCATCTCGCCCACAATGATCTTAGGCAACGCCGCCACGATGGGAAAACACGGCGGCCGCACACGCACACGATACGGTCTGTCCGTCCCGTCACTCACGACAAAAAAACCCAGTTCTCCATTAGCGCCTTCTACCGCCGAATACGCCTCGCCTTTCGGCGGCCGAATGCCATGACCGTGCATCACAAGCTTAAAATGGTTCATAAGGCCTTCAATATTGCCGTAAGTATCTTCCTTGGCCGGCAGGGATACGGTTTTTTCCTTCGCGTAAACATTTCCGTGTGCGGCACTGTTTGAACCTTCTAGCGTCGGGTCCGCTTCGACGGCAAAAGCCTTATTTCCGCAGGTACGGCCCATCTTGGCCTCGTCCACCATAACAGACGCCGGCATGACGCGATTCTGGTGGTCCACCATGATACCGCCTTTGGGAAGTTTGGCTATAGCCTGCTCAATAATGCGCATGCTCTGAGCCATTTCTTCCATGCGCACATAATAACGGTCAAGATTGTCCCCGTGCTCACCCACTGGAATATCAAATTCAAATTGGTCGTAGGCAGAATAAGGCTGCGCCTTTCTTACATCGAGGTCAACGCCTGTCGAGCGCAGGAACGGCCCCGTGATTCCGTAAGCCAGCGCGTCTTCGGAAGAAATATTCCCGGTATCTTTCATCCGATCGATAAAAATGCGGTTCTTATTCAGCAAAAGCTCAACTTCTTTCAAAACTTTGCGGGTGTCTTCGATGGCTTTTAATGTTTTTACTTCGAAACCATCCGGCAGATCAGCTTTGAGCCCCCCGACGCGCGCGAAAGATATGGTCAATCGTGCGCCCGTCACATCCTCTATCAATTCATACAAAAATTCCCGGGCCTTGATCATATAAAGGAACACCGTAAAAGCCCCGAGCTCCATCGCGGATGCGCCGACGCAAGTCAAGTGATCCGTTAGTCGCGACAGTTCGCACATAATCACGCGTATGAATTCGGCGCGTTCGGTGGGTCGGACTCCCATGAGCTTTTCGACAGCCATGCAATATCCGACGTTGTTGATCAGCGGCGAAACATAGTTCAGACGATCCGTGTAAGGAATGGCGTTATTGTAAGGGCCCTGCTCGCACATTTTTTCAAAAGCACGGTGCAGATAACCGATCTCAACGTCCGCACCGAGCACCTGTTCGCCATCAAGCTCGGCAATAATGCGCACGATGCCGTGCATCGCAGGATGAGAGGGGCCTATATTGAGGAGCATGGAACGCGACTCTTTGGCTTTGGAGCCGGATGGAACGGGTTTACCCATTTTTATTCTTCAGTCGTTTTTGAAATTTGTGTCAGAATTGCTTCTTTTAATTTTATATTGTCAGTCAGCGCCATTGCTTTCACATAATATTCCGACGCTTTTTCGAGGTTATTGACCTGCTCGTACATCATTGCGAGCGAAAGCGCCGTTTTATAGGACTTAGAATTCAAAGCCTGACTTTTTTCAAAACACTCAAGTGAGTTCACAAGATCATTCTTTTCTTTATAGGCACGCCCAAGATCGAACCAGACGATATCGTCCTCCGGCGCTGCCTGGGCGGCCCGCTTGAGATAAATTAGTGCCTTGTCCCAATCGCCTTTTTGTTCAATCGCATAGGCGATGTTCGAATAGGCAAACACGTTCTTGGGATCAGCCGCGATCACTTTTTCATAAACCGCTACGGCCTTCTCCACGAGTCTCTGCCTCGAATAAAGATTGCCCAACGCTAACAGCAGGTCCGTGTCATTGGGGGTGGCCCCAAGACCCCTCTGATAACTTTGCTCCGCCTTTTCAATATTCTTTGCTCCCTCATACGCAAGTCCCAGAGCGTGATAAGCCGAGGCCTTTTTCGGCTCAGCCTGGATGGCCTTTTCCGCAAAAAGAATGGCGTTGCCGGAGTCATTTTTTTCGCCGTACACGAGCGACAGATTCACCATTATTTGCGCATTTTTCGGCGCAAGTTCCTGCGCGCGCAACAACGCGTCGAGCGACTTGTCAAAACTGCCCTTTTCCGCGTAGGTGACGCCTAAACTCTGAAAACCGGCCGCATCTCCGGGATTTTTCCGCACCGCCTCTTCATAAAGCTGAATGGAGCCGTCCATGTTCCCCTGGAAATAAGCGTTGTCCGCTTCTTTCAGAGAATCACTGCGCTTTGCGGCCAAGGCGGCGGATGAAACGGGCATCACAAAACTGATTGAAAGAGCAAATATTGCGAGAAAAATTCCCGCGGGCCGTCTCAATTCAAGGGCCCCACCAAAGGCTGTCTTTTATTGACGGGATAGTCCTTTCTCAAAGGATGGCCCTCAAAACCTTCATACATCAGGAGGCGCCTTAAGTCCGGATGCCCGTTGAAACGCACCCCCATCAAATCCCAGACTTCACGCTCGAACCAATTGGCCGCGGGCCAGATCGGCACGACCGAATCCACCGCTGAGTCTTCTTCCGTGACAGCCGCCTTTACAAAAAGCCTGTGATTGTGTTTCAAGGAAAATAAGTTGTACACCACCTCAAAACGCGCATCTTTTTCTTCCCACTCTTTATAGTCTACGGCAAATAAATCCATGAGAATATTGAAACTGAAAGCAGGATCTGATCTCAGGCTCGAACAAAAACCTTTGACTCCCTGTTTTTTGACGGTCACGGTCGCTGAGCCGGCAGTGACACAGGCCGCGGTCACGACATTCGGGAATTTCTGGCGCACGCTTTCGGCGAGCTGTTCAGGCGTCATCTTAAACTTCCTGCACCTGTTTTTGGATCTTCTTCTGGAGTTTTATCAGTCCGTCGAGCACGTTCTCTGGGCGCGGAGGACATCCCGGAATATAAACATCCACCGGAATCAGTGTATCGATACCCATCACCGTCGCATAATTATCATAAAAACCGCCCGTGCAGGTGCAAACGCCGAACGCCACCACCCACTTGGGCTCGCACATCTGTTCATAGACTTTTTTAAGGATAGGGCCCATTTTATGACTGATCGTGCCCACGACAAAAAGCACATCAGATTGACGCGGAGAAAAACGGGGGAATCCCGCGCCAAAACGATCCACGTCATAATGCGAGCAAGCCGTCGACATGTATTCCATGCCGCAGCAGGCGGTCACAAACGGATATTGAAAAATAGAATATTTGCGCGCCCAGCCGATGGCGTCGTTCAATTTGGACGTCATGAAGTTGAATTTGGCGACGTTCACTTCTCCCATTCAAGCGCTCCCTTTTTCCACGCGTACGCCAGTCCCAACACAAGCACCGATACGAAACAGAACATCTCTGCCAACCCCGTCCACTTGAGCTCACGCAGGATCACGGCCCAGGGGAAAAACCAAACAACTTCCACGTCGAACAGAATAAAAAGCATGGCCACGAGATAAAATTTCACATTAAAACGGCCGTCGGGCCTTGCAATCGCGTCCACACCGCATTCGAACGGCTCGGACTTGACGGCAGAACTCTTATTTTTGGGCCCCAAAAAAGAATTGAGAAAAAGGATGAGCCCCGCGATCGCCGCGGAGAGGCCGAAAGTCACTAAAATCGCCAGATACTCGATGCGGTTTTCCATAGCTTAAATAATCAAACCGCTTTCTGATCCGCCAAGAGTTTCGGGATCACTTCTTTCAGCGTGTGTTCCAATGGAAACGGCTTTTCAAGAAAAACGGTGTTGCCCATTTTTTGGGATTGTCTCTTCGCCTCTTCGGTGGCGTCTCCCGTCATGAAAAGAATGGGCATTCCGGGTACGGCTTCACGGACTTTTTTAGCAAATTCGATACCATCCAGCTCCGGCATAAGGATATCCGTGATGACCAGCTTGTAGCGGTCCGGGTGAAGAATAATGGCATTTAATGCGCTGACGGGGTGCGAGAAAAAATGGGCATCATAATTATACTGTCTCATGATAGATGAAAAAACATTCAAAAGCATGCGTTCGTCGTCCACTACAGCGATTTTTATCATGAGCCTCCAGCCCCGTAACCCGTTTATTTTAAACTACTTGACGGGAGGTGTCAAAAGAAATGGCCTGACTATTCCAAGATGAGCAAACGTAGATTGGTAAGAAGCTTCTGGCGATTAACCATGGCTAACTGGCCGACTTTCTTCAGAAAACGGTTATTATCTATGGCGCGTATCTGGTCCACCAAAATGTCAGAATCCCGATTAAGACCCGACTCTCTTTGCTTAACATGCACACGCAGCCAGCCCGCTTCGTTAACAACCTTGGATGTGATCGGGCACACAATGGTGCTGGGGTGCGCGTTATTCAGGAGGTCTGTTTGAAGGACTACCACAGGCCTGATCTTACCCGGTTCGGTGCCCATGGCGGGATTGAAATTTGCCAGATAAATATGAAATTTTTCCAGTTTCAATCAAAATTCTCTTCGAAGTTCTCGAATTCTTTCAAAACTTCAAGCGAAGACGCGCTCACAAGTCTGGACTCCCTTGCCAGCTGAACCTTCAGGATCTGCCTTTTATTCATTTGATTGTAAAAATCGAGCGCCTGGTTGATATAGGCATTCCTTGGCATATGCAAACGCTGCACCACTTTTTCAACCTCTTGAAAAATCTCATCTTTCAGTTTAAGGGATAGCACTTTCATGTTCCGCCTCCGAGGGTATACTAATAGTATATCCTACTCTACGGCAAATACAAGCCTAGAATACTCCTCCTAAATAGACAGGAATTGAAGTACTTTCTCGGCTCTTTTTCTTTTTATGGCTTCAACTTTAAACGCAATTCCGAGGATCCTGAGAAATCGGACCAATGTTTCCAGTGTAATATTGGAACCGCTCTCTATTCTGGCGACAACCTGTTGTTTGACTCCCAATTTTGACGCTAATTGTTTTTGCGTCAAGCGAGCTATTTCCCTATGTTGGACCAACGTCTCAGCAAGCTCAAGTTTGATACTTTCAAGTTCAATATCAGATTCCCTCTTTTTAGATCCGGCTACAAGTTTGCGTTCAAATTCATCGAATTTTTTACCTTTAATTCTCTTCATAATCACGCTTCCTTTTTAAGGCAATACAAATCTCGCTCCGCGGAATTTCATTTGTTGTTTTAAAAAACGCGTGCAACAAAATGATTTTGTTCCTATCATGAAAAAAATATACAATTCTATGTCTGCCGGGTCTCAATTCATATAATGCCAAGCCCCCGCCCAAACTATCTGCAATCGGCCTTCTCAAATTATAGCCCATTTGCTCAAGCCGCCTGATAAACGCAATTACCTTGTTCTGCTGTCTCTCAGTCAACCCTGAAATGTAGTCCTCAATCGGCGCGCGTCCTTTTGGATCTACGTAGGAAATGATTTCGAACATTTCAATGCCTACTTTTATAAGTATACAGCTTATACGCTGTATTTTCAAGTCTGATCATAAAATACATAAAATACTTCCTCCTATCCTACTAGACGTTCAGGGGGCTCTTTTTCGTTCAGGGATTTTGCATATCGACTAACAGGAACTTACGCGGCGGAGGAGGTGTATTTGCGGGCCATTCGGGCGTAATCCAGGAATTTATCCCAGGCAATCTTGGCAACCACCCGCAGTTTGAGCCCGGTATAGAGTTCTGGGTCGGGAGTCTGGACACTTTTCACGAGCTTAAAGTTGTGCGGATCTAAGGATTGGGATTCGAGCGTTTTTAGCTCATTCCAAAGTTGATTTATATTCTCATCGAGACCGTCGCTTCTGGCCACCATCACGGCCAGCACTGAATCAGCGACAAAATGAAGCACCGACACTTTCCCTTCTTCTCTGCTTTCCATACCGAAAAAGCCCGCGTGGTCATCGGAGGCGGCTTGCCTTAAAGCATCTGCAGACGCCACACCCAGATAAGCCGCGGCGTAAGCATTTCTGTCTTTGGGCAGTTCCCCGGTCGCGTCATAGACTTTGTATTGTCCGTCCATTTTGGCGATAAATGAGATCCCTACATTGGCACCCACGATATTCCTTAAGGAATCTATTTTGCCTTGGTAGACTTCACGCTCTTCTTTGGACAATGGCACATCCGTAATAAAAGGCAGCACAACCGCTTTTGAGCCGTCGTAATCGCCTTTTTTATAAATTTGAGCGGCGAGTCGTTCTGAGCGGATTTCATCCGAGCGAGCCTGCAGGACTTCGGGTGTCTCAGTTTGTATGGCGGCCTCAAATTCAAACTGAGCCACAGGCACCATGACCTCATTTTCTCTATAAAAAATATCTGCTCCATTTGTGCGGAAGCGCGCCAGCACCGTCGTGTCATTTTTATGGCCACCGCGGTTTAAGAAAGCATAATAGTTCCCGTCGCCGGCAAGAGAGGGATTTTCATTTAAGACTCCCGCTAAAAGCAGGGCCGTATCGGGCGTAATTTCATCTTCGGTTTTTGCCTGTTGGCTGGCAAGACGCGCGCCTGGCAGACTCTCAACGTGTTCAAGCTGATAGTGTGTGCCAAAATCCCGGTCAATCTGATCGAGTGTCAAGGGCCCTGCCGTTTTGAGCGTAGCTTGCAATTTCGCCATAAATACAGGCGTTACATTGACGCCATAAAGAGAAATAAAGCGGTCCCCTTGGTAAGTATCCGCATGAATTCTACTTTTTAACCCCGGGTTCAATTCGCCCAACGTCTCATCAAATCTGTAAGTCGGGCCGGACACTTCGAGCATCATATGAATATCCGGCTCGAAGCGCTTATTCATCCCTGCAACTGTTCTATTCAGCTTCCCTATATCCGTCGGGACCTTAGGCAGTATAGCCAGGTCCAAATTCCGGCTAGTCTGGCTATAATGGCCTCGAGAAAAACTACCCGTGACACCATAGCCAAATATTTCGCCGTGAGACCGTAATGATTCCAATTCTTTCAGCGCAAGAAAAAGATTCTTATTTTCGTTGAAGTACCCCGTGTACTCTCCTATTAGAGCTTCTTCGGTCAACTGTGCGTCATGGTCCTTAGAGATCAGAAATCTATAACCACTCGCTTGGCCTTTCCAATAATCAGTAATTTCGTGAGTGTCCCGGGAGTCCGGTGCTGTCCGTAGATTAAATAGCGCTCCTGCCAGCAACTTTCTCAGTTCATCTATTTTTTGGCCGGCGCCTGCTTTCAGCGCTTCTTGATATCCTGCTCTGCTATCCGATTCCGCAAGCCGCGCGCCGGTGACACCGAATTCTTTATTGAGCCGCGCTTTTATATCATCGAATGTTTTAAGCTGCTGATCGCGAGTAAATTTTATCCTCTCGATCATGCTGGTCCATTCGAGTTTACTGTCGTTCCCAAAATAGCTCAACCCTTCCGGCTCCAAGATTAATACCTTCCGCACAGGCGCTATGATAGGTAAACCATCGGCAGCTTTATAAAGATCCACCCGATGCTGTATATGATTGCCGTCGCGATCTCTAAATGAAAAATATCGTTGATGAGTCGGATCTGCCATCACATAAAAGTTGCCGTTATATACAAGCAGTTGCAGGAAATCACTATGTCCGTATTCCCAGGGTGATCCGGGGTCTTTTTTAAACTCAGGTGTCAATCCGATCAAAGAAGAAACCAGATAAGACTTTCCAGCCGTGCTTCCTCCCAAAATAACGACCGCTTCTCCCGTATTACGGTTCACAACGAAGTCGCCGTATAGCAGTTCCAGTTTTATCTGTTTCTCCAAGAATAATCGGACGATCTCGTAATATTCAGGTGTTTCGTCCGCCTCGGGTATCACCTGCAGCCTATTGTTTGTGCGATCGGAATAACGGCTCAAGATATTTAAAATTTCTCGCGGTGTCATTTCCGCCAGCACGTCCGATGCGCTTTGCCTATTGGCGAGCCTCGCGCCGGAGGGTTGCGAAACATGATATTTGTTCTCGTAAGCTTTCAAGGGTGCCAATAAATCTTCTGATAGGTTGTACGGGGGATTCGTTAGTCGTTCACGAATAGTTTCATAACTATTTTCAATGAGATAAAGACGAAGTTTTGCAGGGTTTAAACCGGTCTTGCCTTCTAAATTCTTTTCTGTCCTTTGAATAGCGTCTACCCTGGCTTCCGAGTGGGCCCAGGTAAAAACCATGCGGGTGGCTTGGGCTTCAGTAAGATTTTGATTTTCAATGAGCCCTTTTCTTATCGGCTTAAAAAAATTCCACATTCCTTTAGGGTCAAACCAATGGGTTACAAGACGTATAGCGTCTGTATTACTCACGCCGTCCCTAACAAGCCTGTTTTTTATTGGCCTTAGGTTCTGCCGCCAAATCTTTATGGGATTAGACCGGCGGGTGAGCAAATGGACGGATTCGGATGTCCCAAGGCCTTCTTTCCTAAGAATTTCTGTCCAGGAAAATGGGATCAGTCTTCTAAAAAGAAGCGCGTGGATTGTCGAGTCCCTGAATAAACGTCTGCCGTTTTTATCTACTTTATTCTGGTAACGTCTTTTCTCCGCTGTAATCCTTTGAAGCAGCGGGGCCATCTCAAAAGCTTTACGTTGCAGTATGTTTTGAATAAATGCTTCCGTATTAAATATCTCCGGACGAAGACGCAAAGCCCCTTCCCCGATACGCACAAGCGCATTAATCAAGTCCCTTTTCTCATCGACCGTTAAATTGGACAATTTAAATTGCTCTTGAAGAAAATAAAAGTATCTGTTTTCCTGAGAAGTAAGCTTGCCGCTGCTAAATCCAACGCCTGAGTGGTCTCGCATTCCCTGAGATACCAAGCGGGCACCGGCGCGCGAATCCCTGATGTATTCGGCCAGCAACTCGGGGTCATAAGCCCCCGTCTTTCTAACGAAGTCTCCGGCATCAATGGGCGCAAGTTTGCCGTTCGGCATCCGGATGCTTTCGGAAGGTATCGTGTTGTAGCCGATCTCGGCCATCTCCATAAAAAACTGAGTATCGTACTCAACAGTACTGCCCACAACTGTTCCGGCGATGAACCCTATCACATAACCATCAACCTTATTGGCTTCCCCTTTAACGACGCCATAAAATGGAGCACCTTTACCCATACGATCCAATATCTGCGCCGCAATGAGCTCGTCTTCTCTGCGTTCTGTAGAAGTTTTCTGCGTAAATTTCTTATAAACCACCGGTTGCTCCTGTCCGTTGATGCGGGCAATGCTGAGATATACTTCTGCGCGTCCAATCTTGATGTCCTGTATCGGTCGCAGGCTCGGTAGATTGTCCCGGTACAAAAGTTGAGTTTCCGAAATATCGCTTATTTCCAGCACCGGCTTGACACCCGGCTTCGTAATGGCCGGGCGATAAGCGCTCATGGCCCATTCAGGTATAGAATTCGTATAGGACACGCGTGCCAAACCTTTTTCATCCGCATCGACACCAAACCGGGCCAGCGCCGCGCGCACGTCTTCACTGACTTCAAATCGATTTTGATCCACCGTGCTTAGCCTCGCGCCGGATGAGGTATTGCGGGACGCAAGCCATCCTTTAATCACGCCGTCGAGCGCAGCCTTGGGGTCGACGGCAAAAGCCTTTTGCAGCGCTAGGCGAGGAGCACCCATATGATTCGGATTTCCTCCAAAATAATAAATAAGTGCCCGTCGGGCGAGATTGTTTGTCTGCTGTTTAAACGCCCTCAGCCATTCATCCGCTTCTCTCTGAACTTTTTTGAGGCCCGTCAATCTTCCGTTGGGTCTAGATTGATTCATGCGATAAAGCTTGTTCAGGTGCGTCTGGAAGACGGGTTCTCTCATAATAGAAGGCCGTTTCTGCCACCGAGGGTCATTTGTTAAATTCAAGATCGGTGGGTCGTCAAAAATAATTAGTTTAAAGTATTTCTTTGCAGCCGCATCTGCTGAAACCTCGTCCAAATGAGCGCGCTTGTGTAGAATGCGACTCACGGTGTCGTAAAAAACTTCTTCCGCCCTTTTTTTTGTTTCGGTTTCGGTTTTGTTCGCCCCAGCGGCCATGGCCTGAGCATCGTTAAAATGGATGAGGAATAAAACCTTATCCGGAGCGTTGCTGCCATCCTGTCTCCTGACGGCAACGGCTCGGTAATACCGCTCCACTTGATGTTGTTTAAATAATAAATTACGCCATTTATTGGAAAGTTCTGGCGGAAGCGCATCTTTTACTTCCGCTATGAATAACGTTTCATCCATGCGGCCCAGCAGATCCGATTCGGAAGGCCCTTCAAATCTCATGACGTCATAAACCGTTGCCTGGCCATTAGTCGCTTTCAAATGTAATTCGGCCAAATACTTCGCGGCCATCACTTCTCTCAGATATCCCCTGACCGCACTTTGTATAGACTCACTGTGAACTAAGTCATCCGAATAGAATTGAAATCTTTCAAATTTGCGTTCGAAACCCGGCACGCCCGCATATTGTTTTAACGCTTCCACGACTAAATCCCTGATCATAGGATGAGTGACGATGCGTATGAGATTAAGAATAGCTTTTTTATTAAACAGCTCAGGCGAAGTGACGAGAATATCTAGGACATCCGCTTTGGCTTCATGCGACATGGCCACCTCGCCGCCCTCTTCCAGCTTCTTTAAAATATTTTCGAATTGTTCTCTATTTTGTTGCCTGGCCAGCCGCGCGCCGCTGTACGGCTTTTCAACGGGGGTTATGCTTAAAATTGCATCACTCCCCGAGCCTTCTATATTCCATTGAAAATTTCCGGAAGAAAATCCTTCATGCCGGATCAAAGCGTTGATGTTATTAATGAAGCGTTGGATATCCGCAGCATCGCCGCCATAAAAATAATGTATTTCGTCATTATTATTTAAAGTTAATTTTACGGAATGTCCATTTTGGAAACCCAAAAACCCTCTCAATTTTTTATTCAAGCGAAATAGGTTGCCTGTCTTCTGGGCATTACGAATGATATCCGCATTATGGGGAGAGGCCCACAGAAATCCTGGCCCAAATAAACGCAGCTTTGTGAAAACCGGGTCTGCCCAGCCAAGCCTTTGGTATGGCAACGTGTAATTTTCTTTCTTTGTCCTGTCATTCCACGGCACCATGACGGCTGAGTCGCCGTATAGCAGCCATTCATTGGCAGCCGCGATATCTGCGAGCATTTTTATGCTCTCGTCCCGCCAGAGATCCAAGTCATGTCTAAATTTACGGGGAATATCGCCGTATCCCCTGCGGCATTGTATCTGTTCCAGATGGAGCACCGGCACAGGCGGAGCAGAGCCCGGTAAATCCAAGTAATTGGCCCTGACAATAATCTGCCCGAAAGTACCCTCCGGAGGCATTTTTTCATCCATCCTGTATTTATTTCTTTTTGGGGCGAAAAGATACCGGGAATGATTTGGATTTTTTTGTATCCATCCTTGTGATGGCCTGATATTAAGAGCTAGCCAGCTTCCGTTACTCCGATCCGACTGCTCGACTGAGACGGTGATGTCCCCATATCGCTTTGAATGTAAAGTGAATTGACCTCCTATGGGAGTGAAAACAAACAGACGGTCATGCGCGACGACTTCACTGGCCAGCCTCGTGCCGGATGACGGCTTCTTAATACCGCTTGTCCCACCCGCCAGCCGCGCACCGAATTGCTGGAGGGCTATGCGTTCTAAAAAAATCGAATATTCATCAATACGCGTAAGCAAGTTCCTAACTTTAAAGTGGTCTTTTTTAACCGAGGTTATGGGTATTTCCGATATGATAGCTTCCGCCAATTCTGAAATATTTGGGAGCGTAATCACATTTGTGCTATTCATCACCTTTATCTCAAAGTCTTTGATCAATTCTCGAAGCCTCGAAAGCTTAGAAAATAACTCATCGTTGGACGTTTGATCGATGAACGTCATCACTTTATCGATGTCCTCCGACATGCCGTGGGCCAGCAAAATTAAAAGCAGGATTGTATATTCCTTAAGCACTTCTTCAAGATGCCCCTTTATAAGATCTTCGACGCCATCTGAGAAAGTAGTGTTCTTCAACAATGACACTTGCTCTAGGGCGTACCAGACATCCACTAAGTCCGCCGTGATTTTCCTCCGGTCGTTCTCTGACTGTACTTTTTTAAACTTCTGCCGGACTGTTTTCCATGCGAGCTTTAAATGCGTAGGGTTATTCGACTTTACGAAAAAATTTCCATTCTGTGAAGTTTCAATCATTTTGAGCGACAATAACAGGTGTTTCACAACATTATGCACACTATCCACTTCCAATAATTTCTCGCGATCACTTGCCACGCCCGCCAGCCTCGCGCCGGACGTTCGTAGATTATGAAAATAGTCGCTAAGCACCTGTTTTTCACCTTCCCCGATAGGTTTCGGCATGTTCCAAAAATTTTTCGTAAGCGCTTCAAGACTTTTTATCGCGTTCGTTTCCAGCCACTCCTTCTCCTCAGGAGCTTGCTCCCGCGCAGATAAATTTGCCGTATTGGCGGCTTCAAATACGTATCTCGCATATGCCAGAGGCAATGCCCCTTCTTTATCGTTGTAAAGATCTTGATAAAAATAAAGTACCTTCTCTAAAACATTGAGCATATCTTCAAAAGACAGGGGGAAATCGTAATTTTTATAGCGTTCCCATCTATAAAATAGGTGCTCATCAAATGGCTTATTGGGACTGTTGTCTATCCTTATTAAATCGATTAATTCATCGACTAGGCTTACTGGCAGCCGTTTGTGCTCGATAGCAGACAAACATATACCAAAATATTGTGGGTAACCAAGAAGACTTACTAGTATTTCATGAGTAAAAGAATAGACTGTCGAGAACAATGGATTTATCCCAGGTTTTTTATGGTCAGCAAGGTCCCGGGTGTTCGTTAATTTTTTTGCGATAAATGGCTCTATCTGTTTAGTCAATTTGACCATATAGCTTTTTAGGCTAGTTTCAAAATTTAGCCTCATCTCGCTGAATATTTCGGTAAGACGGGTCCTCCCATCCGCGCCTGCTTCACCGGACTCGAGCCTCCCGCGAATACGCTTAATCTCATTCTCAAGGGAATCAAAATAGCTTTGAATTTTCCTAGGTCGCATATCCGTTTCAGGATAGATGTCGTTGTAAAGCCAGTCTTTCAACTGAGCCAATACGGCCTCCACTTGTGTTATTTGATCGATAATCCATTGGCGTTTTTCAATGACAAGCGCTTCTTGATCGGCTTGGATGGCTCTAAATTTTCCGGACAAAAATCCTTGGACATTTTTTACACTTTTTTCGTAGGCCGGGAGGCGATGGTAGAAAAGTGGATATTCGGGCATTTTTTTTAACCTTTTTTCCACATCCGAGAGCTTTTTTAAAGCCTTTTGGACAAGTGAATCTACAGGCGTCGAAATCCGGCCTTCTAAAACCTGAACATTTTTCTGCATCGCCTGAAATTGATTCAGTTTTTCTTGATAACTATGCCTCGTTTCCATGGCTCTGACCAGACGAGTCAACTGGGAAAGACGTCGGCGAAATGCCCTCGATTTCTTACTGAAATTGGCCTCCAGAGAATAGCGATTGTAGGCTTTCTCTATGGCCGCGAACTCTGCATCCATCTTGGATTCTAATGCCGATGGCAATTCCCCAAGGCTTTTTAATATTTGGATTTTTTCTTTCGCTTCCAATATCAGGTCTCGGGATTCACGGAGCAAAATTTTATTCGCATCCACGCGTTGGGAGACATCCCTATGAATTTCGCGCGCGTGCGACATCAGCCGACCATACAGATCGTTTGAAAGATATTCCGGGCTTTGTGGATTTAAGATTTGATCCATAAGACCTGCTTCTATCATGGCTATGGCTTCAAGCGGAGCAGCCAGTCCAGTTAGCCCATATTCCTGACTTGTGGCCGCCAACTGATCGCGCATTCCGCGGACTTCTTCAAGACCAGCACGAATAATTATAGGAACACCTTTAGCTTCATCTCTCAATTTAACTTCAAGCGTTTTCATTTCATTAAGGTAGCCAGGAGAATTCTTATTGCCATCACGAAGCATCGTCAGCCGGCGGAGCTCGGCTCCGGGATTGCCTCCTCCATATCCTTTTGCCGTGATTGTCAGCGCAGTGTCCCCAAATTCTTTGATGCTCTTTTGGATAATGTCATGCAAGTTATCTAGGCGTTGCTGCTTGGGTCCGCCAACCCATTCGCGCACTCTTTGATAAAGGTCTGAAATCTCTTGAAACCTCTTCTCGTCCGCCCTTATAAGGTCAAGAATTTCACGCTTCGTGTATATCGGAGTTGACCTGTTTTCTTTGGTATTACTATTAACGTTTTTATTTCCATTGTCTTTCTCCGCAGAAGAAGCCAGTGTAAGTTCTAATAGCTCATGATAGACGCGGCTTTTAAAACGTGCAGCCACCGCCGAGGCTAAAACCGGGTTTATCAGAACAGAGCCCGGCTTCCCACTCTCCTCAAGTCGCTCCTTTTCGACTTCTTCTGTAAGCTTAGAGACAGTTGGTTTTTCCTTGGATGACTGATGAAGACGTATCAACATCACATCCAAAATACTGACATTAAAAAGTTCGTAAACATGATCGAAATCCAGTGCAGTCTGGTCTTTGTCGCGAATGCTGTCATTAGCCTGAATGGCCTCAGATACGTGAGATCTGACGATTTCCTTAAACTCAGCCAATTGTTCCGCCGTATAATAAAAATCTTCTAATGCCTGGGACTTGATGAATGCGGCGGTCTGAGCAATGAGAAATTGATAAATATCCATGTGTTTTGATAGCTGTATAACGGCAGGATTAACCTCTGTAATTTTATTCCGCAGCTGATCGGAAACCGGCAATGAGCGGTCCGATAAACTGGTGGTAATGGCATTAAGCGTCCTGGTCACATGCGGGACCGTGATCAATGAAATGGGCCGCTCGTTAAGGTATTGGACGGCACGCTCAAATTGGCCCAAATTATCTATGAATACCCTGGTCGAATGGGCAATCGCATCTGGGTCGGCGTCTCTAACGTTTAAAGCCTCTATAGAATTCGTAACTGCGGAGGCAGCTTTGAAAAAAGCGTCCTCGTCATAATGGGCTCGACCCTCATCGCTCTTTTCTTGAATTAAAAGATACACGGCGCTGAGAAACTCCTGGCTTTTGGCTATGCCAGAATAGGCGCGAGATACACCGGCCAGACGCGTCGTCTTATCTGTTCCTAAGTTCATAGTGTATTTTCTAGTAATGCGTTTAAAATAAATCTGTGCGTCGTTAAGAATTGAGACTATCTTGTCCTTATCGCCTAGTAACAAGAAACTAGGCCCCCGGGAGTAAGAGACCCTCATCTGATTAACTGCTTCGCGAGCCTTCTCTAAGAGGACATAACCCATCTCGTTCAATACGGAGTGATGCGCAGAAGGAGTGGAAACGAAGGGCGTCAATATTCTCAGGGCGTCGTCAAAGCGTTTAAGATGGCGATAGGCGGCGGACGTCCTCATCACGGCTCGTCTGGCAAGCGTCTCATCCACTTGTATTTGCCCGGTCATCTGTAAAGCCGTTTCGGCAAAAATAGACGCGCTCCGGTAATTCTTTTTATCAATCTCAGCGCTCACTCTTTGGCCTGCCTGGTTATAATAATAATCAGAAGCTAAAAGCAGGCACCTTATAAAAAGTTCCGCACTTTCCAGGTTGGCTCCATTTCCCCCACGAGTCCATATCTCGCATATCTCCTTAAGACGTTGCGCATTATCATCGTCCTGGAATGACGCAAAAAAATCATGTTGGTTGATGTCGATCAATCGCCCTATCGCCTCGGCAGGCGGCACATGGGCCAAAAGTTCAAGCCAAATTCCATACGCCATCTGATTGACTTCTCCATATCCCTTATCACTGGCGGCGGCAACATAGTCGTTCTCAAGCATTTCAAGAAACTTTAGGTCATTGTCTTTTGCCAACCGCGCGCCGGACGATGCGGGTTCCTCCGAAACCGCTTGCGCCCCCACCGCCAGTTGCAACGTCGCATCCGCCACAATCTCGGGACTTGTACCCGCCAGCCGCGCACCTTCCTCAATGAGGTTCGGCATGGCATCGCCCCCTCTTTCGGCGAAAGCACCCACACGCAAAGTGTCTTTCACTGTCCTCTGTCCTCTGTCCTCTGTCTTCCGTCCCCTGCCCACTGATACCGATTCCAGAAGCACTTTCTCATATTTGGCTTGATTGGTATCCGATGTAACGAGCGGCGTCAGCACCACGTAAGAATAACCATTCTCGCGGAATAATTTTTTTAGATGCGGCGTATGATAGCCGCCGGCGATGAGAACGGCCACCTTTTCTTTTTCCTTCTCGAGCGCTTTTCGAGCGTTCTGCATGAATGCGAGATCGCGCTTATTGACGGATTCATAAAATAAGCCGAGCGCTGGCTTTCCCTCTTCCAGCCTGTTATCAAACGGAATAAGATCAGCCGAATAGCCTGTCTCCACCAATTTACGATTTAAAAAAGACAGAAAAGGAATGGTCAGAAAATCTTTTTCGTTGGTCTGAAAAAGTTCAAACTCTTTGGTCGACATCTGGATGCGGTAGGCCGAGGACAAAAGTTTGAGATAGCGGTCGATGGAGCGAAGCTGCTCGGCGCCCGGGTTTGAAAGCATCGAGCCGTAAAATTTATCCTCGGCGCGCTCCCCCTCTTCAATAAGCGCCTCGAGGTCAATGTGTGAAAAATCATCAAGATAGGCGCCATATCGCTCGAGATTGGGAAATGGCTTGAGGGAAATATTATTGTCTCCGGAAATCTTGAAAATATTCTGAAGGAAGGCCCTTTGCGCGAGCTTCTGGTCCTTGGCTTGAGCGAGCTTGTGAAGCGCCTCCTCTAGATCCTCTTTCCCGCGTTTCTTATGAATCTCCTCCAGAAGCACCATCTGCTCAAGATTGGCTTGTGAAAAATCAATACTGGCTTCATTTTTCTGCAGATCCGCTGTCTTTTGCAAATTGGGGAACCCATCTAGACCCATTCTTTCAAATACTTTTATTTTGTCTTCGATACCGTCTTTTAATGATTCATAATCGAGCAGTTCGCGCGGATAAATTTTTTGCTTCAATTTATTCACGACAGCGTTGATCTGTTTGAGATATTCGAGATTGCCGTCACGAAATTTCATAAGTCCGGCATAGGCCTCTAAACTTTGCCCATAGAGCGCCTTATCCTCTATTCCCATGATCTTCATCGGGTGGTCGGAAATAAGATTCAAATATTCTTCGCCCGAGATGAGCCCGGCAACCAGATATTTTTTAGCGACTTTTTTCCAGACAGAGGGGCTGGCAACTTTTTTAAGGGGCGTGAGCGAATCATCCCGGCTGCCCCCTTCCACAAGCACGAGACTAACATCGTAACGCTCCATGATGCTGTCCAGCGCCTGGGCTAGATTTTCTTGGCCCGAGAGATTCGAGTGGGCGTCTTGAATGTGGATTAAAAGTGGAGCGGTGGCTTCCTGGGCTCCTGCGGAATAAATGTCTTCCAGTTTCACATGATCGAGTGGCGCTTCGAATAAAAAGGGATCTTTTAGGACGGCGGCCCGGGGCGGCAAAATCGGGCGTACTACTTCCACTATATTGTCCGCGTGGGAAAATTCCTGAAAAATGAAAGTCCCCACGAGCATTAGTGAAATGCTTTTTATGACGATATTATTTTTTTTCATAATGGGTGCATAGACATAGACTTATGATGTTTATTTATAAAAGTATACATGATGCCATCGAGCCCTTCAACTATAAATGAGCATTTTTTACAGACATAACTATAATCCATACCTTGAGTTAAGTAGCTCTGGCATGCATCAATCCCTGTAACCGACAGGGCCTGGCTCGGGCACACTCTTTGCTTGGTCCCGGACCCCGGAAGTAGTCCTTTGGGTCGACGCTCGGATTTCCCCTCCGAGGAAATCTGTCGCTCGATTGTCGTTTGCTCGTGTGTAAAAGTAGGTTTCCGTGGCTCGCAAACGACAAACGCGCCCCCAAGGACTAC
>JAHFFI010000095.1 GCA_023248025.1 Candidatus Omnitrophota bacterium
TAGGCGAGAGAAGGGTCTTAGCTAATTTCAAAGCCGCATCAGCCTGTCTTCCTTTAGCCATATGAACAATCGTTTGTCCGAGTTTCTGAGGAAGCAATAAGGATATTTTTGCATTTGCCCACTTTTGCAGTTCAATAATTAAACTAACCGCGACGTCGGGAGGCATATTTAATACGGCGTCTACCAAGTCCTCGTATATTCTGTAATTATCTGTGTCCGGGATTTTTTTTATGATTTCTGCTACTTCTTTGGGTTTCAGGACAGCCATGCGCGCTAAGAAGCGGGATTCCGCCCATAAAACATAGGTGATGACGCCTTTTTTCTCGTCTCGGTTGGCAGGCGGAGGATTCCGGAAAAAGCCCTTTTTCCAAAGTGGCACAACCCATTCTGGATTTTTTAACCGATCGAGAAAATAGCGCTTTTGCTCAAGCCGAATAAGGTTTGAAACGGCTTGATCTAATTCACTATCCGTTGGTGTTTTCCAAGATGTCATCTAATGTGTCCAGTGTTTTATCAAACAAAATGCCGATCAAGGATCCCAAACTATCCTCGAACAACCCGAACTGCCTTACCAGCTCTTTTTCGTCAACTTCAACTTGCTTACGGGGATCATGCGCCTCACCCACGAACCATTCACCAAGGTCAACCCAATGCTCTACGATGGGTCGAAGCTCTTTTTTGGCGTCTTTGTTTTCTGGAGCGACAGCTTCAAAGAGTCTATAAACCTTATCTTTGATTCTTTCACTCGTCGCCTGATGTTCATTCACCAACGCGGTAACTTTCTCGACGATTGCTCTGGGCAATGGCTCATCGGCAGGAATAATATCTATCCCCTCTTGGGGCTCAATCATCGGCGCTGAAAGGGCAAGCGGTAGTCCCGCTTCTTTCCACAATAGGTATATTTCATCCAGTCTCTGCCTGTAATCTAATCTTTCACGCCGTTGTGGACCCACCACGTAATCCGGTAAAGAGTTTATGATCTCCCGAACCCCGTGCGCCACAAATCTTATCTTGGCGGGGAACTTATCCTCATAGAGAACCGTTAGCGTGCCCTCATACAACGCCGCAAGGGGTGGGTATCGATCCAACCATCGTTTTAATTCACGCCGTTTTTCCGTCCAATACTTGGGCTGGGCGGGCGGATTGTTACCAGACGCAGGTAATGGAGGATTATTTGAAACTGCCATATGGAGCTATTTTACCACCTGATTATTTGCCTGTTTTGGCCTTCTGCTGAAATGCTAATAGCTCCTTTTGAATCAAATTGGCCTCCTGCATCGTCGAAACGGATTTCCAGGTAATAAAAACATATGCGATCGTCGCCAAACAAATTACGACAGAAAGAACGATCGACATTTTTTGCAATTTCCCCTGGGCTTCGGAGATTTTAAGGTTAGACTTAATGATCTCTTCTGAGGAGTTATGGATAAAACGATTGGTTTTGCTTAGTGTATCTACCATTGCATTCGCTGCCGCAGTTACCTTATCACCAAGCACATTGACTCCTTTATTGAGCTCAATGGTCGTTTCTCTCATCTTCTGGGACATGATCCTCTCATATTGAGCCATGACTGCTGTTTCTGCACGGTCGTAATTAAGGATTTCATCAGTGGTTATTTCGGTCCAATTTTTCGGCATGGGTGGAAACTCCTTTAATCCGACACAGTTAAAATAAAAAGCCACAGCGGCGTTAACCACTGTGGCTGGCTTCTTCGTGTAACGTCGGTCTTACACCGTTACTACTTCCTTTTCCAAAGCCCACGACACCTTCTTGGCCTTGATATACACCTTACGGGCACCGGCTCGTTCTACTCTAACCTCAATGGGTATCGAGACCCACAGAACGAATGCCGTTCCCGCATCTAAATTGGCTCCCAAGGCAGGACTCGAACCTGCGACATGCTCGTTAACAGCGAGCCGCTCTACCAGCTGAGCTACTTGGGAATAACTTTTTGTTCTTAAAATGAAAAAAGGACGCGATGTTCAGCGTCCTTTTCCGGCGCAACCCGTTCGGGCTGCGCCTAAGCGTTATTTCGGTCGTTCAGCGACAGATAAAAATTCATGAACGAGGCGGTGACAAGCACGCCCAAAAACGCGTTCACGAGGCTCGACAGAATGGCGAACACGACCTGCGTCAACATCGGCTGTTTGAGAGCTAAACTGACGCCGGCCAGAAGAGCGCCCAGCGCGAGCCCGATACCGAAACCGATCACGACCATCAAAAGCGAGATCGCCAACAAAGTAAGGATGTTGCGCTTGACCAGCTTCATGCTCAGCCTGATGGACGCGCGTATCGGCATCTCATCGACGATGACCGCGTAAGGCGCCAAGAAAAGAAGGACGACAAAGTAGACGCCGAGCGCCGCGATAAGGATCGTGACCGGCACCGCGATGATTGCGCTGACGGCACCCAAAAGACCGGCTACGAGCGCGGCCACCAGGATGGTCCCGCCGACGAGCGCGGCAATGATCAAACCCAAGAGTAAAAGTTTTACGTAGTACTTTCCCGCTCCGGCGAGGAAGTTGGGAAGCGCGGCGCTGCCCGTTTTCACGGAATCACGCACATAGGCCATGGAACCGCCCTGGAAATAGATGGTCAATAAAACGAATATTCCGCTCACGACCATCAACGCCGGCGAAGGAGGAGGAGGCGTGTCGCCGGGTGCCACAGGGCCCTGGGGGCCTAAAAAGATGTTCAAAAGATTAAAAATTGCGCCAAATATGAATAAAAGGGTGACAAGACCGATGCTTTTTTTGGAGACCGCAAAACCCTTAGAAATCGCTTCCCCTACGCCCATGAATCTCTCCTCTTTTTACGTAATATCAAGCCCGCACTAGAGTAACACGTATCATATTTCCTGTCTATGCTTGAAGGCCCGGGCGAGGCTCGCCTTGTCCACAAACTCGAGAGAACTGCCCACGGGCACGCCATGGGCGATGCGCGTGACCTTCAATTTTAAGGTCTTGAGCTGACGAGTGAGGTAAGCGGCCGTGGCATCGCCTTCGCTGTCGGAAGGCATGGCCAGGACGATCTCGCGAAAGCCGTCTTCTTTCAATCGCTGGAAAAGCTCTTTGATGCGGATGTCTTTGGGTCCGATGCCCTCTAAGGGTGAAAGCGCCCCCATAAGGACATGGTAGATGCCGGCAAAATCCCCTGATTTCTCGATGGCGATGACATCCTTGGGGTCCTGCACGACACACAAAAGCGAATGGTCCCGCGAAGCGTCCGAACAGATATGACACACCTTCTCTTCGCTGAGATTGAAACAGTCCTGGCAGTAATGGATGTGTTCGTTGACCCTAAGCAAAAGACGCGCCATCTCTTCCACCTGCTCGCGTTGTGCGGAAAGAATGAACAACGTGAAACGCTCGGCGGTGCGCTTCCCCACTCCGGGAAGTCGCGCGAAGGCCTCGATAAGATGGAGCATGGATTCAGGATAGGCCATCTTATTGGATCAAACGTCCGCCAAACAGATTTATCGCCGACTGGATGGTGGGGTCCGGCGCGGTCGCCACTGCAGGCGCTTGAGGCGCGGCCTTCTCGGGGGCCCCCTCTATCTCGCGGACCAATTCAAACCCGATCAGGACCGGACGCCCAAGTATCTTGGAAAGATGCTTCTCAAGCATCAACCGATTGTCGGTCATCTCGAGAGATTCTTTGAGAAAAACGTGCCGTTCTGGAAAGCAGACCATCGCGCGGCCATTTATAAACGCGCCGGGTTCACCTTCGGCTAAGTAGGAGCCGGCGGATATTTTTTCACTCTTCACGGATTGTACAAACTCAGCCCATACGGTTTCAAATGAGACGGGACTTTCGGGTCGCGAGGAGGTCGCGGGTACGATCTCCGCGTCGGAGGGCGGAAGCTCTTCGTCCTCGGTCTCTTTTTTAACGAAGGAGCGTTTGGAAGCTAAGACTGTAATGGGCCCTTCGACACGGCGCTGCGCGCCTTGCTCAGGGTGATTTAAAACAACCTGCGACGGTTGTTTTAAATCATTTTTTTTTTCGCCGGATTTCAGCGCGGCGAGCGCTTCGGCAAGGTCCTGCATCGGCGCGCGCGAAGCGATCTTGATGAGGGCGATCTCAAGCGGGATACGTTTCAGCTCGAAACGGCGCAGTGTCTGGAGCGTGTGCATCATCACGCTGAAAAAATAGAAAAGCTCGTCGCGGGTAAACAGGTCCTTTTGTTTTAAAAGGTCCTTCTTATAATTCTCTGTTGAATCGACCAACTCCAGAAGCTCGGGCGACACCTGCACAAAAAGAAGGTTGCGCGCGTGCTCGATCATTTTTTCGGCAAATAGCGTCGGTTCTTTCCCATCGGCCAGGATAGTCTCCAGCGCCGTGAGTGCGGCCTTCGCGTCTTTTTTGGCCAGCGCTGCGGTGAGCGACACCAGACTCTCTTCTTCGAGCACGCCTAATGACGTGATGACATCGGCGCGCGTGATCTTGTCTTCGCTTGAGGCCGCGATCTGGTCGAGGATGGTCTGGCTGTCGCGCAGACTGCCATCAGCCGCCTTCGCGATGACAAAAAGCGCTTCTTCCTCAGCCTTTATCTTCTCTTTCTTGCAAAGGTCTTTCAGCACGTCAACGATGCGCTCGGTCTGGATGCGGCGGAAATCAAAACGCTGACAGCGCGACAGGATGGTCGCGGGGACTTTCTGCGCGGCGGTGGTCGCGAAGATGAACTTCACATAAGCCGGGGGCTCTTCGAGTGTTTTGAGAAGCGCGTTAAAACCATCGCTCGTGATCTGATGGACCTCGTCGATGATATAAATTTTAAACTTGCCGGAAGTGGGCGCGAAGCGCACGTTGTCGCGAAGCGCGCGTATCTCGTCGATGCCGCGGTTGGACGCGCCGTCGATCTCCAACACATCGAGCGCGCGGGAGTTCTCGATATCGACGCAGGCCGTACATTTTCCGCAAGGCGTCACGGTGGGACCGTCCTTACAGTTCAGAGCCTTGGCGAAAATACGCGCCATGGAGGTCTTCCCGACGCCGCGCGGGCCGGTAAAAAGATAAGCGTGGCCGGTCTTCTTTAATTGGATGGCGTTCTTAAGGGTGGTGGCGACAGGTTCCTGCCCCGCGACGTCGTTGAACGTCTGGGGACGGTATTTTCTGGCGAGGACGAGATACGGCTTGGCTTCCATCAGGGCCTATTCTATCAAAATAAAGTGGCGGTGTGGCCTGTTTAAAATCGAACAACCACGCCTTTTATCCTTCCAAATACAATGTCATTCTATCACACGAGCTCTTGAGAAGAACTCACTTGAAGAAGCGAACCTGAGAGACACAGTATACAATTCGTCGGCCCGGCACACAGCACAGAATGCTTAACTCAAACTTCCCCGGCGAAACTAGAAAGGTAACGCTCTGAACGCCTCGCTTCGCTCGGCGAAAACCCCAGGCCTCTGGACCTTCCATAGGAGAATGTGAATGCCCCGCTCGCCCTCGCTTGGGCTCGGGACTCGCTCCACCGCGCCCTAGGCCGGGCGCTTTGTCTTGCCGCTTGGTCGCGGCACCCTGCCTAGGCCGGCAGGGCAGACACCTCTCTTGGAAGTCGGCGGATTAGGACAGGGGTTATCTAGTCATAATAAGGGGGTGAGGGG
>JAHFFI010000096.1 GCA_023248025.1 Candidatus Omnitrophota bacterium
ATTAGCTTCCGGTCCGGGTACCGGTAAAACCTCTTATTGCATCGACATTTTCCGCAAAGAAATCATGAAGTCAAAGGGCGGTCTCCAGAGCCGCTCATTTTTTGTGCTGCCCAACCGCGAGCACGCCGAGCGCATCCAGAACCTGATCCTCAAAAAAGAAATACCGGGTCTTTTTAATGCGCATATTCTTACTTTGAAAGATTTGACTTCGATGTTGCTGGGTTCTGCGGCCGGACGCCATCCGAACGACGCTCTGAGAATGTCTATCATGGCCGAGATTTTCGAGGATCCGTCCCTTGAATGGCATTATTTTGACGCGGTGAAAAATAGCTTTGGCTTCAGACAGCTTTTGATCGACCGAATCAAGGAAATGTCGGCTGGACTTCTTACGGTTGACGAACTTGAAAAAAGGGCTCAACCCCTTTTAAAGGACGCCGTATTTCGTTCAAAGTTTAGGGACTTTACTGTGGTGCTCAAGGAGTACACCGCGCGTCTGGAGTCCTTGTCACTGCGCGAAGCGGATGCGGATATGCAGGTTCTGACCGGAGACAAACATAAAACCCGGCATGTAGCGGACGTCGTCATTTTTGATGGTTTTTATCATTTCACCAGAGCCCAGCAGGAACTCATCCGTTTTGTTTCAAAATCTGCAAAGTCTGTCGTCGTATCGCTGACGCTTCCCAAAGCGGCGGCTTCGCGCGCAAACCTTTTCCATTATCCCCAGCACACCTGTGATTTTTTAAAAAGTATCGGTTTCGCCGAAAAAAAATCTGTTTTTAGAACGAATTGGCGTACTTCCGATGCTTCGTTAAGACATCTCGAGAGTCATATTTTTGAAGAAACCCCTCCGCTGTTCAGGGGGAAGGATGTGGCTATTGAGATCTTTGAAGCCCCGAACATGCGCACCGAGGCTGAGATGATCGCGCGAGAAATAAAATTTCTTTACCGCGAAAATAAATTCCATTACAGCGATATTTGCGTTATCTTTCGTTCGGTTTCAGGATACGAAAGCCTCATCGAGGAGGTGTTTGGAGATTTTGGTGTTCCGGTGGCAGTGCATGAAAGAAAAAAACTTATCGAGCATGGTTTTGCATCGACGTTCTGGCGGTTTTTAAATCTCGCGCGCGAAGACTGGCGCCGAGAGGATGTGATCGCTTTCTTGAGATCCAGCTTTCTTGAAGAGGTTGCCCATCCTGCGGCGGTTGCCGCATTGGAACGATACGCGTTTTCTCATGGGCTCACGCACAAGAAGTCCCAATGGCTTGAGGCCCAAACAATGGCATCGCTCCCACCCGAGGCGCGGCAGGTTTTAAGCCTTCTTCTCGATTGGGAACGTTCGCTCATTACAGCCGGGGATGCTCCATCGGCGGTGTGCTTCCTGAAACAATGGATGCGCCCGTTCATGCTTGGTTTTAACGACGAAACGAATGCATTGGTATTCGCCGCGATCGAGAGGCTTTTGGAAAGTATGGAGGAAAATATTCTCAACACGACATCTTGGAACATCGCCGGTTTTGCCAGGCGTCTGCAGGAATCGCTGCGGACGGCGCTTTTTTCCGTGAAAGCTCCCACAAAGAACCGCGTTCAGGTCTACGATGTCGTGATGGCGCTGCCCAAAGAATATAAAGCGGTTTTTGTGGCGGGTCTTTTAGAGGGTGTTTTCCCCGATACAGCGGACCAGGACCCTCTTTTTAAAGATATTGAAAGAAAAATTCTCAATACAAAAAATATTGTACTCGAAGAAAGGGCATGGCGTGATTCGGGGGAGCGAACTTTTTTTTACATGGCTTGCGCGCGCGCCAAAGAAAAACTTTATTTCTCGTATCCTACGAATGGCGCAGATGACCGTCCTACACTCGCTTCATTTTTTATTGAAGAGGCCAAAAAATGTTTTGGCGGAAATTTGCCGGTGCGTAAGAAAGCGCTCGACGGATTCATCGTTCCGTCCGCCGAATGGGAATGCGAGCGCGATCTTTTTTGGGGTGCCGCACGATCTCGGCGCGATGGTCTTTTGCCTCCGGATAGGAGCGCCCAGATAAGGGAATGGCATGATCGCCGAGAAAAAGCGCAGATTCGCGATCCGCGTGTTTTGAGTTTTTTCGCGGCTGCCAAACGGACTTTTAGCGCCACACGTCTTGAGCTTTATGCCACTTGCGCTTTTAAATATTTTGCCTCCCGTGTTCTGAATCTTGATCCCGGAGGCGAAGGCCATGAATTTCGTATTATGGGTAACATGCTTCATGAAAGTCTTGAACATTTTTATAAAAAATTGAGCCTTCGGGAGCGTCGAGATCCTGCGTTCTGGAGTGATGAGCGGGCGGCCAAAGCGCGTCTCCTTGAAGAGTTTGAAAAAATATGGACCGAAGATTCGGCTTTTGCCGGCGAGCCGCTCTACCGCAGGCGTCTTTATAGGGACCAAATGCGCGGAATCTTATCACGCTTTGTACTGAAAGAAAAAGAAATGCTGGCGAGAAGAGCACTGACACCGACTTATTTTGAACTGCATTTCGGTGACCCGAAAAAATCAGAATTAAAGCTTGGGTCCTTGCGCATCCCCGATAAGGACGGCGACATCTGCATTGAAGGCCATATAGACCGCATAGACGTGGACGCGACAGGTAAAAAGGCGCTTATTATTGACTACAAGCGTTCCAAACGAAGAACGACTATTGATGAAAAACTTGCCAAAGGCACTGAATTCCAGCTACCCGTCTACATTTTAGCGGTGTCTCGGCTCATGGAGCTGGAAGTCTTGGGCGCGGAGCTCAGGCCTTTAAAAGAGGCCCAGTCCGAAGGATTATACCGTGAAGCGGCAAGAACGATGCTGGGGTTTGGCGCCAATAAACGTGTCAGGACTGAAGGAGAATGGTTATCTCTACTCAACCAAAGCGAACAGCGAATTCGCGAGCTTGTAAAAGATTTGAGCTCGGGTCGTATCGATGTTCGTCCCAAGACCTGCGACCTGTGCGATTTCAATCCGGTGTGCCGTTTTGAGAGGGCGGACCTGGCGTTCATCGAATACGAGAAAAAACATGAGCCTAAAACAGACTAAAAAATATACTGAGGCTCAAAAAAAGGCCATTGAGAGTTTCGGTCACGATGTGGTTGTGATGGCGGGCGCCGGCTCAGGAAAGACATCGGTGCTGGTCGAGCGGTTTTTTCGTGCGGTTACCGTCGAGAAAATGGAACCTGAGCGTATTCTTGCCATTACATTCACGGAAAAAGCCGCCAATGAAATGAAAGAGCGTCTTGTCCGTCAATGTGACGACCACGGTCTACCCAATCTTCGCATGCGCATCGAAAATGCGGTGATCGGAACGATTCATAGTTTTTGTGCGCGCATTCTGCGCGAACATCCGATCGAAGCCGGCATTGATCCGTTTTTTCGCGTATTGAGCGAAGGCGAGAGCGAGATTCTGACGGAACTCGCAATTGATGCGGTGTTGGAGGAAGACACGGACAATGACCGGTGGTTATCGGTGCTTTCCGAATACGGAGAAAGCGAAATACGCTCTGCGTTCAAGCGCTATTATAATTTTACACGGGCGATGGGCGATGAGCCGAAAGTTTTTGCGCCGCAGGATCTTTTGGGTCGCCGGCAGGATTTTTGCGACCGTATTTACAAGAATGCAAAAGACATGACGGAGGATCTGGAGAAGGCAGATCGCACGCCGTCCGTTGATATTCTTCTGGATGCGTGTCGCGGTATTTTGGAATCATTAAAAATGAGTCCTTTAGCTTCATGGGAAAATATGCACGCGCTTAAAGCGGCCTCTGACAGCCTGCATAAAAAGCTCCCGAAATTCAAAGAACCTGCGGCGATAATGCAGGAGCTTACCGGCGAATATCTGTCACTTTTGGCCGAAGAGTTATCCGCTCCCGTTAAAGCGGAATTCATACGCGTTTTCAGGAGGTTCTGGGATCGTTATGAAACCGCCAAGCGAGATCGGGCGGTTTGCGATTTTGAAGACCTTCTGTATCTGGCGCACCGGCTTTTATCAGGGAGTCTTCCCGCTCAGAAGAAAGTGCGGGAACATTATAGGGAGATCTTTCAGGCCCTGTTCGTAGATGAATTTCAGGATACAAGCTCGCTCCAGGCCGAAATCATTCGTCTGCTCAAGAAGGACGACAACTTATTTGTGGTTGGGGATCCCCAGCAGTCGATATATGGTTTCCGTTTTGCCGAAGCCGGGATGATGGAGACGTTTAGAAACCGCGCACAGAGCGTGGTGGCCGTTTCGCTGACGGATAATTTTCGTTCGACGCCCGAATTGCTCTCATTCGTCAATAACGTATTTGGCCATTTGATCACGGAACCCGTTTTTGAAGTTCTTACGGCGAGAAAACCGTCATTTTCTGAGGCCGCGAGCGCCATCGAATGGCTGTGTGTACACTACGATAAAAAAGAGGCTGTACGGAATCTTGATGAGGCGCGTATCGCCGAGGCCAAGGCGCTGGCCCGCCGCGTGAGCGAGATCACTCAAGGCGGCGCGTTCCGTTATGGGGACATTGCGGTGTTATTGAAGAGCACAACGGGTTCTTATATTTATGAAAAGGAATTTGCTGCCGCCGGGATCCCTTTTTATAGCGTAAAGGGAAAAGGCTTTTATGAAAAAAAAGAAGTTGCGGATATTCTTCATTTTCTCATGATCTTGGAAGATGCCCAAGCCGACGTGCCCCTGGCGGCGGTGCTGCGTTCGCCGCTGGTGGCTTTAAGCGATGATGCGCTTTTTTGGATGGCCAAAGCCGCTAAATCAGAAAAAGGCACTCCTTTATCTCAAGCGCTTTCGCATCTGGACTCGATACCTGAAATAGAGGCGCATGACCGATCGAAACTTGAAAAATTTTTAACCCTTAAAGAAAAACTATGCCGTATGAAGGACGCTGTTGGCGTCGCGGTGCTGATACGCGAGATCACCGCTGCGACGCACTATGAGATCATGCTTTTGTCCGGTGAGAGCGGCTTGCAGCGTGTCGCAAATTTAAGAAAATTATTTGATACCGCACAGGCATTCCAGAAGCAGCACGGAACGGGAACCAGCGACTTCGTTCGTTTTGTGAAAGCGGTTTCCGACCGCGAGGCGTTGGAGCCGGAAGCGAGAATCCATACCGGCAAAACCGATGCGGTGATGATCTCAACGGTGCATGCGGCCAAGGGGCTGGAATTCCCCTGTGTTATCATCGCCGATATGGGTTCACGTCCGCAGTCGTCCTCGCGCGATTCATGGGTATTTTCGCGCAAAAACGGTATTGGTTTGTGTCTAAGAGACCCTTTTTCGGAGGAATGGCTGGCTGACGCGAGTTTCGCAGCCATTGAAGCAGAAAATGAGACTAAGGATGCTGCCGAAATGAAAAGACTGCTGTATGTAGCGATGACGCGAGCCGAGAAGAAACTTATTCTCTCGGGCGCACTTCCTTGTTCGGAAAAAATCAACGCTTCTTGGATGAGTCTGGTTTTATCGGCCGTATCGCTCGACGACCAAAAAATTTTCAAGGTGCCTATTTTTGATGCAGGCGAGATAAAAAACACGGTGGGCAACTCCATTTCGGCGAAGAACGTAGTTTTTCCATCTTTGGAGGAT
>JAHFFI010000097.1 GCA_023248025.1 Candidatus Omnitrophota bacterium
ATGGGCTGATAAAGCGGGTGTATTGCCCGTGAGCATACAAGACTCCAAGATTTTTGTATATCTTTGGGCAGGCGAGTATGGCAGTTATCTCAAAGCACTTCGCGTGTTTTTGGGTGAAGCATTCATAGACCCCCGTGTAGTATTTCCATCCGATTCTTTGGTTTCAGAAATTGAAAAATACGGGAGAGTTTTAGACGCGTCAGAAAGAGTCATACTTTTTGGTGCGATCCTAAAGCATAATCTGGATCATTACGAGATGCGCTATTTGTTTGCGCTTAAAAATAGGCAATTGGCTGCTGAGTCGAAAGAATCAGAAAAGATAGTAGAGGCGATTGCAGAGACCCAGCGTCTTTTTAAAAAAATACGTCAGAGAATACGTGCTTACGATGCCTTTCCAGAAGTATTTAATATTACGCGCGGTAATGAGGGGGCGCCCATTGACGGGGATGCTTATTTCTCAGCCAAGAGGGTCGCAGACTATCCGGGTTTAGTGGAAATAGAAATGAGAGTCCGAGACGATCGATACCATAAGCTGGCCAAAGCCAGATTGCTGTTGTCGGGAGATAAACCGCGCGTGGAATTTGAACTACCCGCAGGACTGCCGGAGGGCCATCCTTTCCATGGAACAATGCCCACGATTCGTGAAAAATTACAAGCATTTGTCAAAGCCCATGACGGTGTTTTAGAAGAAATCACGCCCAAAGCCGAGAAAGTGTTCGTTCCCCGTATTCATTCAACTCTCCAGGAAGCACTTGAGCATGCTTTGGAGATTTTCGTACGAGCGACACGGGTTGCTGCCGATAGAAAAGACCCCAATTTTGTGGGTTGGGTTTATAAACGATTAGCACGGGATATGCCTGTTGAGATTATGGTGAACGGTGCGTGTTCTTTCGTTGAGACGTTGATTATCCAAGCGGTGCAGAAGTTTGATCAAGGTTTTGATCGGGATGCTTTTCAATTAATTTACGATGAACTGATACAAGCAAAATCTAATATCGCGGCCCGAAAATTTTCGGATGCTACCCATGTTTTGAATGATATTTTGAGATTTATAGACGACGATGACGAACACTATCACTCCTTATTTGCCTTTTTAACACTTCCGATTTCGGATGTGGTCGATTTATTGGAAACGGTCTCCGGTACAAAAAACTCAACCGCCGGCGCGCGGCTCAGTGGGTTCGTGGATTTGGGGCCCGTGCGAAGCAGAGATATTCAGAAAAAAATATCAGAATGGCCGGACGCACAGGGCCGGCTGCAGCTTACAAAACAGATTATTTTTAATATTCCTAGGGTTCGACAAATCATCGATGAACAGATGCGCATTGTCGCCCAAGGGATAGCGACAGACACTGTGCTCAGCGTGCTGCGGTCTGAAGCAAGAGTGATCCTATTCAACATGATGACCGCCAAAGCACATTTATTCTTACGTGGCAGCCAACCGTTGATATTTGGCCTGCCCGTGCAGGACACCGCTTACAGGGGTGTTATTGCTACTGGGCAGTTCTATGGAATGCGTTTAGTCCCTCTCGTTGCTGCAGGGAAGAAGACCCGCCGGCGTTTCAAAATTGTGCGCAATCTTTTCCAGGGCCAAGAACTGAAGGTCGATGAGAATGACCCGTTGGCGGAAAGAAGCATGAACTTTTTTTATGACGAAAGTTCTGGAAAAGTGGTGGCAATGAATGGATCACTCTCAGGAGGAGAGCAACCCATGGTGCATGCGCAGCAGCTTTATGATGCTGACGGCAGTCTCCATTTCTGGACCGTGGATATAGATGCAGGTAAGTCGCGGGATTCCGTCAGAAGAACTCTTCATAAGGATTTGTTTGATCTTCATTTCCATCCGCATGATTCCGCGGAACCCAGCGATGGTGATCTCATTTTCTGGAAAAATTCATACAGTCCTCACGTGATCGTATCGTTGTATGGAAGCGTAGCCGTTTATGTTCAAAAAATACCGTATATACCCGTGCAAAGAAAACCGGCACCCAGCGATTTTATTTCCATGAACTTTCAGTTGGATGGCTTTAGCGGCGCGCGACTCGCCGAAGCGCATCCGGTTTATGACAAAAAGGCGCTCACTCGTGAACTCATCGTGTCATTGGTGATCATAGCAGCCGTGTCTATTATAAATATATGCGGTTACATGCCGTTGGTTAAAGATTTTTCAGAACGGTCTGCATTTCATTTTATTGCGTCGCTCATTCCGATCGCGGTGGTCGCGGGTTTTTTTGTTAATTATATAGCTCAACGATTTGAGATAAAGGTCTGGCGCGAGCGTGACCATTTGGACTGGGGCCGAATGGCTCGACGCGCGTGGATGGGGGTCTATTTTTATGCACCCATACATGGATATCTTATGTTTGGCTGGATTTTTCAACAGTTCCCGAATTTCACATCAAGGCTTCTTTTTACTCAGTTTATCAGCCAGCCTCTTTTATTTGGTCCCGTTAGCTATGTCATCGGCCGTCTTTTTGTGGAACTTAAATCATTGGGTGAGATGCAAAAAACATACCGACCCAATCTTTTAAAATACTCAGCGCTTATATTCGTCATATGGACGCCCATCAATGCCCTGGCATTTTCTGTGCCGCCATTTGAAGGCGTTTTTGTGCAAAGCATAGGCACCATGTTTTGGCATGTGATCGCCATGCTTGCCGTGCATGTCGACGAAATTAAAATCCCGTTCTGGGAAAATGGGTCGACAAAACCGTCCCTGGCAAGAAACCTCATTGCGCCATTTCGTTGGTCACTGGAATGGTATTACTCTCAACCCGGATTTCTCTACGGTGTCTTGGGCATTTTTTACGGATCGTACGTGCTTCTAGCGGCAAGACTTGTATACCTTGCGCATCCCGACCTGGCATTGGTGGCGGCGACCTTTGCGATGGGAACGGTTTTGGTCGTTCAGGTCATTAAAAATTTTCAAGGCGATTGGAAGAAAATGGGAAGCGTGACATTTTCAATGGAAGAAATTGAAAAGCTTCGCCAAGTCAAAAACCTTATCGGTGATGAGGCCGAAGGCAAAAATAAAATCTTGGACATCATTGGAAATAAAATTGAGCCCGTGATCATTACAACTTTTTTAAATGCATTCCGTATGTCTAACAGCCCCAAAATAAAAAATGTTGATGATCATGACCTGTCGTTTGTCATGCAGTACCCCTTTTTGATGGCTGTCGAAAACGCCATTGATGCGTATATCAAAAAAAGAAAACTGGACCCCGGCTACACGGAAGCGTTGTCGCTGGATTTTTATCTGAGAGACACCAATATTTTTTATCTCATGCCCGGAAAGATTCAAGTGCGCATGGTTGCCAATGGCAGTGCTTTTATTAAAGGACTCAGCGAAACAGCCGTTAAAAGAAAAGATCCTGATTATTTGGGCGGACAAGGCCAAGGGTTAAAGTCCGTGCAATGGGCTGCATCGGTTATGGGTGTCCAGTGGAGTCTGTCGAGCCGAATGGCTTCCATGGGTGACACCGATGGGTCCATATTTGAGATGGTTTTTAACAAATCGGGTATCCGGCGCGCTGCTTATAGTTTACTTTTGGCATTGTATCCCAAGAATGGCAATGGCGATGACGCCGGCGCGCGGTTGGCCGCTGGACAAAGCCCGCCCGGAGAAATAGATCTAGAGCGGACAATACTGTCGCGGTTGACCATTCCGCAAATGGTTTCGGACTGGCAGACCGACATCCACCACCCTAGCCGCCTTGTGGCATTGTCCCAGACGTCCAGTGTTTCTCATTTAAGTGCTGGGGATGAAGTCTTTCTTGGGCGAGTAGCGGAGGCGCTACCGCAAAACAGTATGCTTATTATTTTTGACAGATTTGAGCAGTGGGTGAAGTGGCTGGAATGGCTTGGCGCTTCTATCGCTCCATGGGCTATGTTCGTGAACGGCTGGAAAGCCATCATCATGTCGCGTGTCGCATCTCAGCCGTCGACGGTCTATCATGAAAGCCTTCACTTGATACAGGGCGAAAACCCCAAAGACATTCGTCCAGAGATGCGTAAGATTTTTACGGATCACGGATACTTAGATTTGGCAGCGCTTTTGTCGCGATGGGAGATCAGCATGAAGCAATGGGGATATGACGAAAGCGATCTTTCCCGAGAATTCCCGACCTATCTGCTTGAGAACATTTTTAGAGTCGAATTTGCTTCATCACAGAGAGAAATTTTCACCCACAATTATGAGTACAGTAGCCCGTTTTTGCATGCTCAGATGAAATTCATTCAATCTTATCTTGCCAAGTATGACGTAAAACATGAGCACCCGCATGCCGTCATGCGCGAATTCATCTTGGCATCGGCAAAAAAAGACGAAGCGGGCCAAAGAGAGGTCTTCTCCGTTCTAAGGAACTACGTGAACGCGCTTAATCCCAGGATGCCGCTGCCGCAAAGCGTACTGCGTAAAGCCTCCGGCGCCCGCCTGTCCAACAGTCAGGCCGGATTCTCGTGGATGAAAGAGTTTTGGAAAAGTCTTAGGCTGCTGGCCGGGAAGCTTTATTGGCGATTTATGAACTCTCATGCGCGGCTGGGCGCATTTTATGGAAGGTTTAATGAGAATAATACTCAGACCACATGGTACGGCTCGTACCGGCTCAGCAATGTTTCCACTAACACCATTGTTTTGAAAAAAATGTCACAACTTTTAGATATTTTGATTCGGCGCAATTTCGACCGGCCGGTGCGGATCTTATCTCTGGGTTCTGGGCGTGGCAACTTGGAGGCGAAGCTCATTGAACTGGGCCATCATCGCTTTCAGGGAGTAGATTTAAATACGTTCAATGCGTATCTTGCGGCCAAAAAAGGCGTACCCACGCTTGTCGGTCCCGCTGAAACGGTGGCCGGAGTTGAGGGAAAATTCAAAGTGCTCCTATTCTCCGAATCCGAAGGGCATATGAACATCCCCCAACTTCTTTCGCGGTTTGAGCCGAACTTGGATAAGGGCGCGCTCATTTTTGTGACGGGGTATCTTGAGGAAAACGATGTTAAGCGCAAAAAAGCTATTCCTTACAAAGGGCATACGGCGCAGCAAATGAAAGAGATACTCATAAACGAGGGGTGTGAGTTTGTGCAGACCGATGAGATCATCATGTCTTATCCCGTCGGAAAAAAAAGAGGGCTGTGGATTTTGACCGCGAAGATTGGCGGAGCCGCCCGCCCGTCCGCCGGCGCGAGGCTAGTGTCCGCATCCGCGGTCTCTGTGCCGGCGCTAAAACCCGTCCGCCATGTGCGGGCAGTTTCTATCAATAACTACGCGGCCGTGCCTGGATTGGATGAATTTTTTGTCGGCGTTGCGCGGGCACAGAGTTTTCAAGGTGCGCGTCTTGCCGTCGGCCGCTCTATCTATAATCTGCGTAAAAAAAACGGTGTCGTGACGGCCAGAGGCTATGGTTTGCCAGCGAGGGAGTTTACTCTAAAAAAGAAGGCAGTGACGACAAAAAATGCGCCTGTCTCTAATGTTCTTTCTGTCAGCGATCTTACCGGGCTGGATAGAGATGTGTATGACAAAGTGTCCGACTGTCTTGAGCCGCTGGAAATTTCCACGGAA
>JAHFFI010000098.1 GCA_023248025.1 Candidatus Omnitrophota bacterium
CCAATATACGGTGACCGCGGGTGTAGTCAGTGCACTGGGGCGTTCTTTGCGTGCGGCCTCGGGAAGGCTGATTGATAATGTCATTCAAACCGACGCGGCCCTGAATCCCGGAAATTCGGGAGGCCCTTTGGTGAATGCTTTTGGCGAAGTGGTGGGTGTCAACACTGCTATCATTCAGCCTGCAAGAGGTATTAGTTTTGCCACGGCCATCAACACTGCGAAATTTGTGGCCGGGCTTTTAATTAAAAACGGAAGGATTCGGCGGGGTTTTATCGGCGTTGCGGGTCAAGACGTGCCTTTGCCTCGGCGTGTCGTGCGTTTTTATCATCTTGAAAATGAAACCGGAATTTTTATTATCAATATCGAGTCTGGCAGCGCGGCCGAAAAAGCCGGGCTTTTGGAAGGAGACATCTTGCTGAGTTTTGACAACCGTCCCACGCCCAGCATTGACGCCCTGCACAAATTGCTTACCGAAAAACCCGCTGGTGAAGTTCGTGAAATCACGGTTCTGCGGGGCAAAGAAAAACTTTCCTTTTCAATTGTGCCGCAGGAATCGCCGAATCGCACTCCTAGATAATAAGATCTAAGTGCTAGCGACTATTTTTCCCCGAGACCACTTTTGAATCCTGTATATTGAGATAGTAAAGCGATATTCGCTTGCGTTCTGATTCCGTCTGTTAATAAGTTAGTAAAATTAATAGTGTTGGCTATAATGTTAGGAAAATAATGCTAACCTAATATGAAACGAGTATCTTTCACGATCCCAAAAACTATGCCAGATCGGTGAAAAAATTCGGGTCGCTAGAGAGCGAATTTTTTTAGAAATTTAAGGAAACTATATATGGGCAGACCTAAAAAATTCAACCGCGACGACGTTTTGGATAAGGTTGCGCTTGTTTTTTGGGAAAATGGTTTCAAGGGGACAACTTTGCGGGATTTGGAGAAGGCTACAGGCGTCAACAAATCGGGCCTTTACTCAGAGTTCAAGAATAAAGAGGATCTTTATTTTGCCAGCCTCAACCGTTATATCGCCAACTTGGTCGCCGCAAGTCCGCTTGCAGTTGAGCCTTTGGGATATGACAATATTGAACGCTTTTTCAAGCGCAAGCCGTGTAGAACTCGGAAGGGCTGCTTTTGCATTAATACCATGCGTGAGCTTCCGGCTTTGCCCCTTAAAGTAAATGAAATGGTGACGAAGACGATGGCTGGGGTGAGAGTTGCGCTCATCATGAATATTGCTGCGGAGCGGCCCAAAATGGACCCCGAAGTGATTGCCGATTTTGTCCTGACTAATTTTATCGGATCACATCTTGAGCAGAACCTTGCCGACGCAGAAAAAAGCTCCGCTCGAAAGCTCAGGAATTTCATGCGCATCCTTCGTACGCTCTGAAGGATTCCCTAAAAAAGTCCTTGATAATTGATCTCGTTTGCTTTATTTTGAACCAAACAGTTTTAAATAAATTTTTATGCTAATTGATGATCATCCCTAAACTAATAGTGCAAAAAGGGTAGCCACAAAGACAATCAACAAACTCATGTGGCGCTCTTTTTAAACGGTAGAGATTAACTTCACAAATCTAAAACAACGGGGATAGACTATGAAAACAACACCCGAACAGAATAAGAAACTGGTTTTGGAAGCATTTGACACTTTGTTTAACAAGCGAGATTATGCTGCGGCGGAAAAGTTCTGGTCCCCGAACTATATTCAGCACAGCGCTCACATAGAAGCCGGAAGAGAAGGACTTTTTAGTCTCATCAAGAATCTTCCCGCCACACTCAATTGGATGCATGGCCTCGTTTTAGCAGAAGACGATTTTGTTATTGTCCACGGTCGTTATTCAGGTCATGGTTTGCCCGCTCCGTGGATTGTGGCTGACATTGTGAGAATGGAAAACGGAGTATTGGTCGAACACTGGGATGTCATCCAGGACGAAGCCACGAAAGAACAATCAAAGAGCGGCTCGCCAATGTTTGGGAATTCATTCCCTAAATCAGATCCTCAACCCACCGCCGAGCCGTTAACGAAAATAACAGCGCAAGCTATCGTGTCACCGTTGTATGAAGCGCTGAATCAACCGGCCAAGAAAGATGTGGCTGCTTTGTTGGCTAAAGCATGTAACCCGGATTACAAATCATTTCATACCAATGAAGACTCGCTTACGCGCGACCAACTCACCGAGGTCTTTAAAATGATCGGCGAATCTGTCCCAGATTTGTGCTGGACAGTCGAGGATATTATGACATTCGGTGATCAAATTGTGGTGCGTGGTAAAGCCACCGGCACACCCACTGGGGAATTCTGGGGAGCGAAACCGACGGGTAAGAGCTTTAACACGATGGCGGTTGATATCTTCACCGTCAAGAATGGCAAGCTCGCTTCTTGTTATCATGTTGAGAACTGGGTGGGAGCATTGCAGCAGATTGGTAAGTAAAGTGACTTGTCCCTAAAAGTCGGACAGACTTTACGCTAGGCTGTTTTTAGAAAGATATTTACATGGAGGAGGAATTATGAAAAGAAAAGCTTCGGCAGTTTGGAATGGAGATTTAAAAGCAGGCAAAGGTAGCATTTCAACAGAAAGCGGAACGCTTTCCAATGCGCAGTATTCATTTTTGACTCGATTTGAAAACGGCGTTGGGACAAACCCGGAAGAGCTTATTGCCGCGGCTCATGCGGGATGTTTTTCAATGGCGTTGTCAGCGCAATTAGGCGGTGCTGGTTTGAAGCCAGAAAAAATCGAGACTTCGGCCATCGTCACGATGGAAAAATTAGACAAGGGATGGACTGTCACCGAAGTCCTGCTGGAAGTTAAAGCGAAGGTGCCCGGCGCTAATCCCGCGGACTTCGACAAAGCGGCAACCGAAGCCAAAGCAGGCTGTCCCATCTCACGACTCTTAAATGCCAAAATTACGATGAATGCCGTACTCGAGAAATAGATAAAAATTAAATATATGAAAGTCCACGAGCAAGTTCTTCAAGGTATGCAGGAAATGGCGGAGAAATTTTCCCAGTCCGGGATCAAGTTACAAATGCCGCCTGCGACAAACGCTGCTTTAGGAACCCGGTATACGGATATTGAAACCGGAAAAATGCTTGCCGCAGAAATTAAATTCAATTCAAAGTTCACAAATCCGATGGGATTTTTTCAAGGCGGATTTCTGTGCGCTGTTTTTGATGAAGTTTATGGGCCTCTTTCCTATATGGCAAGCGGAAGACCTGCCGTCACCATTGAAATGAGTACAAGCTTTGTCCGCCCTTTTACGGAAAAAGATAAATTCGTCACTGTGCGGGCAGAGGTCGTTTCACAAACTAAAAGCTTATTAGTGCTCAGAGCCGAAGCCAGGAATCCGGAAGGTAAACTAATCGCTACATCGACAACGCATGCGCTTATTGCCACCGATCAAAATCTCAAAAGGGAAAAATAACAAGAGAAAGGGAATTTATATGCTTAAAGCCAATTACGATAAAGAGAATAATCTTGTCACCCTTGAATTTGAAGGCAAGATCGGCGCTGAACAAGCGAAAAAAGTTTATCTGAAAATTCGGGAAATGGCCCCAAAAAATGAAAAAGGTTTCAAGCTCTTGGCTGATTTTACCTTGTTGGAACAAATGGATCTCGAAGTTCAGGGTGAGATTAAAAAAACCATGGATTTTTTTAATAAGCAGGGAATCAAAGAAATCATCCGGGTGATTCCCACCCCTGAACAGGACTTTGGATTCAACATCATGTCGATCTTCCATTATTCAAAAGATGTTAAATCGATAACTCTACAATCCCGGAAAGAAGCGGAAGATCGTTTGAGAAATAATAAAAAAAACCAGCAGAAAGAAGTTTCCCCAGCTGAAAAACGCCGTAAGTTTCCGCTCGAAACTCGCACAGATCTCAGCGAGACCGCAACGAAAGATATTTCCGGTGCAATGAATGGTATGCTGGCGGACGTGTTCGCGCTTTACCTCAAGACAAAGAACTTCCACTGGCACATGAGCGGGCCGCATTTTCGTGATTACCATTTGCTCTTGGATGAGCAGGCGGATCAGTTATATGCGATGACCGACCCGATTGCGGAACGCATCCGAAAGATTGGCGGCTCTACGCTTAAATCTATCGGTGACATTGCCCGTAAGCAGCGTGTGCTCGACAATGATGCTGAATATGTTGAACCTCTTGATATGCTCGCTGAGTTGCGCGAGGACAACAAGGAACTCGCGGCACGTTTTCGTGAGGCGCATAACGTGTGCGACGAGCATCGCGATATCGCCACCGCCAGCCTGATCGAAGTTTGGATCGACGAGACTGAACGGCGCACCTGGTTTTTATTCGAAGCGTCTCAAAAATAATACGGAGAGATTTATGTCTAAAATGAGCGTCATGCAAATTACCCGACCCGGTGGATCATTTGAATTAGTGGAGCGTGAAATTCCGCAGCCTGCTTCCGGGCAGGTTCGGATCAAAGTCCAGGCCTGCGGCGTCTGTCATAGTGATGTAATTGTCCAAACCGGGCTATGGCCCGGTCTCTCATATCCGCGAGTTCCCGGTCATGAAGTTATTGGAATTGTGGATGCCGTTGGCGAGAACGTTCCGCAATGGAGCACCGGTCAGCGTGTAGGCGTGGGTTGGTACGGCGGTCATTGCGGCCATTGTCATTCATGCCGCAGGGGAGATTTTATGGTCTGTCAAAATCTGCAAATCACCGGCATTTCGTTTGATGGCGGTTACGCGGATTATATGATTGCTCCCGCAATGGCTTTGGCACTTGTGCCGGATGATTTATCTCCGGCGGATGCTGCGCCGCTTATGTGTGCGGGCATTACAACTTTCAACTCTTTGCGCAATAGCCATGCACAAGCCGGTGATTTGGTGGCCGTCCTCGGCCTCGGAGGGCTCGGACATCTCGGAGTGCAATACGCGGTGAAAATGGGGTTCAAAACAGTTGGCATTGCGCGGGGAAAAGATAAAGAACCTTTAGCTCGAAAGTTCGGAGCGCATCATTATATTGATAGTCAGGCTCAAGATCCGGCCGCTGAATTACAAAAACTCGGAGGCGCAAAGGTCATTCTTGCAACTGCCGCGAGCGGCGATGCGATGAGCGCAGCGATAGGCGGGTTGGCGGCAGGCGGAAGCATGGTCGTGCTCGGAGCTGACCAATCCATGCAAGTCTCGCCTATATTCCTTCTCGCTGGCCGCCGTTCAGTACAAGGTTGGCCGTCCGGAACAGCGATCGATGCAGAACAAACTCTTGCGTTCAGTGTGCAGAGCGGTGTGCGTTCCATGAATGAAGTTTTTCCTTTGGAGCGTGCTGCTGAAGCTTACGCACGCATGATGAGCGGAAAAGCACGTTTTCGTGTTGTGCTTACCACCGGGAAATAATCAAAATCCGTCTGACGGGACAGATTGTGTGAAAAATATTTTTCATGGTGGGTTTTTATTTTTTTAGGCGTAAAATCTCAGTCGAGGGAATTAAAATGAAGTCTATGCAAACGATTTACCTGCGAGTCGTCGCCTTCTTTTTAATCGGTTGGTTTCTGACGGGTTGCGAGAAGC
>JAHFFI010000018.1 GCA_023248025.1 Candidatus Omnitrophota bacterium
TGCGAGCCACGGAAACCTACTTTTACACACGAGCAAACGACAATCGAGCGACAGATTTCCTCGGAGGGGAAATCCGAGCGTCGACCCCAAGGACCACTTCCGGGGTCCGGGACCTGGCATAGAGTGCGCCCGAGCCAGGACCCGGCGGTGAACAAGCGTCCGCATTATCATGTTAACCAGCCGCGTAACGACGCGTCAGTGTAAAAATGTACAATCCGGCCATGAACGGTCCTGAGAAAGCTTCCAGACAAACCAGACCTCTCACCCACCAGGTTACTTTAGGCACAAGGTCTCCAAACCCAACGGTTGTAAATGAAATAAAACTAAAATAAATATTGTCCCATAGACTGATGGGCATACCGGGGTCTACAACGGAACGCAAGGCATTCAACAAATAATAGAAAACCCCAAAAATTAACACAATGCCTAGAGAAGACGCTATGACTCGATGAGGTTTTTCGGTGTAGCCTGACAGAATATCCATCAAAAGCGACGGGAAATATCGCGGGCTCTTGATGAGGAATAGATGCTTTCGTTCCATTGTGAGTTCTTTGTACGCGGCCCAGCTGGCGTCCTCGTACAGACCATTGCGGTGGAAACGGTGTTTTAAACTGCGGTAAGATTCGCAAGCCATGTAAGGATCTTTCTCTGAAAGCCTGCACTGAGTAAAGCGCGACACAGGCCGCGCGTCTAGAAAACTCGACCGTTTCAGGTGATTGGCGCCGTCAAGGTCCGCGCTCCAAAGCACGCAATCAAATAAAATAGCCCCCATGAGATCACATTCCCTGAATGACACCTCGGAAAGATAGGAGTCCTGAAGGTCCGAGTGGGACAGCGTACAGTTTGTAAAGTGGGCACGCGTGAAGTTGGCTTTCATCATTTCAGCGCCCACAAAATCACAGTTGCGGAAGTGGGCGCCTATAAGATTGGCCTCTTTAAGTTTCGTCCCCACAAAAAGGCAGCGCGATGCGCGGATCTGGCTGAACGAAGAGCCGCTGAGGTCCAGATGAGAGAAATCAATATCCTCGCATTCAACTTTTTTTAAGTTGATGGGGGCAGGGTCTTTTTTTAGGCGCGCCAGATTGCCTGCAAGTTCATTTCTGTAGGACTCTTGAGAGGTGTGTTCCCAGCATGTGCCGGAAAAACTAATGGCTGATTCGCTGCAATGAACTTCTTCGCATTGAGGGAAAGTGTGAGGCATTTTAAAAACCTTAGAACAGTTCCTTGAAGGTTTCGCCTATCTGACCTAGCTGGCGAATAACACGTATTCCTTTTTTTTCCAGTGTCGCAATCTTTTCCTGCGCCGTGCCCTGTTTCCCGGAGACAATGGCTCCGGCATGACCCATTCGCTTTCCTTTAGGCGCCGTGACTCCCGCTATAAAGGCCGCAACTTTCTTTTTCATGTTTCGCTCAATGTAAGCAGCCGCTTCTTCCTCCTGGGTGCCTCCGATCTCGCCGATCATGAGGACACGTTCAGTTCCCGGGTCTTTTTCAAAAAGTTCCAAAGCTTCAATAAAACCAAGGCCAATCACCGGATCTCCGCCGATTCCGATACAGGTGGATTGGCCGAGACCGGCCGATGTGAGCTGCCAGACCGCTTCATAGGTCAGCGTGCCACTTCTGGAAATAACCCCCACAGTTCCTTTTTTATGAATGTACCCCGGCATGATACCGATCTTCGTCTCGCCGGGCGTGATGATGCCCGGACAGTTAGGCCCAATGATGCGCGCATTATTTTTCTTTGCATACTCAGTCGCGCGAACCATGTCGAGCGTGGGAATGCCTTCCGTGATACAAACAAGAAGCTTGATGCCTGCGTCTATGGCTTCGATAATGGCTTGCAGGGCAAAAGAGGCGGGCACGTAGATCATGGAGCAAGTGGCCCCCGTTTTTAGGACGGCTTCTTTAACCGTATTGAACACCGGAATACCCTCAACCTGAGTGCCGCCTTTTTTAGGCGTTACACCGCCGACGAGCTGCGTGCCATATTCTTTGCAGCGGACCGCATGAAAACTCCCCGCTTTTCCGGTGATGCCCTGGCAGATGACTTTGGTGGTCTTGTCAACGAGAATGGGCATAGGTTTTTCGGTGTTTTGCGGCTTCTTCAACAGCAGTTTGTGCCGCCTCTTTGATGTTGGTGCAGGAAATTATCTTCAGATTGGAATTTTTTAGCAGTGCCCTACCCTCCTCCACCCGGGTGCCTTCGAGACGGACCACCAGCGGAACGGAGAATTTGATTTCATTTGAAGCCTGGATGATGCCTTCGGCGATCACGTCGCATTTCATGATGCCGCCAAAAATATTAACAAGGATAGCCTCCACGCGCTCATCCTGAAGAATAATTTTAAAACCTTCGCGTACCTGCTCCACATTAGCGCCGCCGCCAACATCCAAAAAATTGGAAGGCTCCCCTCCGGCCAGTTTAATCATATCCATCGTGGCCATCGCGAGGCCCGCGCCGTTGACGAGGCAGCCTACATTTCCTTTCATAGAAACATAACTCAAACCAAATTCCTTCGCCTTTCTTTCACGCTCATCCTCTTCGTCGGGGTCTTTCATCAACCGAATATCTTCATGGCGAAACAGCGCGTTGTCATCGAAAACGATCTTGGCGTCAAGCGCCATAACACGATTATTAGGAGTTAAGGCCAGCGGATTAATTTCAGCGATGGAGCAGTCCTTTTCTATAAACAGTTTTGCCAGTTTTACTGCAATATCGGCAATCTGTTTGGGTATCTCGGGGTCTGAAAATTCCTTTTTAATCTCGGAAAAAATAGCGTAGACAGTCGGCGGCATAGAGGGTAGAAAATAAATTTTATGGATTGCGGATGGCTTGGTGACCGCTATCTCTTCGATTTCCACCCCACCCTCTTTGCAAAATAAAATAACCGGTGATTTGTTTGAGCGGTCGATAACCACACCCAGATAATATTCTTCCTGTATGGGGATGTCTTGTGTGATGATCAGCGAGCGAACGATTTTAGATTCGCCGGCCGACTGAACGGTAGAAAAAGGCTTGCCTAGGAACGTCCGCGCCATCTCTTCAGCTTCTTGCACTGTCTTGAGACGTTTGACGCCGCCCGCTTTGCCGCGGCCGCCCATCAACACCTGCACTTTGCAGATACAGGTAGGGTTGGCTAAACGATTAAAGGCGTCTTTAGCCTGCGCGACATCCGTGATCATGCTGCCCTCGGATGTCGCGATACCAAACTGGCCGAATAAAGAACGGGCCTGAGATTCTTGTACTTTCATTGCGCGGTTGCCAAACTGCTCACTTCGGCAATTCCCTGCTTCACTTTTTGGGCGGACATCTCAAGGGCTTTTTTTTCATTGGGCTCAAGCGGCAGTTCTATGATCTTTTCAACGCCGTTTTTACCGAGCTCGGCCGTAACCCCAAAATAAATATCACGCAGGCCGTACTCGCCTTTCAAATACGCGCAAACCGGGAGCACTTTTTTTTCATCCCGCAGGACCGCTTTTACCATTTCACATACGGAGCTAGAGGGCGCATAAAAAGCGCTGCCTGTTTTTAGAAGTTTTACGATCTCAGCACCGCCGTCGCGGGTGCGCTGCTCTATGGCTGCGAGCTCCTCGGACGTGATAAGGTCGCGAATGGGCCTATTTTTGACTTTTGTCTGGCTCGAGACCGGCACCATGAGGTCGCCGTGACCGCCCAAAACAACGGCTTGAACGTCCTTGGGCACGCAATCCAGCCTCTCGGCAATAAAATAGCGCATTCTTGCGGTGTCCAAAACACCCGCCATGCCAAAACAACGGTTTTCCGGAAAACCTGTTTCGCGCGACGCAAGATACGTCATGATATCAAGAGGGTTCGTAACAATGATTAGCTTGGAATTAGGCGCATACTTTTTCACGTTTTGACAAACATCTTTAATGATCTTGGCGTTAAGCGCCAAAAGATCTTCGCGTGTCATGCCGGGTTTTCTGGGAAGGCCAGCGGTGACGACCACTATTTCAGCACCTTGAATGTCTTCGTAACGGTTCGTGCCTAAAATTCGCTGGCCGTGACCTTCTATGGGTGCTGCTTCCATAAGATCTAAAGCCTTACCTTGAGGCATGCCTTCTACGATGTCGAAAAGCATGACATCGGAAACTCCCTGCTCGAGAATCCTCTGGGCCGTGGTTGCGCCCACCTGACCCGCGCCGATAACTGCCGTAAAAGTAGATCGGAGTTTCATTTTAAGTATTTTCCTAGCGTTTCGCTGATTCGTTTTCCATCAGCGCGCCCCGCTAGATGTTCGCTAAGCGCCTTCATTACACGCCCAAAATCTTTTTTTGAGGAGGCCCCTGATTTTTGAATTTCTTCTTTAATAAGAGCTTCCAACTCGGCGTCGGTCACTGCCTTGGGAAGATAAGCCTCGAGTATGACCATTTCTTTGATCTCTTTATCGGCCAAATCTTGTCGACCGGCCTTGGTGAACTGATCAATCGATTCCCGGCGCTGTTTCACCTGCTTTTGGATCACCGAGAATGTATCTGCGTCCGAAAGAGTTTCTGCTTTTCTTTCGATAGCCAGGTACTTCATGGCGGATTTAACCGCGCGAAGCGTCAACGTCCTGGTCTCATCTTTCGCGATCATTGACTGCTTAAGATCTGAGTCTATCTTTAAACTTAAAGACATTATCCCCCCAAAAACTAAAACGGGAGCCTCGCGTTTTCCGAAGCCCCCATTTAGACGAAGTGAGTTCTATTAAACGCGCTATTTACTTTTAGGAATTAGCGTCTTCCTGTCCAACGGTTGATTGGACCTGGTGACCGACGAGATTGGCGCTGCCGCCGACCGTCTGCCCCACGCCTTCTGCAAGCTGACCCTTGGAGATCTTCTCACCGGCCTGACTCAGCGCTTCATCGCCGGCCTTGGAAATATTTTCTCCGGTCTTCGAGGGATAATTGAATAAACGTCTAAAAAATCCTGTTACTGAGTTTTCATTTTGAGCGCCTTGGGCAAATGCTAAAGAAGCAAACGATAACGCAACTACTGCCAGAACAAGCACTTTGGAACACTTATTGAAAAATTTCGTCATGAAAATATCCTCCTTTGAAGTTGCGACGTATTATAGAACACCTGATGGTGAAGTCAAGAAAATACGGCGATTTCGTAGCGGGTGGGACCTGAGAAGCTGGTGTTGGTAACAAGAAGAAATACCGTTTCAATGTCGGCGCTGGCCAGACCGTGATCACGAACGGCCTGGTCGAGTTCAGTTGCGACATCCAAGATAATCAACGAGCCGCCCTTTGTTCGCACAACGGTCTGGACCGAAAGACGCGGTTCTTTTTCATCCTGGTATACCGTAAAATTAGGCAGCGCCTTAGAGTCTGCGGCAATATCAATCTGATAGTAATCCGTGGCCCATCTCGAAACGTCACATTCCGGCGTGCTGTCCCCCGCGACTGACATTTCCCCGTGTTTAGCGGTAACTGATTCCCATTGACCGATCCAGTCCGTACGGCAAACAGTCCCCAGAGGTTTATTTTTCCCGGTGCCGTCGGTAAGCCATAAAAGGCTCTCTTTATAGATCAAATGCGTTTTTGCTATATCTTTCAGATATTGCGCATCCTCTTTTAATTCAAAATCTTTAAAGAGCACCGCTATGGAAAATGTTTTAAGCAGTTTTTCGAACGGCACGCCAGTCGCTTTTTCAAGGGCCTGACGAAAGTCATTAGCGTCCTGCCCGCGAAAAGCGCGTGTCAGACGCTCGATGCTGCTCATGCCATATCGTGTATCGATAAAGCGCCAAAAAAGAGCATTTTCATATCGTAGATCTGTAAATGGCTGATCCGGATAACGCATAAAATAATTGGCGCCACCTCGGGAGAACTGGATCTTGTTGGGAAGGGTTTGCTTAAATCCTTGAGAAAAGAAGTCGTGCCGCGCGCCTGCGAATGTCTCGAAATAGCGGGCAAGACCTTCGACGTACCAGTCCACGGGGTGCTTTCCCTTGCCGTCTCGGGCCGTCTCGGCATCGTGATTCAAATTGTGATTATAATAAAAGATGATGACATGCAGCATCTCATGGATGAGCGTGCCACGGAGATCGACTTCCACATTACGAGTGCCCAGCGGAGACGGATTAATTTTTTCCCAACCGCGTATGAAATCCTTGTAATTGGCCGGTAAAAGGATGACCGCATCATAGGCGGCACCGGAACGGTGTATAGTGTCGAAACACGGGGCATCCTTGAAAACCATCCAAGAAGGCGCCTGGCTTACCTTTGAGATTTCCTGCGAATCGCCAATAAAAACATCGATGGTTTTGTCAGGATCGTAAGCATAGTTTTTATTAGGCATGGCAAAAGTATATCCAGCCGTCGAAAAACCCTGGAACTCTGTGATATTTTGATAGGCCTCAACAGCTGCGTTCAGGACGTCCTGGGCAAAAAATGCTCCGGCGCCGGCATTTTTGAGCGTTTGAGCGTCAAAGTGCACTTTAATTTTTACGCCATTGGGAAACGCGTAGTCCAGTGTTTTGGGGAAAGGGGTAAAATTCGTATCCTTGAGGTCGATATTTTGAGTTTGTGGAAGCGTCGGAACGAACAAGCTCTGTGAAGCTTGTCCGGGGATCCCCAAGCAAAGAATAATGACTGATGCTATCAAAACACAGCGTTGTGGCTTCATAGTTTGTCAGCAACCCAGCCGCCACACCTCAGTAAAGAGGTTGAGGCCCGAAGGTTTTGCGTCCTCCCGTTTCCGGAAGTTTGCCTACTCCTATCGAATTAGGAGTACCCGTCGCCCTGCCTAGGGCTAAGGATTTATTAACAACTGCTTATTTCATATCTGAATGAACTTATTAAAAACCTGAAATAAGTGTACCTGACAAATTTAGCAAATTCAAGCTAACAGCCCTCTCCCCAAAGAATACTCTCTGCCAGGTCCCGGACCCCGGAAGTGGTCCTTTTGGTCGACGTATGGATTTCCCCTCCGAGGAAATCTCTCGCTCGATTGAGATTGGCTCGTGTGTAAGAGTAGGTTTCCATGGCTCGCCAATCTCAAACGCGCCCCCAAGGACCACTTCCGGGGTCCTCATACCATTAGCTAATGAGAGTTCTATTAAAACAAAGAGAACCCGACGGGTGGCAAAGGGAATGCTCTATTTGCCCGGAGCCGCTAATAGACGGCGAGGACAAATAGAGCATTCCCTTTGACAGGCCCCGTCGGTTACGTGGATTAATAGATCCGAATGAATTACTTAACAAGAATAGAGGGGTCTAACAATCCTGAGGTTGGATTCACAGCGTCTGCACCTTGGCGAACTTCAAAATGAAGATGAGGAATGATACGTGCGTTCCTGGCGTTTCCTGATTTGCCGCTTTTTCCAATAAGCTGTCCCCGCTTCACCCAGTCACCGACTTGGACCATTGATCGGGATAAATGGGCATATCGCGTGCAAAGCCCATCCGGGTGTTGAATTTCAATATAGTCGCCGTAGCCTGAATCGATCCCCGCAACGACCACTCGCCCGCTTTTGGCCGCTACAATGGACGATCCGACAGCAGCCATAACATCAATACCCTTATGCGATCTTCCGCCATTACGAGAAGCACCATAATAACCTTTCCCGTAGGAATCACTGCGAATATAAAGTACGCCTGACTTATTGGGGGCGGGGTTTATAAAAAAGGGTTCATTTCGCGAATAAAAAAGCTTTTCTTGGCGTTGCAGGTATGGGATTGATGCGAACGACGTGAGCGACAAAATAAGACACAACACTACCTTGATCCAGCGCACGAGCTAAAACCCTAAAGCGATCCTTGCCAATGCCACGAGTGTCACGCCGATAGCCACACCAAGAACAGTGTATCTGTTAAATTCAATATTGAATGGAAACATGTGTGGCATTATATCACACGCAAATGCCGATCCATAAAAAAACTGCAAATTGTAAAACAGGATCTTCGGTTGCATCAATCCCAGTAACCGACGGGTCCTGTCAAAGGACAAGGTCTATTTGTCTCCGCCATCAAATCGCACGAGCGATTTGTGGACGGATCCGTCCTCTGGCGGACTCGCCGTCTATTAGCGGCTCCGGGCAAATAGGGACCGCACCACTCGCCACCCGTCGGAGATGTTTTAGCGATATCGTTTGAATCAGTACAGCCACTGCAGTAACCAACTGTCAAGGAAGTGGTGCGAGGGAATCGGGTGCTCTTTGAGGCGAACGCCCACAACCTCTGGCTAGTTAGCCGTAGTCAAGATATGGCGGAGCCGAAAAGAATACCCGATTCCAGGCGCCAAACGGATGGTGGATGCGGTGGAGAGTTTTTATTCTCCGAACCTCGTCCTTTGACAGGACCCGTCGGTTACAGGGATGAATAGATCCGAAGGAGTAAATGTAAAAAACACCACCGCAGGGACATCCCTGCGGTGGTGGTCTTAAGTTACTTATTTCAGACTAATGATCTTGGTCCCTAGGATTAGAGCCACGATCACTAATATGGGTAGATGCGGGCCTAACTGTGCAGCAAACATCAGGCCAACTACTACGCCAAAAAGTACACCAGTAAGAAGGTCGGTTCTCATCGAAATCACCCCCTAAGAGGTAATTACTTTGGAAACGCTGCTTCGATATACATCCCTCCTTTTCGAGAGCTCACTTTATGCCCTGATTCAAGTATAGTCTACGAAACACCGGTTACAAGGGGTGCTAAAATTTGCTGAAAAGCCAGGCGGTGATGCGGGCGAACACTTTTTCTCTGCCTGTTTCGTTCAGTATCTCATGATAAAGTTCAGGGTACACCTCAACTGTTTTGTCCGAACTCTTGATACGATCATAAAATTCCAAGGTTTCTTCTTTTTTTACGATGGCATCATTTCCCGCTTGAAGCACGAGCACCGGTAATGAGAGGCGCGCGGCTATTTGCGCGCTCCGCTTGATGGCACGTGTCATTTCCCTATACAATCCGGTTGTGATTCGGTGATAAATAAGCGGATCCTTTTCATATTCATTCCGTATGACAGCATCGTGGGTTAAGAGGCTTATACTCACATTGTCTTTCTCGCTGTAGTGTGGCGTGATAACACTTACTGCCAACGCCATTAAATGTTTCCATGTCGGGACCGGTATCGCAATCCCAAAAGCCGGCGAAGATAAAACCAGGCCTTTTAGAGGAGGTCTTTTGGCTCCAGCGGCGTAATCCGATGCGATGAGACCACCCAGGCTGTGGCCCAGAAGAAAAATGGGAAGCTTATTGTTCCGGCGGTAGACAAAAGCATGGATCGCCTCCAAGTCTTTCAAAAAATACTCAAATCTAGGCACATATGCACGGGCGCCGCCGCTCTGACCAAATCCCCTCAAGTCCAGCGCGATGCTTTCTACCCCAAGCGGCAACAGATGTTCGGCCAACCGCCGGTAACGGCCGCCGTGTTCACCCATTCCGTGTACAATGATGAGCGTGCCTTTTGGGGGCATGTCCGGAGTAAAACGGCAGTAATGAAGGGGTGTTCCGTCAAAAGAAAGGAGCTTATGCCCAGTCATTCACTTTGTGCTTTTTCGTAGAAGGGCAACAGCTTGTCTTTGTAGCGTTGGCAGATAACCTCGCGTTTGACCTTAAGCGTGGGCGTCAATTCGCCCGCAGCCTGGGAAAAATCATTCTCAAGAAGCGCAAAATATTTAATTTTTTCGTAGTTTGCGAGGTTCTTGGAAAGCTCCGCAATACGTGTTTCGAGTATTTTGTAGACGCGACTATCGGCTATCAACGCCGCGTAATCCTTATAAGCAATCTTTTGGCCATTCGCCATTTCAAGTAGCTTCTCTTTGTCTGCAACAATGAATGCCGTGATGAATTTCTTTCCTTCGCCGAAAAGAACACAGCGTAAGACGACCGGATCGCTTTCAATGAGCTCTTCTATCGCCCGCGGAGCCACTTTTTTTCCACCGGAAGTCACTATGAGCTCTTTTTTACGGCCGGTGATGCTAAGATACCCCTCCTTGTCGATGCTGCCAAGATCCCCCGTGTAGAACCACCCATCCTTCAAGACTGCCTCAGTTTCCGCGGGCTTATGATAATAACCTTTCATGACGCTCGGGCTTTTAGTGATGATCTCGCCTTCCGGCGTCAAAGCAACCTCGATGCCGTTGAGCGGAATCCCCACCGTACCGAATTTAAACCGCCCTTCGCGATTGGCCGCAATGACCGGGGATGTCTCTGTAAGACCGTAACCTTCAAAGATCATAACTCCCAGATCATAAAAAAATTCGGCAATCTCCCGACTAAGCGGTGCGCCTCCCGCGACGCAAAAACGAATGCGCCCTCCCAACCGTTTACGGAATTTGCTATACACAAGCTTACGCGCCAAAAATAACTGCAGCGCCAGCCTCGGCCCCGGTCGTTTTTTATCCTGAACGAGCAGGCGCTTCCGACGTCCTATATCTTTGGCCCAGAAAAATAGAGCGCGGCGCAAGGAGCCTGCCTTTTCTACCTGCTCAAGAACGCGCGCCTGTATTTTTTCAAAAAAACGCGGCACGCCCACGATAAAAGTGGGCCGGACCTCCAAAAGATTCTGTGGCACGGTGTCCATGCTCTCGGCATACGCAATAATGGCGCCGATTTTTATCATGAGATAATGCCCCGCCATCCTTTCAAATACGTGACTTAGCGGAAGAAACGATAGGTGAATATCCGTTGGCCCCATATTTAAAACACTGCCGGATTCGGTGACATTATGAATAAAGTTGCCGTGCGTCAGCACTACACCCTTCGGCGGCCCCGTCGTTCCTGACGTATAAATAATGCTGGCGGAGGCGTCGGCGCTGATGGTTTTAAGGCGTTCTTCAAGAGTCGTGGAAACAGCTTCTTTTTCCATTTCGTGCAGATAAACCAGAGAGATTTTTAAGTCTTCACTGGAAACTGCCACGGCCGGTTCGAATGCAATGACCGTTTTTAGCTCCGGCAGGTCTTTCTGGATTGGAATAATTTTTTCAAAAAGAATACGGTTTGAGACGGCGAGCGCTTTTGCACCGCAATCTTTCAGAATATAGCTGATTTCAGCGGGTGAAAGAGAGGTGTAAATAGGAACCGTCATGGCGCCCACCATCAACGCGGCAAGATCCACCACCGCCCACTCAGGTCTATTTTCAGAAAGAATAGCGATGCGGTCTCCTGGCTCGACACCGAGCTTCATAAAATAAGCGGCTGCAGAATATACTCTTTTGGAAAGGTCCTCCCAATTCTGGGGAATATAACGGCCATTCTGTTTAAAGAGAATGGCTGTTTTTTTGGGGTAACGCGTGACGGTTTCTTTGAATAAAGCGCCGAGGCTTTGCATCAACTGTCGGTGAACCTGGGCTGGCGTTTCTCGATGAACGCGCGTATACCCTCTTTCATATCATGGGTGCCGAGAATACTTTTAAATTCCTCCGCCTCGATCTTGAGCCCCTGTTCGAGAGGCACATCCAGGCCTCGTGTGATGGCGCGAAGCGATGCCTGGATGGCCGGCAAACCTCTGGAAGCAATCTTTCTGGCCATTTCTTTAGCGGTTTTTAAAAGAGCGCCGTCTGAAACCACGCAATTGATAAGCCCGATGCGTAACGCTTCCTGGGGTTTTACAACATCACCCGTGAGAATAAGTTCGGCGGCTTTACTGGCGCCCACGATCCTGGCGAGCCGTTGCGAGCCGCCAAAACCCGGGATGATTCCGAGCGTAATCTCGGGCTGGGCAAACCCCGTGCGGTCCGACGCAATGCGAATATGACAGGCCATCACAAGTTCCTGTCCTCCTCCGACGCAGACGCCGTGAATCGCCGCAATGACCGGCTTTTGTGAATTTTCAATGGTATTGAACACCCGCTGTCCTTTTTCTATGACGCCCAGAATATCCTTGGGATCGGTCAACTGCGACATCTCCTTTAGATCTACGCCGGCAATAAATACATTTTGAATGCTAGAGGCGATTACGATAACCTTCACTTTGGGTTCGGCACCTAAAGCTAATATTGCTTTTTCAATTTCATCTAAGAAATCACGGCTGAGTGCGTTGACAGGCGCGCGGTTGAGTTTAAGGAACGCGACACCCTCTTCGATGCCAATCGAGATGTTTTGAGAATCAAACATACTGTCTCCCCATTTTTTTAAGCGTATTCCAAAAAACCGCGTTTAGTTTTCTTGCCTAAGAATCCGGCCAGCACCATACGTCTTATGAGTGGCGCGGGGAAAAATCTTTCGCCGTAGGCTTTGCTAAGCTCCAAGAGTTTTTGTAAAACCACATCCGTGCCGAGCTCATCTGCGTATTGCAGCACTCCTCCGCGAGTTTGAGGAAAACCGATGCCGGCCAGCACCGCCAGATCTATATCAGAGGGCGCCGTGATCTTTTCCTGTATGCAAAGGGCTGCTTCATTAACCATGGCTAAAAGCAGTCTTTCCTGTGAGAATGGTATTTTGGGGCCCATTGTCGGTTTTAATTTCTTTAAAATATCGTCCACCGTCTTGTCCGACTGAACATCGGAGTTGTAATTGTAAAAACCAGCGCCGTTCTTTACGCCGAAACGTTTCAGACGGTGTACTTCATCCCATAGACTAGCCGGCGCCATGCGGCTGCCGTATTCTTCCAAAAGAACGCCAACGACGTCATAGCACACGTCAAGTCCCAGCGCATCCACAAGCGTGAATGGGCCCATCGGAAATCCGAAAGCCACCATTGTCTCATCAATTTCTTTTAAGGTCGCCCCACCCTCTTGGGCACAGAATGCCGCTTCGTTGAGATAAGGCATGAGAAGCCGGTTCACGAGAAAGCCTGCACATTCGTTCACTCGCACAGGAAGTTTTCTTAATCCTTCACAGAAGGCAATGCTGTCGGCGACGGTATCTTCCGAGGTCGCAAGACCCGGTATCACTTCAATGAGCTTCATCACGTGCGCCGGATAGAAAAAATGAATCCCGATTACTTTTTCAGGGCGTTTGGTCGCGGCGCCCAAAGCGCTGATGGAGAGCGCCGATGTGTTGCTTGCGAGTATGGTCTGTTCCGGCAGCATCCGATCCATTTCTGCGAAAACTTTCTTTTTTAGATCCATCTTTTCCGGAACAGCTTCTATCGCGATATCCACTTCTTTAAGCGCGGCGTAATCCGTCGTAACGCTTACGAGCGCCATTTTGGATTCGAGCTCCTGCGGAGTCATTTTGCCTTTTTCAACGCGCTGCTGATATATTTTGCGGATCTTGGAAAGTGCTTTTTGCGCCAGCTCCTCGTTTACTTCCTTTAAGACCACCGGAAGACCGGAGTAGCTGATGACTTGCGCAATTTCTGCGCCCATCGCCCCGCCACCCACCACTGCCGCTTTATAAATAAACATACATTTACCCTTCTGTTAAAAACTCAAACTGTCCGCTCATTCACCGACGGGTCCTGTCAAAGGGAATGCTCTATTTGTCCTCGCCGTCTATTAGCGGCTCCGGGCAAATAGAGCATTCCCTTCGCCACCCGTCGGAAGTGTTAGGCTATATCGTTGCATGAGTACAGCCATTGCAGTTACCAACTGTCAAGGAAGCGGTGCGAGGGAATCGGGTGCTGGCGGAGCCGAAAAGAATACCCGATTCCAGGCGCCAAACGGATCGGTGATGCGGTGAACAGCACCAGCGATGCGCATTGGCATGCTACCTTCTCTCCAAAACAACGGCCGCGCCCTGGCCGCCGCCAACACAAAGCGATGCGAGTCCGTAGCGCAGTTTTCTTCGTTTCATTTCATGTAGAAGCGTCACAAGGATGCGGATACCCGTCATCCCGACCGGGTGACCGATCGCTAAAGCGCCGCCGTTCACGTTTAAAATGTTGCTGTCAAAATTTAAAACCCTCTGACAAGCCAGGACCTGCGCGGCGAAAGCTTCATTGAGCTCCAATAGCTGAATGTCCTTCCAGTCAAGACCCGCACGCTTCAGAGCCAGCGGAATAGCCACCGTGGGACCGATACCCATTCGCTCTGGCTCAACGCCACCAAAGGCATAGCTTTTCACCGTGCCCAGCACTTCTTTATAGCCTAACTCACCCGCCTTTTTTCGTGTCATGAGAAGCAGGGCTGCGGCGCCATCAGAAATTAAGGAGGAATTACCCGGGGTCACCGTTCCGCCTTCTTTTTTAAATGTCGTAGGATACAGCGAAAGTGTTTGTTCGTTGAGCGCGGGGTTGGGACCCTCGTCCTGCGTGACGACCTCGGGCGGCATTTCTTTGCCCATTACTTTTTTCTTTACGCTGACAGCGGCTATCTCGTCCTTAAATTTGCCTTCACGCGTGGCGCGAAACGCTTTCTGATGGCTGGAAACTGCAAATTTATCCTGCTCAGCGCGCGTGATTTTAAATTCATCCACAAGGTTCTCCGCCGTGCGGCCCATGAGCTGTCCGCATATGGGGTCAGTGAGACCTTCCCAAAGGGAGTCCACCATTTCAGAATTGCGAAGTCTTTTGCCGAAACGCATATCACGGGACAGATAAGGCTGACTCGACATGGATTCCGTGCCGCCGACGATTTGCACGTCTGCATCACCAGACAAGATATTTTGACAGCCGCTAACAAGCGCTCGGATGCCCGATGCGCAGTTGAGCGCCACGGTGTAGCCGGTGACAGTCTTAGGAATGCCGGCGAGAAGCGAAATGACGCGCGCGATATTGGGTGCGTCACTGGACTGCCCCACGCAGCCAAAAATAACTTCCTCTAATTTTAAAGGGTCGATCTTCGTGCGGTCCAAAAGCGCCCGGGTCACGATGCGGCCGAGTTCCTGAGCCGAGAGATCGCGAAAAACACCACCCAAGACTCCCTGCGGGGTGCGCACACCGTCTACAATGACTATTTCAGCGTCTGTCATTTCCCCCCCCCCTTAAATGATTGCATTCAATGATTATATTAATTGTTTTGCTGGCTGACAAGCGCTTTGATCTTAGAAAGTTCTTTCATTGTCTCTTCTTCCCCCCTGCGGATAAAAACAGCGGGCTTATAAAAGTCCATCCAGCTGGCTTGAGGAACCACCGGCCGCAAAAGAACATCGGCCTGTATCCCCTCAATCTCAGAAATTTCATATTCCATGGCTTGAATCGTATTGACAAGAACGTCAAAGATATTCGGGAGGACGCGGCGTCCAAAAAATTTTCTCACGCGCCTGGCCGCGCGGATAAAAATACCGCGGCGACGGATAAGCTCTTCTTCCTTGCGACCAAGTTCCGCTTCCATAATCCTGCGTTCCAGCGTATCTTTCGGCGTTGGAAATACATTCACCGCAATAATCTTATTAGCTCCCGCGTCTCTCAATGCTCGGATCGGCAGTGGGCTTAAAATGCCTCCGTCCACGATCCAATCTCCTTTGTACAGGATCGGATCGAATATCGCGGGTATCGATATTGACGCGCGCACCGCGTCCGCTATAAAACCGGATTCATAAACTAGCATCTGTCTCGAGGAAAGGTTGGCGCTTACGATCTTGAGAGGAATGCGCGTCTCTTCAAAGGTCTTGTGCCCCAGTTGATTATCAATATGCTTGCGGATCAACCGACCCGGAACGAGTCCTCTTACCGGGAACAAATTAAAATCCAAAAGTTTAGCGAAACGAAATTGATTATGGATGTCCAATGCCATTCTTTCAATTTCGTGCATGGACTGCCCGACTGCGAAATGCGCGGCAACAATGGACCCGATGCTGGATCCGGAAATAATATCAATCTCGATCTTTTCGCGTTGCAGCACTTTCAGGACACCGACATGCGCCAAACCAAAAGCTGCACCGCTGCCAAGTGCTAGGCCTATAAGATTATTGCTGATGCGCCGCGCAATATGACGGACCGTACGCGAATATTCAGCACCCGGTTCTTCCACCACGTAAGGAGAGGGATTTTCACGCTCCCTTTCCTCCATGTCCGGTACGGGCGGCAACGAATAACACTGTTTTCTGCTAAAAAGCTCTTTTTTTGTGGCAAGCGTCGTCCGCATGCCCATGAGCACTTCATGGATAACAATGGAGATCTTGTCATCCGTGAAGGAAAGATTTTTTTCAAGATCAAGGATGATCTCCCGCGTTTCGTTGATGCTGTTAATATGGCTGTCCGTCACAAAATAAATGGAATCCGACTGTGAGAATGTCTTGAATACCGTTTCGTCCATTTCCTCCGGCAGATCAATCAAAATAAAGCGATAATTAATGGCTAAATGATTTAGAAGCGGTGAAATAATACGCGTTCCTACGGCATCATCTTTGGTGTGCGAGACGTTCAGCACTTCAAAGCCCACCGGGTGCTGAGTCGTGAATTGCGCTAAGGAGTCGGCCGGCATGTTTTCAATGTTGTGGAAATGCGCGATCGGAACCTTGGGGGGTATCTGGAGCCGCCGCGAAATCTCCTGGCCGGAAGGACTCATATCCAGAAGAATAGTCTTTTGATGGGTCTCCCGAAAAAGCATCGCGGCCAGATTCATTGCGAATTCCGTGCACCCGGTATGCCGCCGATTGCTGAACACAGAAACGACATCGCTTTTTAAAAGCAATCTTGAATGAGCCTCCCCGTGGGTTAAGCGGGTCGTAAGGCGGCGGCTGATCTCGAGCGCTATCGTGGCGTTGCTCGCAACCGTTTTTTCAAAATCATCTTTTTTTAATTCAAGAAGCAATGAATCCGAAAGTGCTCTCAGCGTCGCGGAATGGGGTTTATGCGACAGGAGGGACATTTCTCCGAAGTAATCGCCTCGCTTAAGGTAAGCCAGAACTTTTTTGTTGTCCGCTCCCACCGACACTTCAAAACGGCCCGAGGCTACAACATAAAACGTATCGCCCGGCTGTCCCTCGCGATAAATAATGTCGTCTTTTTTGTATTCGGACAGACGCATCAGTTGGCTAATGGATTTGAGCTCCCACTGACTTAGGCCTGAAAATAGCGGGCATTGCGACAGCAACGCAACCTTATCTATCTTCTGTAGATCCATCAGGGAGTTATTTTATCGCGAATGAAACTATCGAGGCGCGTCTGGTCTTCGGGCTTGACGTCTGAAAAAAAGATAGCAATCAAGGTCTTGTCGGTCAGCTCGTTCCGTTCTCGGCGAACGACCACTCCCTTTAGACGGAGCTCTTTCTTGGGAAGCTTAAGGCTGATTTTTATGCGCGTCATGAGCGGGATGTCTACGTCAAGTTCGCACATGGCGCCGTGGGAGCTTAAATTAACGGTTTTAGTTTGAAAATCATATTCCCCGTGGCCGATAAGAAACGGCAGCTCAGATAGGATTCGTACCGAACGGCGTCTTTCCTGTATCGACTTGGGGATCTTCATGACACTCCGCGTGTGGCGTTACGGGTTGGGCGTTGCGGTGGCCGCTTGAGCCTCTTGCTCCTTCTTTGCCTTCTCCTCAGCCTTTTTATCGGCCCAGAGACGGTAGTTCTTCTTATTTGCAAAATAGACGCCGTCGCGGTAGTACCAGTCTTTGCGACGGATACGTTTGTTGGACTGCGCGCAGTTCGTCGGACGGCTTTTCTTTTTCTTTAATTTTTTTGCCGTTTCAACGGGTGCGGCAGCGTCTTTTTTTGTTTCGGGTGCTGCGTCTGCCATTTAACTCGACTCCTTAATTTCAGTTAGTTCGTACCGGGATGCTTTTTTCTTAAGGCCTGCCAAAAATTGGGCGTCCTCAAAATCACTCAAAACGTCCGCTTCCTGCTTGAGCAAAAGACCTTGCTCGACCATATTAAACACTATCCGTCCAAAATCAAGACTATTTTCAATTCCCCAGTATTTGAATACGGTTAGCGCCATCGGCCCAAACTGATCCACGGCTTCCTGCTGAATGCTTTTCAACAGTTCTTTGCCGCTCACGTGGCGAAACTGAGGGCTGTTGCGCATAAGACGCTCGAGGGCATCCAGCACAAAAAAATAGGCGGCGTCACGATACCGACTGTCTTTTTCCACGATCTCCTGAAGCTTATCGAGAACATCCGTCAACAAAGTGCCCTTTCAACCGATTCCGATGGTGTGCACATACTCCAATATACGATGAAGATCGTTTGGTTTGATATCACGCAAACGCATCCCCGCTTCGCCTCCGGCGTGCATCTTGTCCTTGGCAGGACTATACCACGCAACTTCTACGATCGCGTGAATGGCTTCATGTAAATGCGGGATTTCTATTCGTATGTCCAGCAAGTCCCCCACGCGCATTTCTTCTTTTACGACAATGCGCACGCCCCCGCCGCTTAAATCTTTCAACAGCGTCGGATTGGACCGGGTTCGCTTACCCTTTTTCAAATGCTTGTAGATGACACCGATTGGCGCTTTAAGGCGAATAAATTTTCTTTGTTCAATCACGCACGATCTCCGGGTTTCCCGACAAGCAGCCATTGCTGATAAACATACTCAAGAATACGGGCGCGGTCGCGCTGCTCGATTTTCGTGATCTTGACGCCCGCGTCGATGCCGTCAGCCCAGGCAACCTTACCCGTGGCAAATACCGGCAAATTATCTCCGGGCACGGAAAGCTGCATTTCAACCGTCGTCCCGATCGGCACACCTTGTTTTATTCCGACGCGGATACCGTCACGGCTCAAATCTTTGGCAAGCGCTTTTCCAAAAATGGGATTCAAAGTCAGCGTGCGATACTCCACATCCATGGGTGCGTGAAAACGCATGTACCGGCGCCGCTCTGCCGCTTTCTGCTTATCGTATGTCATGAGACAGACCCTCCCCGCTTAATCATCGTTCTTAAAATACCGGATCAGGTCGCTTCTAAGAAAGCGGTAGCTGTCGCCGACTTTACGGCCGGGAATTTTTTTGGACCGGACGAGCTTATAAAGTGTCTGGCGGCTTATACTGAGAAAATGGCAAGCGCCTTCGGTGGTCAGCGCTTTGTCCGGGTCTTTATCTAAAATCATCTCTGTTCTTTTCATTTTGCTTTCCCTCAGGCGAAGCTTAATTAAATCAAATTAGCCTATTCTTGTCAATAAAAAATAAAATTAGTTAATTTGAGTTAATAGCCCAGACTCGGATTAACAATACTTAACAAAAAAAGCCCCCCGCTTGTGGCGGGAGGCTTTTAGAAAAGCTCTTTACTTAAAATACGTATTCGGGTTCGAGTATCGGTTTAAAGTTTTCCGGGACAGGAAAAGGAAAGGTCGCTGCTT
>JAHFFI010000099.1 GCA_023248025.1 Candidatus Omnitrophota bacterium
ATCGCAATAAAAAAGACCCGCCAACGCTTTTAGACGAAATGCGGCAAGTCCGGGATCTTTTTCTTCAAAAATTTTTCCGTAATAAAGTTCTGCATTCCCGTAGTCGCCCTGACTAAAATAAATCTCGCCGATGTGAAAGCGGGCTTCTACGGCCAGCTCAACCGGAGAATTTTTTTTGGCGGCGACCTCATACGCTTTTTTTGCCTCATCCCATTTCTTTTGCGAAAAATAAGCATCACCTGCGGCTATCGAGGCATAGACGGCATACTCCGAGTCCGGGAATTTCTCTAAAATCTCGCGATATCGTAAAAGCGCCGCGCCGGTTTTTTTGTGCGAGTCGTAAATACGGCCGATGTACAAAAGTGCCCCCGAGTGAATATTGGCGTCCTGGGACGTGTGCGCAAGCTCCGTCAAAAGACGCATCGCGGGCGCATAATGATTTAGATAATAGCGCGCGGTGGCCACACGGAGGCGCGCCATGGGGACACGCTTGTCGGAGGCGTGCTTCGTGATGAATTCCTCAAAATAATAAATGGCGGATTTGTAATTTTTAGAAAAATAATGTGAGTCGGCAGAACGAAATCGAGCAGAAGCGACTTCGGGCGAGGTGGGATTTTCCAGGATGAATTTTTCGTATTCGCTGATGGCAGGCCCGTACATTTTCCGGGCGTAAAGACCATTCGCGAAATCAAGCGGCGACCCGCTGGATGCCGCGTCCGTCGCCTCGGCAAAACAAGGACAGCACAGAAATAGTAAGAAAGCTAAAAATAGGTGACTTTTTTTCATGGCCATGGACTCAAGGTTTGAGGCCAATTATAGCAGAAAAAATGGAAGTTGGCGGTGAATTACGCGGCGATCTGGACGGCTTGATTATTGCGAAGAGCCTGAGTGAGCCTTGCGCCGATGAGGATGGGTTTAACAACAAGAATGGTGATACCCAGCGCCGCGCTGAACTGTTCTTCGAAAGTGCCGGCAAGGCTTGAGGGAATGAGAAGCGTGGGGTCGGCTGATTTAGCGGCCCCCAATAACACGGCCGTAACCGAAATAGCGGACTCCGAAGAATCGGAGGGTGCGATACCATAAATGTTGAGCTTTTCGCCGAGGCGCGAAGCCTTAGCTTCCTTATAGCCAATGCCGGCCAGGCTCTTGAGGCTTGAGCCTATAACGATATGGGTGATATTCTCGGTAGGCATCGCCTGCTCGAGATGACTCATCACCTTGGGCGCCAATTTCTCTTGCGCGCTCACTGACAGATAGCTGATCTTGAGCGATTCAAAACGGGGATCAGCGGCCATCCCGTCCAAGATGTCCTGGAAATGCACCGCGTCCGGGATCCAGTTTTGATCGTCAGTCAAAATGACTTGGAACTTCATCTGTCTGGCTTTGGCGATCTTGGTGAGTATCTGCAGTGTCTCGCGTAAATCCACCGCGGTAATATGGGCATTCCGGTCAAATAGCGTTTCCACAGGGAGTGTGAGCGCATAAATACTTCCCGGCGAGGTCACGGGCACCCCCTCCCCCACTGATTCAAAAATCCGCTTCCAAATATTTTGAGCCGTGCCGTTCTGCCAGAACGAAACGTCGCCGAGCTCGGGATTGACCGACAGGAGTCTCAAGATGAGATCGCGGATGTCGTCAAAAGCATCTTTTGGCTGAGGATTGGAAACGACCGGTGCGGTGGCCGTCGATTGCCGCAGACGCTCTGTCGCCTGCCCGAGATGCTCGTTCACAAGATTTGCGCGCAATTGTTTCAAATTTATAACCGTATGGGAAACTAGCTCCGCTGAACCGGCTCCTCTTACTGATATCTCAGCCGCCGTGGCGTCCGGTGACGCCGCGATGCCAATCAATACAATACCGGCCAACGCAAAAAAGGGATAAACCTTTTGTTTAAGAAAATAATGGATGCCTCTGGCCGTGACAACTCTTGCGCCAAACTGGCTGATCTCTCCGTCTACTTGAAGAGTAGACTGCGCTGCCGGTCTCTCAAGCAAGCTGAGTCGCGAGCTCGAACGCAGTTCACTTGCCGGTTCTTGTAGATCTACCCCGGCGAGGCGAGCTCCTTTGGCACCCGAAACATCCAATATCCAGAGATAACTTTCTTTCCCATCCATATTTTCTACTGTAAAGAAATCAGGCTTATCTTCAACCGGGGAAATATTAATGTCATAATCCTCGGTTGTGTGTCTGCCGGCACTGTCACTCGTAAGCACAAATGAATTCGTTTTTTGATTGCTTCCTGTTAATTTAAGCGTTACTCTTTTTTTCCGAGGCACGTTCACAGTAATAGAATCGCGGGACTTAAGTCCGACGCCACGGTACTCGGTTTGGCCACTATCCATCAATAGAATCTTGTTAACCCTGATATGAGCTCCAAAATAAGTCCCATTCGCGGAATAGTCATGTAGGAATAAACGCCCTTCCTTGTCACGGTAAATAGCGGCGTGTTCTCTGGAAATAAGGCCGTCCATAATAGCGATCCGGCTCTTACCAGCGACCCTCCCAACAAGAAGTGTCTGACCGGGCTTGAAATTCTCGAACCATAATATTTCACCTTGCGACGTTAAAACCTTGAGGGCATCATTTTCAAACGTAAACCCCATTAGCGCACGACCCATAACAAAACATGCGGGTGTTTTGAAAGCAGGCGTGGGATTGACATGAGTAATAAGCTTGTTGAGATATCTAGCTTTAGTATTGTCTCCTCGCGAGGAGTAATACTCAGATACATTTTGTACCGCACGCTCGAACCTTTCTCGGCGGTCTATCAGTAGCGCTGGGTTATCGGTGGTTGACTCGAAACTATGAAAGATCATAATCGCTAGATATGCATTTTCAAAAGATTCATCTTTCAGGGCGATGGTTAAAAGACTCTCGGCCAATTCTGACGCGATTAAAGAATTCTCTTCCACCGTGGAATATTCAAGCCTTTGCCGGAGTTCTTCCAGCGCGCCCCTGCGAACTTCCGCTCTGTCAGGGTGAAGTTGCCCGAGTTCCCATTTAGAATCATTGATCCACATCTTAGACTCGTTTGCTTTCTCAGAATCCGGCGGCAGCTGACGAATGTCGATACGAGGTGCGAATTTGGCGAGGTATGAAAGTTTGTCCCCGACATTCGGTCTTTTGATGGAGGCATAATGCCCGTACAGTCTTGCCGCGGCATTTTCTAATTCGCTTTTCTTATCTTTCAATTTAAAATTGTCTAGGATCTGAAGCGCTAGGAATGCATTGTCATAACTTTTATCCTTCAGAGTGATGATCAGAAGAACATCCGTCAACTCTGACGCAATGTAACGGTTATTTTCGTCAGTTTCATCGCCCGACACTTTATCTCTAAGCGTTGTTAGCACGATACCGCGGGATATCATGTCTGCAATATTAAGATCCCCAAGCTCCCGTTTAGTCTGAGCCACCCATTCCACCCATGTGCTGGAAGGCACGAAAGATGAAGAACGCTCTTTGTTTACACTTGCGATCTCGGCATCATTCGCTGTGCGAACAGCAAGGGTGTGGGAGTATTGTAATATGCCGATAGAATTGCGCGCCGTGGATGGAAATTTGATCCCGTACGCGGGCTCAAACATGGGGTGGGTCGGGACAATATTGCTGTCTACTGTAACGGGCAGGCGTTGGCCGTAAAATACATTGTCCCTGACTTGCAACCACTGATTATTCGACCACAGAATTAATCGTCCATTTTCGACCTTGAAATACTGCTTCGATACGGGCTTATTGTTGATCAACGCATATGCGGTATAAATGCTACCTACTTCGACCAATAATTCCCGCTCATGAGCCAGCCGCGCGCCCAGTGATGGAAGAATCTGCCTCACACGCGCGGCAGCCGCGATTATCTCCTCGGGAATTTTTCTCCCAACAATAAAATTCCTACCCGTCGGGCCGTAGTCGCTTAGCCTGTCGATTTCGGCGAGCGACACTTGGGCTGCATCCATTAGCTCCGCTTGCGTAAAAATACCAAGATCCGTATGGCGCACCGGGAAACTTGCGACAGTTTCAATACCCAGAGACTGGAGCGACTCGCCCCGGCTCTCGCGCGGCCATTGTTTCAATAGGGTAGCAGTGGCACGCTTAGTCAGCGCAGGTTTTGCAAAAATAAGAATCTTTTTTGGTTGAAATTGCGGCGTTTTGTCCAATTCATTTCTGGAGAAAAGAACGTTTTCACCGGTATTGGTGGAATCTGGCTCCACAAATTGGACGGAAATACCCGCACGCTCTAGAATCTCTTTAAAGCGCACGGCTTCCGCGACTCGATTTCCGTCACGGTCAAAAAATTGGGCGGCGGAGAGTTGAGAAGGCGCAGTACCCCACTTGCCGCTGGTTAAGATCTGCAAATTATTATTTTGATCCTTAAGCTTGCGGAGAATGGGCGCGGCTTCCTCAGGCATCTTTTCATCATTGGAACCAAAAAAGATAACGAGATCAAATGGACCCTGATTTAAAAGATCTTCTTGGCTCTTGAGAGATGTCCACCGGCCGGAAGCCACATCATAGGCTTCGCCGGCCGTTAAATAATTAAGAACTATCTCACCATTGATAACAAGTTCCGATGCCAACCGAGCGCCGGCCGGTCGTGTAGTCTCTTCCGGCTCCACCCGGTGGACGACCAGCAGGCCCTCGGTGTCGCTATTGATCTTAATAACGTCGGGCGCGCTGGACGAAAGCCTGATCTTATACGCGTATTTAAAACTATAAAAAGGCTCACTGCCGAAAAATTGATTGTCCCGAGTCGCTGTCCACCCGCTTTTTTCCGACCACAGACTTAACCGCCCTTTTTGGACCATGAAATACTGCCTCATCGTTTCATTTTCGTTAACTTTCACATACGCGGTATAAAGACGCCCCTCGGTGATCTGCCAATCCCGCTCACCACTTCCTGATACTTCAAAGTCAGTTCTGATCTCACTCGGTGTTCCGGCGATTTCATAAATTTTTAAGGGATTTCTTCCGCCGAGATTGCTGAGTTCGGCCACAGCGTCGTTTTTGAGTATGAGTTGCGCGTGGCCCTGCATATTCTGGTTTGGGTGCAAAACATAACGATTACCTTGAACGTCAGCAAATATTCCGCTGGGATTTTTTTCTGCAATTGTGCGCGAAAACGCTCGAGATACCTCTGGCAAACTCTGTGTAGAAAAACTCATAGGGAGTATCACCGTGGTAGGAAATAAGTTATTCGCCATAAAGAATATCATGACGCGGTCAAGTGTGTTGTCTTCAAAATCAAGCGTTGTGGCGTCCGGATCCATATCGACGTAAAACCCGCGTTCCAGATCCATGTAATACCCCGGTTCGCCGCCCGGCGCCGGTATGAGGCCCTTAGGCCGTATTCCTCGGCGTATGGTAATGGG
>JAHFFI010000019.1 GCA_023248025.1 Candidatus Omnitrophota bacterium
CCTAATATAGGGTGCAAACGCTCAAACAGCGTAATGCCCAAACCCATTTTTTCGGCTTCTTTTGACCGCACGGTCGGCGGCAGCTGAAAATGATCGCCGGCCATGATGACTTTATTCGCGCGTGTCATCGGTATCCAGGACAAAGGCTCCGTAGCTTGTGTGGCTTCGTCTATGACCAGCACATCGAATTCCTTGTCTTTCAGTGATTTGTCGCGAATACCGGTGGGAGTGCCCACAAAAACCTGTGCTTCTTTCATGACCAGTTTAAAAATTTCAGCACGCAGCTCTCGTATTTCGTATTTACGGTCGGCTATCTCTTTTTTTACATCTTTCTCGGCTTCCATGCCGGGACTACGGCGCGCGCGGTATCGATCCTGTCTTTTAAAAAGGCTGTCTAGTTCCTTCCCCAGATCCGTGATCTGCTTCGCCAAGGGATGAAGTGCGAGCCTAAAATCAAGCGTATGTTCGCGTAAAAGCGGATGAATACGCGCGGGATGCCCTAAACGGATAGCTTTGACGTTATTTTCGATCAAACGTTCCAATACGTTGTCACAGGCTGTATTGCTGGGAGCCGCGACGAATACGGATTGGCCTCTGGCCGCACATTGCCGGATAATCTCCACCAAAACACGTGTTTTTCCGGTACCGGGAGGCCCGTGCACCAACGCCAAATCCCGCGCCGAAAGACATTTCTTCACAGCTTCCCGCTGGGAGGCGTTTAAATTCTCGTCCAGCCATTTCAGTTCGCCGATGCCGGGTGTAATAACTTGCGGTTTTTTTTCGCCTAAAAGAATATCACGAAAATAGGCTAAACGCGTATTGTGTGTTTCATAAACCTCGTCGAGCGAGGCCAACATGCGTTTGTAGGTAACTTGATTGATCGAGTGATGCAGGTCGCAAAGCGCCCCTTCTTCCAAATCGGCAGGAAGCTCACGGTGAAACGCCACCGTGATGGAGTCTTTGGTTTTTTCATATACGGTTCCGGTGACAGGGTCGACAGGCTGAGGATGAAAAGAGACCAATGTGACAATGTCTCCCACTTCCAGCGAAAACAAAGGCAACGGCTCAAGTGTTTTTTTTCGAAATGTCGCCAGCGCATGATCCGCCGGACTGTAGTGTTTTTCCTCAAGAACCAGCCCCAATAGGGCGGCGCCGCGGAGCTCTCTTTCTTGAGGAGTTAAAGAGGTTATTTCGGAGCGTATCTCCTCATTTTCCTCGTCTTCTTCGAGAAGGATGAGTTTTTTTAAAAATAGAAAGTGCTCTTTTGCGGGCAAATCTTAGACGTTGCCGAAATTCTCGCCCTTCGAACCATCCGGATGGCTGGCCTGAGAATGGGACTGCTGAGGACGGGGTGCGCTATGTGAGCGCGGGCCGCCACTCGGACGACGGTGCTGGTTGTCCCGGTTGCCCCGAAAACCGCCAGGAGATCTAAAACCACCACCGCTGGATGAATGACCATTGGATGAATGCCCACCGGAAAACTGACCGCTGGGACGCCCAAAACCGGGACGCCCGCCGGGGCGGCTGAATCCGGGACGGCCGCCGGGACGACTGAATCCGCCGGGACGCGGAGCGCTATTCTGGGCAAGCCCGTCTATCTTTCTTTCAAGAAATCCCAACTGCTCGATAATGCGCGCTAATTGCGTTTGTACGTCCGCATCGGCATAGTTTTTTGTTTCCATTTTATCTTTCTTAAAGAAACTCATATTTCTCCCCTTATGTTGTTTTGTTATTGAGTGTGAAATGGTCGGTGATGTAAACCGGTTAAGCCGCGAGGGCTCCGGAATCTTGGTTGATTATGCGGACTGCCTTTTTATTATTGTCCGTGGAAAATATCCCCACGATCTTAAAGCCGTCTCCGGAGGTGCCGTAGCAGTAGTTGATGCCTACGCCGTTGGAACCTAGGAGTTTGGCTACAGGGGCGAGCGTACCCACTTTATTTTCAAACTCTACGACCACCACGTCCCTTTCTTCGGCTGCGGGCGCCAGATGCTTCAGCGCTTCTTTTGCCTTTTTGGGGTCGCGGGTGATGATCTGAAAATAGCCCTTGCTCTTCACGGAATAGGACGACAGATGGATGATGTAAACGCCCGCCAAAGCAAGCGTCATCGCGATCTGGCCCAGTACACCGGTTTCATTTTTGATCTCGAAATGAAGCTCTTTTTCAAGAATTGCCCTAGCCATGAGAAATCCCTTGAGGGTCGCGGGTATTATATCAAAATAATAAAAACAAGCCACATAATTTATTCCGTCTACTGTCTATTAATCTCTTCTAAAATATCCCTCGCCGCCTTGCAGGGATCGGTACTTTGCGTGATGGGACGACCCACTACAATGAAATGAGCCCCTTTTTGCATGGCTTGAACAGGCGTCACTATCCTTTTTTGGTCGCCGTGCGCCGCCCAAAGCGGCCGCACACCGGGTGTCACGATGATAAATGAGGGCGAGGTTGCTTTGCGGATGAGCTCTATCTCCTGTCCCGAGGCCACAACACCGTCAAGACCACAGTTCTGAGCAAGCTTCGCCAGGTCGCGTACCTGGTCCTGCACTTTTTTCTTAACACCCGTTTCTTTTAAGTCTTCTTCTGTCATGCTGGTGAGAACTGTCACACCCAAAAGAATAGGCGCTTTGGTTTTCCGCCCCCGGGACCCTTTGGCCACACTTTGCGCTGCGGCGTAAAGCATGGCCCGTCCTCCCGAGACATGAACATTCAGCATAAAGACGCCTAATTTGGCAGCCGCTTCACAAGCCGAGCCTACGGTGTTGGGAATATCATGAAATTTAAGATCCAAAAATACTTTTTTCTTCTTCGCGTGTATCATTTTCACGACATCGGGACCGGCCGAGGTGAAAAGCTCTTTTCCCACTTTAAAAATATTCACAGCCGGAGAAAGCGTTTTAACCAGCTTCTCAGCCTCTTTTAAACTGGGGACATCCAGGGCTACAATCAAACGATCTTTTATCATTAGAACCTTTCCAAGTCGGCTACCGGTACCGTAACTATTCCTTTACCGACCTAATTATCTCTTTCAATGAAATAATTTTTTCTCGTTTCATAAATTCTTTAATGCCTTCCAATACGTCCTGGCAGGCGCGGGGATTCATAAAATTGGCCGTACCGATTTGTACGGCTGTGGCACCCGCAATCATGAATTCCAAAGCATCCTTCGAATTCATAATGCCGCCGATGCCGATGACAGGCACCTGTATTTTTTTTGCGGTCTCCCATACCATGCGCAGCGCGATAGGCTTAATGCAGGGGCCGGACAATCCACCGGTCTTGTTGGCTAAAACGGGTTTACGCGTTTTGACGTCTATCGCCATGGCAATAAATGTATTGATGAGAGACACCGCATCGGCTCCGCCGCGCTCGGCGGCCAGCGCCATTTTAGGAACATCCGAGACATCGGGACCAAGCTTCGCAATGAGAGTCTTGGATGTCAGCTTGCGCGCGGTGCTAACAACGTCTTCAATCATCTGGGCGTCATGCGCAAACATGCGGACACCCTCAGGTGCCGCATCCGCCTTCTTTTTGGCGGATTGGCTATACGAAACATTAGGGCAGGAAAGATTGAGCTCAAAACCGTCCACACCGGGAGCAGCGTCTATCTTTTGAATGACTTGAGAAAATTCTTCCAGGCTGTATCCCATAACACTCACGATAATAGGGATACCTATTTTCCTTAAATAAGGCATTTTTTCTTCGAGGAATTTATCGGCACCCGGATTCTGTAAACCGATAGCATTGAGCATTCCTGACGGCGTTTCCACGATGCGCGGTGGAGGGTTCCCCAAACGCGGTTTCACTGTAATGGTTTTGGTGACAATGCCCCCCAGTTTTTTTAAATCCATAAATTTTTCAAATTCTTTGGCGTGTCCAAAAGTACCTGAAGCCGCAAGCACCGGATTTTTCAGTTTGAGCTTGCCTATTTTTACAGAAAGCTCTAATCCCATACGATATCCCCCGCCGGAAAAACCGGTCCTTCGCAACACGCTACCGCGAAACGGTATTGCTCAGAAGACGGAGGACAGATGGCAAATGACAGATTTTTACTTTCTGTCTTCTGTTTTCTGTTTTCTGTTTTCTGGGGTCTAACTTTAACCGCACACCCCAAACACGCTCCAAAACCGCAGGCCATCGGTACTTCGACCGACACTTCACAGGCGATCTCATATTTTTTGGCCAGTGCCGAGACTGCTTTCAGCATAGGTGTGGGACCGCAGGTGTAAACAACAGAGGACAGAGGACAGGAGACAGAAGACAGAAAAAATTGTTTGAGTAGATCCGTGACAACGCCTTTATGGCCTTTTGAGCCATTGTCCGTGGCTAAGTGCAACTGGACACCCAGTTTTTTAAAAGAGTCCTCACATAAAAGAAGTGATTTATCTCTTGCCCCGAGAAACACATGAATGGACTGTTTAGAAACTAAACGTCTTTTCAACGTATACTCAGCCCAATGGAAGAGTGGTGGAATGCCAACACCCCCGCCAACTAAAATAAAAGTAGTCAGTAGTCTGTAGTCAGGAATCAGGGGAATTTTTTGCTTTTTCCTGATCGCTGATATCTGACTACTGACTACTGTAAACCCTCTCCCCAGCGGCCCCAGAATATGGAACACATCCCCTTTCTTCGCCTGTGAGAGAAGTGTCGTACCTCTGCCCACCGTGTGATAAAGAATAGAAAAATTACTTGGGGTCGCCGTGAGAAAACTGAAGGGCCTCGGTAGAAGCGGTTCGTAGGAATCCGAACAGAGTATCTGAACAAATTCGCCGGGCTGCGCTTTTTTTCCAATTTTTTTCGATGCAAATTTTATAACAAAATGACCCGGCGCTATTTTCTTATTTTCCAGAACACGGCAGGTTTCTCTGAACATCTACCGGACCACGTCCGTAAGGTTATTGTTTGGGTACCGGACGTGGTCCGGCAATCCCTTACGCAGCTTCAGATGATAATCCTGAAGGGCCTTCACACCCAGTTCCTTTGAGCGTAGCGCCTTCATAGCCTGCGCGGAGGCGACGGCGCCTTCGAGCGTCGTGATGCATGGCACGCCGCGGGCAACGGCATAAGAGCGGATTATGATTTCATCTTTTCTCGGTTTGTCACCGCTTGGAGTGTTGATAACCAAGTCTATCTTCTGCACCTGAAGCAGATCGAGAATATTGGGACTTCCCTCGCTGATCTTTTTAAGGCTTTCAACCTTAATCTGGCTCTGTTCGAGGATTTTTGCCGTACCTTCGGTGGCCACGAGTTTAAATTCGAGCTGCGTCAAAAGTTTACAAATCTCAACGATCTGGGCTTTGTCGCGGTCTTTGACGCTCACGAATACGGTTCCTTTGCCGGGCAGGGTGGAAGACGCTGCGATCTGCGCTTTTGCGAAGGCTTTCCCAAAATCCTCATCAATTCCCATGACCTCGCCGGTGGATTTCATTTCAGGTCCAAGAATAATATCCACCCCACGAAAACGCGCGAATGGCAAGACCACTTCCTTCACGGATTTATAGGACGGAATGATTTCTTGGGTGAATCCCAGATCTTTCAATTTTTTACCGGCCATGACTTGAGCCGCAAGCTTCGCCAAAGGAACACCTATCGCCTTTGAAACAAAAGGGATGGTACGCGAAGCGCGTGGATTAACTTCTAGCACATAAACCGTTTTGAATTTCACGGCAAATTGGACATTCATGAGCCCTATGACCTGCAATTCTTTAGCCAGTGCAGCGGTCTGGAGTTTAATATCTTCCACTACGGTCTTGTCCAGCGTATGCGGAGGCAGGCAGCAGGCGCTGTCACCCGAATGTATGCCAGCCGCTTCGATATGTTCCATCACGCCACCCACAACAAAAGTCTCGCCATCCGTGATCATATCCACATCGACTTCGATAGCGCCGTCCAGGAATTTATCGACGAGTATCGGCCGGTCCTTGGACACTTCCTGACTATTTTTCATATAATTTTCAAGCGTCGGCTCGTCATAAACGATCTCCATCGCGCGGCCGCCCAGCACGTACGAGGGACGCACAAGCACCGGGTACCCGATACGTTTGGCTTCTTTCTTCGCCTCTTCAAACGTCACCGCCATTCCGCTTTCCGGTTGTTTTAAGCCCAGTTTTTCCAACACAGCTTTAAATTTTTTTCTGTCTTCCGCGCGGTCAATGGCATCCGGGCTTGTCCCAATCACGGGAACTCCGGCATTCTTAAGCGACATCGCCAAATTCAAAGGCGTCTGACCGCCAAACTGTACGATAACTCCTTCGGGTTTTTCTTTTTCCACGACATTCATCACATCTTCGAAAGTCACCGGCTCAAAATAAAGTCTGTCAGAGGTATCATAATCCGTTGAAACCGTTTCCGGGTTGCAATTCACCATGATGGTCTCGTAACCGATCTCCTTTAAAGCAAACGCCGCGTGGCAGCAGCAGTAGTCGAATTCGATGCCCTGCCCTATGCGGTTGGGCCCACCGCCCAGAATCATGATTTTCTTTTTATTCGTTGTCTTCACTTCGTCCTCGGATTCATAAGTCGAATAATAGTAGGGCGTAAACGCTTCGAATTCTGCAGCACAAGTGTCCACAAGCTTATAAGTTGGCAACACATTTAGAATTTTTCTTAATTTCCGTATGTCATATTCGGTGACACCGAAGATTTCACCGATCTGAATGTCCGAGAAACCCATTTCTTTGGCATGACGCAAGAGGCTTTCGGAAAGATCTTTTTTGGCACGCGCGACTTCCTTCAATTCTTTTTCAAATTCAACCAACTGTCTTAAATTTTCCAGAAACCAAGGATCAATCCGTGTTATTTCATGAATTTTTTCGAGACTCATCCCCTCTTCGAGAGCGCGTTTGAGATAATAAAGCCTCTCGGCGTTGGGGCGCTTCAAATGATCGAGGAGCTCACCCGTCGCTTTTTTGGATTCAAAACCTGCAGCCTTGACTTCAAGACCTCTTAGACCTTTTTGCAGGGCTTCTTTAAACGTACGGCCTATCGCCATTACCTCACCCACGGATTTCATCTGTGTCGTGAGAGTCGGATCCGCACCCGGGAATTTCTCAAACGCAAAACGCGGGATCTTCACCACACAATAATCGATCGTAGGTTCAAAACTTGCCGGAGTTTTCTGGGTAATATCATTGGGTATCTCATCGAGCGTATAACCCACGGCGAGTTTCGCTGCCATTTTAGCAATGGGAAACCCCGTGGCCTTGGATGCAAGCGCTGACGAACGGGACACGCGAGGATTCATCTCGATCACGACCATGCGGCCATTTTTAGGATCTAAAGCAAATTGAATATTAGAACCACCCGTTTCGACGCCAATCTCTCGAATGCAGGCGATGGACGCGTCACGCATTTTTTGATATTCCACGTCCGTCAATGTCTGCGCCGGCGCCACCGTGACCGAATCTCCGGTGTGGACACCCATCGGATCGAGGTTCTCAATAGAACAAATAATAACCACATTGTCTTTTTTGTCACGCATCACTTCGAGTTCAAACTCTTTCCAGCCATAAATTGATTCTTCGATGAGCACTTCACTATTCATCGAAAGCTGAAGGCCTAGTGCCGCTATTTTTTTAAATTCTTCCAGGCTTGTCGCGATACCGCCGCCGGTGCCGCCCAAGGTAAAGCTCGGCCGGATCACGACGGGAAGCGGAATCTGTTTTAAGACCGCAACGGCCTCGTCCATCGTATGCGCCAGGCCTGATTTTGGAAGATCGAGTCCGATTTTTTGCATGGCGCGTTTAAAAAGCTCACGGTTTTCTGCTTTTTTAATAGACGCGACATTGACCCCTATCATCTGCACACCGTATTTTTCAAATATGCCCGCCTCGGCGGCCTTGACCGCCGTGTTGAGAGCCGTTTGGCCTCCGAGTGTTGGAAGCACCGCGTCGGGTTTTTCTATTTTAATGATCTTTTCGAGCGATTCGATAGTGATGGGTTCGATATACGTGCGGTTTGCTGTCTGAGGGTCGGTCATGATAGTCGCCGGATTGGAATTAATGAGAACGACCTCGTAACCGTCTTCGCGCAGTGATTTACATGCCTGTGTGCCCGAATAATCGAATTCACAGGCTTGACCAATCACGATTGGTCCTGAGCCAATAATGAGGATCTTTTTAATATCCGTACGTTTAGGCATTAGATCATCCTCCGTTCAAGGAGGGTGCGGGTTATTGCGGAGGCAATTTTGTGGTTCATTTGTGGACCGTAATGCATGCCATCCATGTATAAGGGCTCTTTGAGGCCTTGTTGCATATCGGCCAACCATAAAAAATCAGAAAAGTTTATTCCTTTATTAAATTTTTTTCCAAAAATACGGTAGCCCTCCGTACGCCGAGAGTAAGGAATTTCCAACGACAAACCTAAATATCTAAGATCATATTTATACTCCGGAACCGGCTGCCACACAAAAAGAGTTTTGGTATCCGTGGTTTTAGCAATGGCTTCAATAAGAACGGTATTGCGATAAAAGCGGCGGATGCAAAGCTCGGCATCTTTTGCATAGTCTCCACGCGGCTCGAGTTCCGATCTGTTCGTCACCCACTCTTTCAAAAAATAACATGCCTGATAAGCGGGCAGCATTTGCACGAGGCTTCGAACATAATAATTGAAACTTTGATATTCACCCCTAAAAAATCCTTGAAGCTCACGCGCGTAATCAGGCTCATTGTTGACGGCAAAATCCATAAATTCGTTAGTACCATCGATGAAAACCGCAATATCCGGAACAATGCCTTCCAACAGCAGGCTTATAAAAACTTCCCTTTCCTGGCTAGAGAAAAAACCGCCTCTTCCGAAATTATAAACAAATATCTTTTTATCCAGCACACGTTCCCGTAGGTCTTTCTCTAAATAAGCCGTGATTGTGAATGCATCAGGAGCGCCGTAACCAAATGTGGTGGATCCGCCAAAAACAAATACTGCTAGACTGTCTTCCTGGGGTGGCCACGGGTTCGCCGCTGGCCCGTTCTGCCGAAAACCGTGTGAAGAAATATTTACATAGGTACCAGCCATCGCTTTCTCGCGATAAAGCGAAAACGGTGCATATTCCATGCTGCGCTTGTCGTACTCGGAGGACATTTTGTCCAATTCGGAGATTGCAAAACCCGGATAGAGCCGAAGCATGGTTTCCGCGTTGTCCATAAGATAATTATTATGTATAGGGCCCAAATATTCACGCCAATGTTTAGAAAATTTTACTGCTTGCACCACACCCAATAAAAATAAATTCACAAAAATGAAAAGAATAGTCGTACTAACGAGATGTACGGCGACTATCTTATAATTCTCTGCAATTTTTTTAAAATTTATAATGGACTTCATTGCCCTTCCCCTTGGCGGCTCATCATTTCAATGAACTTATCGAATAAATACGCGGCGTCATGCGGACCGGGGGCGGCTTCCGGATGATACTGGACGGAAAATATCGGAAGTTTTGCATGCTCCATGCCGGCGCAAGTTTTGTCATTCAGATTAATATGCGTCAGCTTCATATTCTTATCGGGAATGGATTCCATATCGACGGCGAATCCGTGATTCTGAGCCGTGATATCCACACGGCCGCTCCGAATATCCATGACCGGCTGATTTCCGCCATGATGGCCAAATTTCATTTTGAATGTCTTCCCGCCGAATGCATGTCCCAGGATTTGATGCCCCAGACAAATGCCAAAAATAGGCATTTTCTCCAAAAGCGACTTTACCGTCTCCACGATATAGGGAAGCGCCGCGGGATCCCCGGGACCGTTGGAAAGAAATAGGCCGTGCGGTTTAAAAGCCATTATCTCCTCGGCCGTGACAGTCGCCGGAACGACTCGGATGTGACAACCGCGCGAAGCAAGGTTCCGTAAAATGTTAAGTTTAATACCGGAATCGATGGCGACGACTCGAAATTTTCCTTCTTTATTCCAGTCGTAGGCTTTTTTACACATGACTTCTTTAATGAGGTCGCGGCCGAGGAGGCCCGGGGATGCGGCTGCCTTTTTTACAAGGCTCTTAGGATCTAGATCCTTCGTAGAAATAACGCCCTTCTTGGCACCTTCTTCACGCAGATGTTTGGTGAGCGCTCTCGTATCAATGCCCTGTATACCCAAAATATGGTTGCGCTTAAGATACGAGCCCAAATCTTCCGTGGCGCGCCAGTTGGAGTAAATGTTACTCACTTCTTTGACAATAAAACCTTCAACGAAAGGTTTTGTGGATTCAATATCCTCGAGATTCACGCCGTAGTTGCCAATCAGAGGATAGGTCATACAAACCATCTGACCTTTGTAGGAAGGATCCGTGAGAATTTCCTGATAACCCATGAGGCTGGTATTAAAAACAACTTCGCCGTACGCTTCGCCTTCCGCACCGAACGCCGTGCCATGGTAAATTTTTCCATCTTCCAATGCTAAGATTGCTTCTACCATTTAATTTTTTATCTCACCGTTCTGCAAAACATGTCGGCCGTCCACAAAAACATCCACAGCCCTGCCCTTCATTTTCCATCCGAGAAAAGGGGAATTTTTGGATTTGGACTCAAGCTTTTCTTTTTCGACCGTCCATTCGGCCGCCGGGTCGATGACCGTGATGTCGGCTTTGGCGCCTTCTGATAGATGTCCCAGATCATTTTTTAAAACCAACGCCGGATTGAGTGACATTTTTTTCACTAATTCCGTCCATGATATCACTTTTTCTTCGACTAATCGTATAGAAAGCGCCAGTGAAGTTTCAAGACCGATGATGCCGAACGGCGCTTTGTCGAATTCCACGTCTTTTTCGCTTTCCGAGTGCGGCGCGTGGTCGGTTGAGATAACATCGATGGTGCCATCCTTCAAAGCTTCTTTAATGGCCTGCACATCCTCGGCGGTCCTTAAAGGCGGATTCATTTTGGCGCGTGTGTTGTAATTTAAAACCGCTTCGTCCGAGAGATGAAAATAATGCGGGCAAGTCTCAGCCGTGATTTTGGAACCCGCTTTTTTGGCCTGACGAATGAGATCCAGTGACTTGCGGCTGGAAATATGACAGAAATGCAAGCGGCCCTGAGTCAGGTCGGCCAACTGAATGTCGCGCGCAACCTCGACGCTCTCGGATTCAGCCGGAATTCCTGCGAGCCCGAGCTTCGTTGAAGTAAAACCTTCGTTCATACAACCTCCGCAAAAAAGCCCTTCATCCTGCGCATGGATCAAAATCGGCAAATCGAATTTTTTCGCGTATTCCAAAGCACGCCTTAAAATATTAGAATCTGAAATGGGACGTCCATCATCGGACAAAGCGGCAGCGCCGCCTTTTTTTAATTCTCCGAATTCGGTAAGTTCTTTTCCTTCTTGCTTCAGAGTCACAGCACCTACGGGCCAAATACGGATGAGATTCAGCCTCCGCGCTTCGCCCATGAGAAATTCCATATCGGAGCGGCGATCGGAAATGGGGTTCGTATTGGGCATGGGGCACACTCCCGTGAAGCCGCCCTTCAATGCCGCGCGGGAGCCGGTCTCGATCGTTTCTTTGTATTCGAATCCCGGCTGGCGAAAATGCACATGGATATCAATTAAGCCCGGACAAACAATCTTGCCTTTGGCATTTATTTCTTTGTCCGCTTTTTCGGCGATTTTTTTTGAAACTTTTTTTATTCTCCCATCCTCAATAAGAATATCCATCTCTCCATCGATATTATTCTTGGGATCAACCAAATGACCGCCTCTAATTAAAATGTTCATTCTCTTCCTTCGTTTATACGCTTTATCATTGGTCGCTCATCCGCCGATCGGTCCCTATCTGCCGGCAGGCAGGTTGTCGAAAGTATAGGCGACACCGCTGCAATAATACAGCCATTGCAGTCACCAACTGTCGAGGAAGCGGTGCGAGGGAATCGGGCGCTCTTTGGGGCGAACGCCCACATCCTCTCGCTAGTTTGCCGTAGTCAAGATATGGCGGAGCCGAAAAGAATACCCGATTCCAGGCGCCAAACGGATCGATATTGCTGCGAATAAGCATCATCGCTCCACCATCGTTGTTAAAAAAAGCACTGCCATGCGTACCGCTACGCCGTTTGTGACCTGGTCCAATATCACTGAATGCGGTCCGTCAGCGACCTCCCCCGCTAGTTCCACACCGCGGTTCACCGGACCCGGATGCATGATAATGACATCGGGCCGCGCTTTTTGAAGCCGTTCGCGGGAAATACCGTACTCGGCTGCGTATTCGCGAATCGAAGGAAAAAACGCGCCCTGCTGACGCTCGAGCTGAATGCGTAAAATATTGAGAACATCCTGGTCTCCAATGACCTTGTCGAGATCATAGCTCACAGAAACACCCAGTTCTTCTATTCTTTTGGGAATGAGCGTCGGCGGGCCGCACACCGTGACTTTGGCACCGAGTTTTTTAAGCCCCCAGATATTCGAGCGCGCCACCCGTGAATGAAGGATATCACCCACTAGGCAGACTTTCACACCCTCAAGCGATTTCTTTTTTTCGCGTATGGTAAAAATATCAAGAAGGCCCTGCGTGGGATGCTCGTGAATGCCGTCACCCGCGTTCACAACGCCTGCGCGAATGGACCGCGCGAGATATTCAGCAGAACCCGATGACGAATGCCGCATGACAATGGTATCCACATGCATGGCTTCAATGTTCTTGGCCGTGTCGCGCAGACTTTCGCCTTTGGATGTGCTTGAATCTGAAGAAGAAAAATTTACGGTGTCGGCTGATAGGCGTTTTGCAGCCAACTCAAAACTCGTGCGGGTACGGGTGGATGACTCAAAGAAAACATTGGCAATGGTTTTGCCGCGCAACGCCGGTACTTTTTTAATTTCACGCGTGGAAACCTCTTTAAACGATTCCGCCGTGTTGAAAATAAGCTCTATTTCTTCGCGAGAGAGCTCCTCAAGCGAGATCAGGTCCTTCTTCGTCCACCTGACTTCTTTCTTCTCTTCCCTGTCTTCTGTCCTCTGCCTTCTGTTCTCTGTCATTTCCCCACCACCACTTCTTCTTTTTTGTCCGTCTCGGTGAACTGGACATGCACGATTTCTTCTTCACTGGTCGGGATATTTTTTCCCACGAAATCGGCTCGTATCGGAAGCTCTCTGTGACCCCGATCGATGAGCACCGCTAGCTCAATACGTTTTGGGCGGCCGAAATCCACGAGGGCATTGAGCGCCGCGCGCACCGTGCGGCCGGTATAGAGCACATCATCCACGAGCACCACTATTTTATTGTCGAGGCCGAAACCAATCTCGGTCTTATGAATGACGGGCTGCTCGGCCACAAGCGTTAGATCATCCCGGTAAAGATTGATATCCAGGATGCCGACTGGCAGGGACTGTTTGGAAATGGTTAGAATTTCTTTTTGAAGACGCTGAGCGAGAATCACTCCACGGGTCTGAACACCGATGAGAGCAAGGTCTTGGGTACCTTTATTCTTTTCCAGGATCTCATGCGCCATGCGTACGATGGTTCGGGCCATCGAGGGAGCATCTAAGATTAACATACGGCATTCCGCCACACCGTACGGCGAAAAAAAATCCCACGCGCTTGTGCTTGTGGGCCATAAAAAACCATCGTTTTCATTTGCTCTCCTTTACAGGCCTCTCTGGACCCGTTTAAAAGGTTAAAGTTGATTGGTTCAAATATACATCCGATGCTCGTCATTGTCAATGGCCGTTTTTAAGGGAGTGTGTTAGGATACCCCCCATACTAATAGGAGACCACTCAATGGAAAGAAAGAATATGATCACTTTTAAAGGCAATCCCCTCACCCTCACAGGCAATGAGGTCAAAATTGGCGATATGGCCCCCGATTTTACGGTTGTCGACAATGATCTAAAACCGGTTAAATTATCCGATTTTAGGGGTAAAACGGTGGTTATCAGCTCAGTGCCGTCTCTGGACACACCGGTTTGCGAAATTCAAACTAAAAAATTCAATCAGGAGGCCGGATCAACCAATGCTGTCATCCTTACGATCAGCATGGATCTGCCTTTCGCCCAAAAGCGCTTTTGTGGCGCCCATAGCATATCGGCCGTGAAAGTTGTTTCTGATTATAAAGACCGTGATTTCGCGAATAAATTCGGTCTGTATATCAAGGAATTAGGTCTTTTATCGCGCGCGGTAATCATCATCGATAAAAACGGCAAGATCGCTTACCAGGAAATTGTAAAAGAAGTGACCCAAGAGCCCAATTACAAAGCAGCTCTCGACACTGTGAAATCAGCGGTAGTCGTATAATTTCTAACGAACCAAACCTTCCGCAGCGGCAGCCGAAAGGTTGCCGCTGTTTTATTATTTTATCCCTGCGAAATAACTGAAACTTGCCAATTCTTATCGACCCAAAGTCCGATGATGTCATGATTAGGCCAATAGTTTTTTAAGCGTTCCACGGCCCTTTTAATTTGCTGACAATGAATTTTTTCTTCGACAGGGTTTCCGCGGCAGTCAAAATGACCCGCGACAAAAAACTTAAATGATTTATTGACGTTAACAGAAATGGTAATGCTTCGCAGCACTTCCCTGATGTCTTCCTGGTCGGACAAAACACCGTCCATCCCCGCTTCGGTGATCACGTCTACAAAATCCACCGTATAATTCTCTTTGATCCATAGCAAAACGGGTAATTGCACCCGTCCATCCATACAATTTAGGCATGTCGCTCGTATTTCCATTTAATCCTTTCTTCTGGAAGCAGTTTTTTTATACTATTTTTTTGATGGCGAAGTTTTTAAAATCTTCTTCGAATTTTTCCTTTTCAAAACCGTAAACTTCACCTATTGCCTCAAAAAAAGGTTCGCCTTTAGAAAGCGTTTGCAGAAAATTATAAAATTTTTCTCCTTTCCAATTCAATAGAAGAAATCGCGCTAGAAGTTCGCTTTCCTGGTAGAAGAACATCACCTTCGCCTGATCTTTTGGGTATTGCGTCATGGCTGTAATATCTTTCAGTGGAATATATTGCTCCGGCGGCAATAGCTGTAAAACACGTATGTCGAGATCCCCCACGCCTTCCTGCATGGCGATCGCTTTGTAACTCATGAATTCGGCGAAGCCTTCATTTAAGCTGAGCGGGATGGGTCCTTTGAGGAAACGAAACAAAATGACGTGCGTCATCTCATGCGCCAAAGCTTTCTTGGGCGCCAAATAATACGGTTCCCGATAAATAAAAAGTTCCTGACCGTTTGTGAAGGCATCGCCTTCTATACCGGCGCCGTTTTTTGAGCTGAAATCCTTCCAGTCATCCTTGTTCTGAAACACAAACACATGCGCTTTTGTCTTCCAAATGTCTTCAGTGACGCCAAATAGCTCTTTCACCCACTTGTAATAAACTTCTGAATGAATAGTGACTGTTTCGGTCTCTTTCTCATCGGTGTAGTGATACACAAAATGCTCGCTCTCGGCGTGTTTCCAGTCACTTTTGTGATACGTAAGCGCTGCTTTGCCCTGAGCCGTGATATTTTTGTCAGAGAGATCACTCCACTCCACTGACTGAATTTCTGCGTAAGAATAAGCAGTCAGTAGACAGTAGTCAGCAATAAGGGAAAGAAAGAGAAGAAAAACAATATTTAATATTTTTTTCCTGACTACTGAATACTGATTACTGTCACCTTTTTTGAAATACATTCCCCACCACCTCAATCTCTGCATCCGCCGGAATGCTCGTAATTCTGTGTTTTTCAAACAATGCTTTCAAAGGATGTATTTTCCTCGAACGAAAAAGATCCGGCACATCAGGAACGATGTCCTCGAATTTTTTCGAGCCGGCTCTGACGCTCACGATGTCGCCCTCGAAGATTTCAACGCCATTACGATCAATAAGCGTCGTATGTTCCATCACCGTACAATCCTCAAAATGAGCGCGCATGACAGGAACTCCTTTCCCGCCGTTTTTTCCTTTATCGTCGTTACAAAGCAAAAGATGCGTCAATTTTTGATAGGCCCGGTAGAACATTTTCTTTTCTTTTTTGTGCCAGGCACGGAACTGAATATCAGTCATTGGACTGTTTTCTGTTTCCTGTCCTCTGTCTTCAGAGACTTTAAATTGAAGAGCACAACAAACTCCCCCAACACCCTCTTACCCGAAAAATGAGCAATCACTTCACTAACGCGGGCCCGTACCACTTCTTCAAACTTTTTTGTAATTTCTCTCGCAATAACCACCGGCACATCCCCCAGCACTTCCTGCATGACCAGTAGCGTTTTTAAAATACGGTGTGGTGATTCATAAAATATCACCGTGCGTTCTTCATCTTTCAAGGACTCAAGTTTTGTTTTTTTTTGTCCTGATTTTATAGGAAAAAAACCTTCAAACACAAAACGGTCGGTTGGAAGACCCGAAAGTACGAGAGCCGCAATGAGCGCCGATGGGCCGGGAATAAATTCGATGTGTATCCCGCGTTGGATGGCTTCGTTGATCAGGCGATAGCCCGGGTCCGCGATGCCCGGCGTTCCCGCATCCGAGATCAACGCCGCGTTCTCCCCATTCTGGAGTCGGCTTATAATCATGGGTGTTTTTCTTTTTTCAGACGCATCAAAAAAACTGAGGAGCGGTTTTTGCACGGCATAATGGTCCAGCAGTATCTTCGAATGGCGCGTATCTTCACAGGCGATAAAATCAACGGACTTTAAGACCTCAACAGCACGAAAACTCATATCCTTAAGATTGCCAATCGGCGTAGCCACTACATACAACGTGCCTATCATAACGCTCGTCCACCGACGGGTCCTGTCAAAGGACGAGATCTATTTGTCCTCGCCGTCCATTGGCGGCTCCGGACAAATAGACCTCGTCCTTTGCCACCCGTCGGGTCAGTAGAAATGATAGGGTTGCAATAACACAGCCGAAAAGAATACCCGATTCCAGGCGCCAAACGGATGGTGGATGCGGTGGATGACTTATTCAACGGTGACAGATTTTGCGAGGTTTCGCGGCTGGTCTATATCCTCGCCGAACTCGAGTGCTACACAGTAGGCAATAAGTTGCAGCGGCACCACGGTGAGGAACGGCGAGAAGGCTTCCAAAATTTTCGGGACTTCAATCGTATAAAGTGGATTGAGTTTCTTAATTTCCATATCACCCTGTGTCACGATGGGGATAATCATCCCGCCGCGCGCACGTATCTCCTGCATATTGGATATCATTTTGTCGTAAGTCTTGGATTGGGGCGCGATGCATATCACCCAAGGGTTCTCATCGATAAGGGCTATGGGACCGTGTTTCATTTCACCCGCAGGATACCCTTCCGCCGGGATATAAGAAATTTCTTTCAATTTTAATGCGCCCTCCAGCGCATTCGGAAAATTAATGCCCCTCCCAAGATACAAAAAGAAACCGTTCGGCGAGCGCTTGCGTTTGGCAGGATCCGCCTTGAAATATTTTTCTAGTTGTGCATGGTAGCGGATATTAAAATCGTGTGCATTCTGAGCCCAGTCTTTTTCTTCTTTTTTATATTGGTCCAAAATATGCTGCATGTGGGACGGGACATAGAAAAATTCTTTGAGGAGCTGAGTCAGGCGTTTCTTTGGCAACGCATTGCGAAGCGCACATAAGTAAAATGCTAAAAGATAAAGTGTCGCGAGCTGTGCGGTGTATGCTTTTGTCGATGCCACCGCGATTTCAGGCCCCGCGTGTGTGTAAATGACACCTTTTGCCTCGCGCGATAAAGTGCTTCCGAGTACGTTGCACACCGTGAGCGTCAATGCGCCTTTTTTACGCGCCTCACGCAAACCCGCAAGTGTGTCGGCTGTTTCACCGCTCTGCGAGATAGCGATAACCAGCGTGTCTTTTCCGACATTAGGATTACGGTATCGGAATTCTGAAGACGTATCCACCCAGACAGGCAGTCCCGTCATTTCTTCAAAAATATATTTGCCCACGAGTCCCGCGTGATACGCCGTGCCACAGGCAATCATGACAATACGCTTGATCTTTTGTAATTCTACCGACTTAATTTTTAATTCATCAAAATGGATTCGTCCACTCTTAACGCGCTCGCGCAAAATAGCCGTGATAATACCGGGCTGTTCGAAAATTTCTTTTAGCATGTAATGCCGGAATCCGCCCTTTTGGCCTGCATTACGTTCCACGTGATCTTCACGGGCGCGC